>JBBQSS010000031.1:0-19735 GCA_038213665.1 Burkholderiales bacterium | reverse complement strand
TCCACCATGGCCGAATTGGGTTGCAGTTCATGTCGGCGCAAACGGTCCAGCAAAGACTCCATCTGGTGCGTCAACTCTGCCACATCGGAAAAGCCAAACGTTGCAGCGCCCCCTTTGACCGAGTGCGCACAGCGAAAGATGCCGTTCAACTCTTCGTCGTCGGCGGTTTCAAGATTCAAATTGAGCAGCATTTGCTCCATCAAATCCAGGTTTTCACCGGCTTCCTCAAAGAATATCTGATAGAACTGACTTAAGTCAAAGTCAGCCCCCGAACCACCCGAATCTTGATGCACTTCAGCCATGACTGTCTCCTGCCATTTTTTCTAAATCAGTTACGAAATAAACCCAACTTACTTAATGACCTTTTGGATCACCTCAATCAATCGCGCCGGGTCAAACGGTTTCACCAACCAACCCGTCGCACCTGCTGCACGCCCGGCCTGCTTCATCAGGTCACTGGACTCGGTTGTGAGCATCAATATGGGAATCGACTTGAATTGGGGATGCTCCCTGAGTTTGCGCGTCAAACCCAAACCATCAAGGCGCGGCATGTTTTGATCCGTCAACACCAGATCAAACGACTGCACCAACGCCTTCTCGAAGGCATCAACACCATCCACCGCCTCTACAACCTGAAAACCGGCACCAGTCAACGTGAATGACACCATCTTGCGCATAGATGGCGAATCATCAACAGTGAGTATTAAAGGCATGAAAAACTCCGACTATTTCCATCTGTCGCCAGATATTTAAAAAAGCTCAATCGATCCCGCCTGCATTTCATCCTGCGTCACAGGATTGGGGCGCTCGGGAACATCTTCAACAAAAGGAACGGCCTCACCATCTTCATAGCCCATGGCATCAGAGGCCAGACGGTAGGCACAGCCTTGCAGAATCTTGGACGTGTGAACAATCAACTGCGATGCCATGTCCTGAAACTGCAACTCGGTCACTGCCGCATGCAACGCATGGCGCACCCCTTCCAATTCTTTCACGGCGATCAATGCCGGATCTGAGAGGTCTGCACTCGCTGCGGTGAAACGCAACATCAGGTTCTCCATGGCGTGCGCCAACAAACCATCCAAACGATTCAGGTCATGCACGACCACCAGCAACGAGTCTTGCACTTCAGCCACCAACATCACAGGCAACTCAACTGTCGGAACCGAAAAAGCTGTTTGATCAGGCAACATGGCCAATAGACTCTCCTGTGAACGCCTTGCGACTCGGTTACGCTTAACTATCGCGGACAATCATAGCGCCAAATATGACGAACCACCCCCCCCACCCTAAGCCATTGCGCATTTTGCATTTGGAGGATTCCGCACTTGATCACGCGCTGGTCAGGCGCGAACTGCAAAGGTCTTGTGACGCCCTGGAGATCAAACGCGTCGACACTTTGGAGGACTTCGCCCAGGCACTTGACCAGCGCACGTTCAGTGTGGTTCTTGCCGACTACCGGTTGCCCGGATTTACCGCGCTGGATGCCTGGGAAGTGATGCAGACAAAAAAGCTGCGAACGCCCTGTGTCTTGCTGTCGGGTGCCATCGGTGAGTCTGCCGCAGTGGCCGCCATCAAAGTTGGCATCAGTGACTACCTCCCCAAAGAAGACATCGGCAAACTTGCGCGCGTGCTGGAGCGCGCCATTGAGATGCATCGCATCCAACTGGAAAAAGAAGCCGCAGACGCTGAACTGGAGCAGTCAGAAAAGCGTCTGGCAAGTTTTGCCGAGTATCTGCAAACCACCATAGAGCAAGAACGCGCTGCCATTGCCCGTGAAATCCATGACGACATTGGTGGCTCGCTGGCTGCCGTGCGCTTTGATTTGTCCTGGATCTCGCGACACACTTCAGACGCAGCGACACTGTCGCACCTGGGCGCTGCCAGCGACATGCTGGCCCATGCGCTTGATGCCAGTCAACGCATCATGATGAATTTGCGGCCCGCCGTGCTGGACCAGGGGCTGGTGGCTGCCGTACAGTGGCTTGCCACCAGTTTTACCAAGCGAACAGGCCTGCCCGCCACCTTGCGCTCACCCCAAAAAATCGAGGGCTTGTCCAAATCAGTGCAGTTGACCGCTTATCGCACCACGCAAGAAGCGTTAACCAACATTGGCAAATATGCCCAGTGCACCCAAGTCCAGATTGAGCTCTCCGATGCGGAAGGTGTTCTGACACTGGAGGTATCAGACAATGGGCTTGGCATCACCAGCCAGGACCTTGCCAAAACGACCTCATTTGGCATCCGCGGCCTGAAAGAACGTGCCCGCACCGTAGGTGGATGGCTGGATGTGAGTTCACAGCCGGGCCATGGCACCGCCATCATTCTCTCGATTCCACTCACCCAACCAGCAGCCGATGACACCGGAGACTTCGACACATGATTCAAGTGATTCTTTGTGATGACCATGCCATGGTGCGCCGTGGCATCCGCGACACCCTGTCTGAGGCGACGGATATCCAGGTGACGGCTGAAGCCGCAAGCTACGCGGAAGTTCGCGAAGCCATCCGTTCGCATGCCTGCGATGTGCTGGTTCTGGACATCAACTTGCCGGGCCGCAGCGGGCTGGAGGTGCTGTCGAGCTTGCGGGAAACAGATTCACCCATCAAAGTATTGATGGTTTCCATGTTTCCCGAAGACCAGTACGCGATTCGATGCCTGAAAGCCGGGGCACAAGGCTACTTCAACAAAGCCGGCGACCCGGCAGACCTGATCACTGCGGTGCGCACCGTGGCACAAGGGCGCAAATACGTCACCCCAGGCGTTGCGCAAATGTTGGTGGACAACCTCAGCACTCCGGAGAGCACGAGCCTGCATGCCTGTCTGTCTGAACGCGAGTTGCAAACCCTGCTGAAAATTGCCTCCGGCAGGCGACTCTCAGACATTGCCGAAGAACTGATGCTTAGCCCAAAAACTGTCAGCGTGTACCGCTCGCGCGTGCTCGAAAAACTCAAACTGACCAACAATTCAGAGCTGACGGTTTACGCCATCCGCAATGGTCTGGTTTGAGGCGCTTAGCTTCCATGAGCGAAGCTCCGGAACAGGCTGGCAGCGCCGCCTTAGCGAGGTGAAAAAATATCCATGGCCCGAGCCATCAACGCCAAAAAGGGTTGATCCAACATCGGCAAAGTGACCGCAATGCCGACCAAACCGACTGTTAGCGTAATCGGAAACCCAATCGCATAAATGTTCATTTGGGGTGCCACGCGCGACACGATGCCCAGCGCCAGGTTGGCAAACATCAGCATGCCGACCATCGGCAAGGCCATCCACAAGCCGGCAGCAAAAATGTCACCTCCAAGCTCATAAATTTTCATTTGCTTGAGGGCCACCAAAAAATTCTGATCCACCGGAAACGCCACAAAACTCTTGATCACGGTCATGAGCACCATCACATGGCCGTTCATGACGACAAACATGAAGGTGGCCATTTGTCCAAAAAAGCGCGCCACCGCGCTGGACTGCCCGCCCATTGTGGGGTCAAAAAACGACGCAAAACCCAGCCCCATCTGAAACCCGACCACCTCACCCGCCAGCTCAACAGCAGCAAACACCACGCGTATGGCAAACCCGATGGCCAGGCCAATTCCCACTTGTTGCACCACAGCGCCATAGGCGCCGGGATCGTTGATGCTGATCAGGGGCTGTCCGTCCAAGCTGGGTTGCGCTGCCAGAGCTACAAAAAAAGCCAGCGCAATGCGCGCACGCACGGGCACCGCTTTGGATGAAAAAACGGGCGCGGAAGTGAACAGCGCCAGCGTGCGCAAAAACGTCCAGATCATCGGCGACAACCAGGCCACGATCTGTGCCTCTGAGAAGGTGATCACGGCGCTGGCAACACGTTCACATCACCGATGCGGGAATGGACTCGATGGTGCGCTGGATGTACTCCACCAACGACCCCAGCATCCAGGGGCCCGCCAGCGCAAAGACCGCCATCGCCGCCAATAATTTAGGCACAAACGCCAGGGTTGCCTCGTTGATTTGCGTCACCGCCTGAAACAAGCTGATCAACAGGCCCACCACCAGCACCACACCGAGCACCGGGGCAGAGATCATCAGCAACATCCACATGGCCTCCTGGCCCATGGCTAACACCAACTGCGCATTCATGGCAACCCCTCAAGTCACAAAGCTGGCGGCCAACGAACCCAGCAACAGATTCCAGCCATCAGCCAACACAAAAATCATCAATTTGAACGGCAAGGCGACCAACACCGGCGACAGCATCATCATGCCAAGCGACATCAAAATACTGGCCACCACAATGTCAATCACCAAAAATGGAATAAAAATCATGAACCCGATCTGAAACGCAGATTTCAGTTCGCTCGTCACAAAGGCCGGAATCAGCACCCGCATCGGGGCATTGGCCGCAGTGGTGGCCACGTCAAGCTTGGCAAGTTTCACAAACAATGCCAAATCGGACTGCCTTGTCTGCTTGCTCATGAACTGGCGCACCGGTACCTCCGCTTTAGCCAGTGCCCCTTCAAACGGTATAGTGTTGGTGCTGTAGGGCAAATAGGCGTCTTCATAGACCCGGTCCAGCGTCGGCCCCATGACAAAAAACGTCAAAAACAGCGACAAACCCACCACCACCTGCGTCGGCGGCACCGCCTGCGTGCCCAACGCCTGACGCAACAACGACAGCACAATCACAATGCGGGTAAAGCCCGTCATCATCAGCAAAATGGCGGGCAGGAACGACAGTGCCGTAAAAAAAAGCAGGGTTTGCACGGGCACTGAAAAACTCGTCCCATTGGCACCCGTGCCCATCAACAAGGGCAGCTGCGCACCGGTGGTTTGCGCCATACCCAGCGAAGGCATCAAGCACAACAACACCAGGCAAGCAAGCAGATTGTTGGCTTGAAGCCCACCCGCGCGCATCATTTTTGAGTTCATTGACTGAAATTTCAAGACAGCGCGTCGGGCAGGTGCCCGACGAACTGATCAGCTGCCGCCGGCCTGCCCAAAGGCATGGCCACCGTGTGCAGGCAGGTGATATTTTGGGCTGTCACGCCCAGCGTCAGCCACACTCTGGCATCTTCCGGCCCGACCTCTACCGTGACCACCCGTTGATGCGGCCCGACCGCCACCGCCGAGACAATCCGACTGGCCACCGCTGGGCCCATCGCGCCGCCTGCCGCACGGCGTTGCAACCATTTCAGCCCCAGCGGTGCCAGGGCCAACAACACCACAAAAAGAACCACCGAAACCCAGGCTTGCGACATGTGGCCTTCAGCCCTTGCTGACACGCCGCAAGCGCTCAGACGGCGTCACCACATCAGTCAGCCGAATACCGAATTTGTCATTTACCACCACCACTTCGCCTTGCGCAATCAGGTAACCGTTCACCAACACATCCATGGGTTCACCGGCCAAGGCATCGAGCTCAACCACCGAGCCCTGCCCCAACTGCAAAATGTGCTTGATGGGCACCTTGGTCCGCCCCAACTCAACCGACAGCAACACCGGAATGTCAAGCACCCGGTTGATGTCGTTTATTTGTGCGTCACTGCCACCGGTGTAGGCCTGGTGTGTCTCGCCCGTCAGCACACCGCCAGGCTCTGGCCTGGCAGCAGCAGTCTCTGCTGTGTTTTGCTCCATGAGCGCTTCTGCCCAGTCGGCCATGCCGTCATCTTCTGGGGGTTTTTCATCAATTGCCATGTCTTTCACCTTTCCAATTGAGGTCATTGTTCCTCAAACTTCTTTCGATCTTCAATGCGTATTTTGCATTGTGCGTGCCGTACTGGCATTCAAAAATAGGAACCCCATCCACCTTCGCCTGAATGCGCGGCTGTCGGTCCAGCTCAATAAAGTCACCCACCCTCATCGCCAAAAGCTGCTCCACAGTGGCATCGGCGTGGGCCAACTCTGCCACCAGGACCACTTGGGCTGCTTGAATTTCTTGCGTGAGCACATTCACCCAGCGTCGATCCACCTCAATCGAGTCACCTTGGGTAGATGAATACAGCACATCACGAATCGGCTCAAGCGTGGCGTAGGGAATGCAAATGTGAATGGCACCTGCAATTTCACCAATTTCAAGCTGCAACGAGGTCGACACCACGATTTCACTGGGCGTGGCAATGTTGGCAAACTGCGGCTGCATCTCTGAGCGTTGGTACTCCAGCTCCAGCGGGTAAATGCCGGTCCAGGCTTTTTTGTACTCATCGGTGATGACGTCCACCAGGCGGTTGATCACACGCTGCTCAGTGGCAGAAAAATCCCGGCCCTCAATGCGCGTCTGAAATTTGCCAATACCACCATACAAGGATTCAATCACACCAAACACCAAGGCGGGCTCACACACCACCAAACCGCTTCCGCGCAAGGGCCGAATGGCCACAATATTAAAATTGGTAGGCACTGCCAACTCACGCAAAAACGCGCTGTAGCGCTGCACCGTCACCGGGCCCACTGAAATTTCCGGGCTTCTTCGAATAAAGTTGAACAAGCCCACACGCAAATTTCTGGCAAAGCGCTCGTTGACAATCTCCATGGTGGGCATGCGCCCACGCACAATGCGCTCCTGGCTTGAGATGTTGTAGGCCCGAACCTCCCCGGTCTCAGCCGCATCCTCCACCATCTTCTGGCTCTCACCCGTGACGCCCTCCAACAGTGCGTCGACTTCTTCCTGGGACAGGAACGATTCACTCATGGCGCATAGTTCCTTGCATCACTGCACAATCAGGCTGGAAAACAACACGCCCACCACCGGGTACTGCACCGGCGCTTTCTTCCGCTTTACTTTTTTCTTGGCAGCCGGTGTTTCATCAACCTCTTCTTCTTCGCCGCCACCGAACGGCACCGAGGTTTCACGCAAAATTTCGGCAATCAACTTTTGCTTGCCTTCAGCGGAAAGCAATTCCTCAGAGGTTTTTTGCGACAACAACATCAACACGCCACTGCGAATGGTGGGCATAAAAGCCTTCACGCTGTCTGACGCCTTCGCATCTCTCACCTGAAGCGTGATGCCAACTTGCGCCACCCTCTCGCCGCCAACATCTGCCAGGTTCACCACCATGTTGTCCATCGGCAAGTAAACCGGCGGCGTATTGTCCGCCGCATGTGCTGCGGGTGCATGCGCTGCAGGGCCACCGCCATCTTCCTCGGCCAGGGCAGCAGCAGCCGCTTGTTGTTTCTTCATGAACAAAAATGCACCACCACCGCCAAGCACCAGCAACAAGACTGCGACGATGATGATGATCAGCTTCTTTTTACTCTTCGGTGGCGGCTTGGCGGCATCCGCCGGTTCGGGTTTGGTGGCCACGGTCTTTCCTTTGCAACATTAATTCAAACGCATTATTAGGCACAAGTCCCAACCTGACCGCTCAATTAGCGGCCAATAAGCCGGGCAAGCATCAGCCTAGCGAGTCTACCGTCAGACGAACAAGTCCAACGACCGACCGACGGCCTGATTGGCTGCACGCTTGGGGGCTGTGCCCACTGGCTCAGTCTTGACCATGGTGACTTGCTGGCCACCTGGGCGCGGACGGCGCTCGCCGCCATTTTCAGACCCCTTGCCAGAAGTGCCCACCGACACCCCGGCAAGCTGCAAGCCCTGGCTTGAAAGCAGGTCTTTCAGCTGCGCCACCGCCGCCTCAAGCACTTGGCGCACCCCCGCCTGGTCGGTACGGAAATCAATCTGGGCCTGATCCCCGTTGAGCAAGATGCTGACCTCGACCGGCTCGTCACCAAAACCCTCCAGCGTCAATTCAGCCGTTTGCACACCCTGACTGGCCCAGTAACTGACTGTTTCCGCAACCGCCGTATCGGCCACAACAGCCGCTGCCGGGGGCACTTCAAACACCGCGTCAGCTCGGCTGGCGGCCGACATCGCCTGGCCAAACGCCCCTTCAAAACCGGAGGAGCCAGACTGCCCAGAACCTGGTCTGGCGCCAAATCGCCCTTGCGGCTGCGCCAAGTCACTCCCGCCAGCCAGCAAAGTCGTTACGGCATCGGCTGCAGGTATAGCCGACTGGGACACCGCAGCAGCCCGCAGCTCTTTCGCGTCTTGCTGGGCGATGCTGGCGGCGTGCGCCAGAACCACGCTTTTTTGCGCCAACAAGGCGCTCACGGGTGAGGCCTGTGCCAGGTCTACAGCAGTCTGGCCCGCATCAGCGCGCACACTCAGCGCATCGCTTGCCGAACTGGCCAGAGCCGCCTTCTGCAGCGCACTGTTGTCTGCCAAGCTTGCTTGGAAGCCTCCTTTGCGGGGCAAGCTGCCTGACTCGGCTGAAGGCATAGGGATGTCCTTGCTGTCTTTGACCGGCAAGTCAAGTGCCGCCACAGCGGGTTGGGGCACAGCACCGTCAGCCAACTGTGACAGGACAACTCCGGTGGCTGCAGCAGATTCGTTGCCCACCGCCACACCCGCCGCAAATGCCTGAGGCAACTCAGGCGGCAAGAGCAACGCGGCACCGCCACCAGCGGCAGAGATATCCACATTCAAGCCCTCTTTTTCAGTCAGTGGGTCATCTGCCGATGACGTCCCTGGCACCAGGCTGACTGCAGCGTCTTCAGCGGCAGACAGCAAGCTCATCAAGGCAGAAAAGCCGCCGCTGCCCGACGCATCGGCTGGCTTTCCGGCTTTTTTACCATGCGGCTCTCCACTGGTCACCACTTTTGCGCCCTTGGGGGGGCTGCTCAATTCAATGCTCATCGCTGTTCTCCAATTTCAAGCGGGCTTGCCGCATGGTCTGCATGGAAGCAAATTCATCCATTTGTTTCTGCTCCTGGCGCTGATGCACTTTGGCCAGATCACCCTCGCGCTTGGCCAGCACCATCTTCAGGCTGGCAATGCGAAATTCAGCCTGCAACACCTGCTGCTCAGCGGCCTGCACTTTGCTGTCCGCTGTGGCCAGTGCACCTTGCTGCAGCTCCACCGCCTGCTGCAAGCGCCCCATGAACTGGTAATGGTGCTGCATCAGCTCCGGCGAGGTGCCCTGCTGCGCACTGCTCATCCAGCGTTGCTCGGTCTCAACGGTGTATTGCTGCAGCTGGTCCATCTGGCTTTGGGCAAAGGTGTGGTTGCGCCTGTGCATCTGCAGCACCGCCAGAACCTGGTCACGATTGGTCACAGCCAAATCAATGGCGAGGCGAATACTTCTGAATTTGGGCATGGTGACGCTGATTCAAGTGTTCTTATCTGCCCTGCCGGGATGCTCCGAGCACCGCCGCCATTTGGTTCACACTGTTGTCCAAGGTGGCAGCCTCGAACATGTCTTGCTGCAAAAACTGCAGCATGGGGTCGTGCAGTGCAATGGCTTCGTCCAGCGCCCGGTCTGAGCCGCTCACATAGGCACCAATTCGCACCAGATCATGACCTTTTTCGTAGCAGGAATAGACCGCCTTGAACTGCCTGGCCAGGTCAAAGTGCGCTTTTGATGCCACATTTTGCATCACCCGCGAGGCTGATTGCTCGATGTCAATGGCCGGAAAATGGCCGGCCTCGGCCAGCGACCTCGACAGCACAATGTGCCCGTCCAAAATGGCCCGAGCAGAATCGGCAATCGGGTCTTGCTGGTCATCGCCCTCGGACAGCACGGTGTAAAACGCCGTGATGGACCCCACGCCATGCAGCCCGTTGCCACTGCGCTCCACCAGTTGCGGCAATTTGGCAAAGCACGAAGGCGGGTAACCCTTGGTGGCCGGTGGTTCACCAATGGCCAGGGCAATTTCACGCTGCGCCATGGCGTAACGTGTGAGCGAATCCATCAGCAACAGCACATGTTTGCCCTTGTCTCTGAAGCTCTCGGCCACCGCCGTGGCGTAGGCCGCGCCCTGCATGCGCAGCAGCGGCGGCGCGTCAGCCGGTGCCGCCACCACCACGGCGCGGGCACGTCCTTCTTCGCCCAAAATGTCTTCAATAAATTCCTTGACCTCGCGGCCCCGTTCACCGATCAAGCCCACCACAATCACATCGGCTTGGGTGTAACGTGCCATCATGCCCATCAACACGCTTTTGCCCACGCCAGAGCCGGCAAACAAGCCAAGCCGCTGACCGCGCCCCACCGTCAACAGCGCATTGATGGCGCGAACGCCCGTGTCCAGTGCCTCACGCACCGGCGCGCGGTCCATGGCGTTGATGGGTTTGCGGTCCATTGGCACCGAGGCAACATTCAGAATCGGCCCTTTGTAGTCCATGGGTGCCCCCTGGGCATCTACCACGCGCCCCAGCAGGCCGTCGCCCAAGGGCAGACACAGCGCCCCCGGTCCAAATTCGCGTTTCGACTGGCGGCGATCGCCCAGGCGGGGCTTGGCCACATAGGCCGGGGCGGGCTCCACGCTGGCCCCGCTGGAGAGGCCATGCACGTCCCCGGCAGGCATTAAAAAAGCCCGGTCATTGGAAAACCCCACCACCTCAGCCAGTACCGGCGCCTGCGCTTTCATACGCACCAGGCACTGCGAACCCACCGGCACATGAATGCCAGTGGCCTCAAGCACCAAGCCGGTTAGGCGCGTCAGCGTACCGCGTACCTCCAGCGTGGTGCCAGTGTGCACGCGCTGCGTGGCATCGGTCAAAAAGGTTTGCCACGTCAGGGCCGCATCAGCTTGGCTCACTTGCATCCTCCCAGGCCGCGTCCAGCCCCAAGGTGGCTACCGCGCGCTGCCATCTTTTTTGCAGCGTGGCATCTACCACCATGCCAGCCGACTCCACCACGCAGCCGCCTGGCTGCAGCGCGGGGTCGGCGCGCAGAGTGAGCGCCATGTCGGCAAACTCGGCTTCCAGCGCGCCTGATAACACCTCTTGGTCAGCCGGGTGCAGGCGCACCACCGCACTGCGGTGCGCCACGCCCAGCATATCCAGAGCCTCACGAATCACCGGCAGCAACACATTGGAATTGACTGACAACTCCCGGCGCAGCACCTGGCGTGCCAGCTCGCATGAGAGTTCCAGCACCCCCTGCGCCATGACTTGCTGCGCCTCGTCTAACTGACTTTGGGTGGCGCCAAAAAGCCCGCTGAAGTGCGCTGCGGCCTCCTTGACCTGGGTCTCAAGGAAGTCAGCCATTTGCTGCTGCGCCTCAGCTTGCGCCTGCGCCCGCCCCTGTGCTATGCCAGCCGCGTAGCCCACTTGGTGACTCTCCTGCAGCGCCAACTCCATTTGCAGGCCGTCTTGCTCGGACGCCAGCGCCTGGGCTTTTGCCACGCGAATCTGGTCGGCGGTGTCAATCGAGCCAAAGCGCCATTGCTCAACGGCATCAATTTCTTCGCCCGGAATAAATCGTGTGTAGTTACGCATGTTTACACCATCGCGTCATCAGAGCCACCGCCAATGACGATGGTGCCCTCGTCGGCCAAACGGCGAACAATTTTCAGAATTTCTTTTTGCTGCGCTTCCACCTCTGACAAGCGCATCGGCCCGCGGGACTCCAGGTCTTCGCGCAGCGTCTCGGCCGCACGGGTTGACATATTGGCCAGAATTTTGTCTTTGAGCTCGGGTTGCGCTCCCTTGAGCGCGACGATCAGCACGTCTGAAGACACCTCTTTGAGCACGGTCTGGATCGACTTGTCATCGAGCTTAATCACATCATCAAAGACAAACATCTTGTCCATGATTTTTTGCGCCAGATCGGGGTCGTGGTTACGAATCGACTCAATCACCGTGCCTTCAATGGCCGTGCCCATCAGGTTAATCATCTCTGCTGCGGTCTTGATGCCACCCAGGGATGACTTGCGCATCTTGTCGCCACCCGCCAGCACCTTGAACAGCACTTCGTTAAGGTCCTTCAAGGCGGACGGTTGAATGCCCTCCATAGTGGCCACCCGCAGCATCACTTCGTTGCGCTGGCGCTCGGTGAAAAACTTCAAAATATCAGCGGCCTGGTCAAAGTCAAGGTGCACCAGAATGGCCGCCACAATTTGCGGGTGCTCGTTGCGCAGCAACTCGGCCACGCTGGAGGGCTCCATCCACTTCAGGCTCTCAATGCCTGAGACGTCACCCCCCTGCAAAATACGGTCAATCAGCAAGGCAGCCTTGTCGTCGCCCAAAGCGCGTTTGAGCACCGAGCGCACGTAGTCGCCCGAGTTCGACACCAGCAAGCTCTGCGCGGCTGCAATACCAGTGAATTTTTCCACCACCTCATTGACCCGCCCGCGTGTGATGGTTTTGGTTTTGGCAATGGCTTCACCCAGCTTTTGTACCTCTTTGGGTGACAAATGCTTGAACACCTCAGAGGCCTCATGTTCACCCAGAGACATCATCAAAATGGCAGCATCTTCCAGTCCGTCAGTTTGCGACATGTTTTATCGTCCTCATCAATTCCTGGCCAGACCCTGGTGGCGCCGCTTTAAGCGGGCGCTTCACCATTGATCCAGGTTTTGACAATGTTAGCCACTGCCGCCGGGTTATCGCGGGTTAATTTGCGCGCTTCTTCCAACGCAATGTCGGCCGAAGTGAGTTCGAGCGCTTGCGAGGCCGAAGGTGCGGCCAGCAGCGGCCGGTCGGGTTCATCCGCCTCCAAGGCATCAAGCTGACCGGTACGCTCACTATGTGCAATGGGCAGGGGATTCGCCATCACTTTCAGGGCCGGGCGCACCGCCCCCATCAACACCAGGGCGCCAAACAACAGCGTACCCAGTGGCCACGCCAGGCTGCGCGTCAGGTCCAGCAACTCGGGCTGCTGCCACAGCGGCACCGGCTCAGCATTGACTTTTTCTTTGGTGAAGGGGGATGTCACCACGTTGATCGAGTCGCCCCGGTCTTTGCTGAAGCCAATGGTTTCGCGCACCAGCGCTGTCAATTTTTCCAGCTCCGCGTCGCTCATGGCTGCCGTGGTGGTTTTACCCTTGGCATCGGTTGTGGTTTGGTGGTTCAGGATGACCGCTGCGCTGATGCGCTTGACCATGCCGGTGCCGCCGCGCACCACCCGAACCGTTTTGTCCACCTCGTAATTGATGACCGACTCACGCCGCCCGCCGGCGCCCACAGCCGCTGTACCAGCGGCTGCCAGGGCCTGAGGCTCACCATTGATGCCCGTGCTGGACGGCCCGGGTGGCTGGTTGCTGGTGGCACCCGGCACACCTGAGGGCGCGTTGGCACCTGCCCCGGCACCGCTTTCGAGCAACTGCTGGCTGCGAATGGCCGTTGAATCAGGGGTCTGGTTGGGCTTGAACAACTCCGAAGTCGATTCGGTTTGCGAGAAATCCAGCTCGGCTGTGACCTGTGCCCGCACATTTTGGCGACCCACCACAGGCTCCAAAATGTCAAGGATACGGCTGCTGTAGAGCTGCTCGATCTGTTGCACGTATTGCAACTGCTGCGCATCAGCCCCCATGCTGCCACCACCGTCAGGCGCTGCCGACAACAGCTTGCCAGTGTCATCAAGCACGCTCACGGCCTTGGGGTCCATCTCGGGCACGCTGGAAGACACCAGGTGAATGATGCCTGCCAACTGCGCCCGGTCCAGCGTGTGGCCACCTTTCAGGCTCACCAGCACAGAGGCCGATGCTTTTTGCTGGTCCCGAAAAAATCCGTTCTGGTTGGGCAAGGCCAAATGCACCCGCGCGGTGTCCACCGAAGACAGTGCCTGAATCGAGCGCGTCAACTCGCCTTCAAGACCCCGCTGAAAAGTCAGCCGCTCCTGAAACTGCGTCATGCCAAAGCGGTTGGCGTTGTCCATCAGCTCATACCCGTTAACCGACCCCTTGGGCAGGCCTTGCGACGCTAACTTGAGCCGTGTGTCATATACCTTGTCGGCAGGCACCAAAATGGCACCGCCACCGGCTGCATATTGGTAGGGCACATTCATCTGGGTGAGCTGCGCCACGATGGCCCCGCCGTCTTTGTCTGGCAAGTTGGCGTACAACACGCGCCATTCAGCTTGGCGGCCCATGACCAGGCCAATGATGCCAATGGTCACAAACAGCACAATGCCGACTCCCAAACGCAGTTTTTGGGCCCGCTCCAAACCAGCCAGGCGCTGGATAAATGTCGGGTTAACAGGAATAGCAATGGCGGCGGTCATAAAAATCTTCCAAGGTGAGGGGGCGTGATGCACCTTTGTTGCGGTCAATTATTGAACCCGCCCCCGAAAACATGAGCTTAAAAAGAACGGCTTTTACCCCTTACTTCAAATTAATGTTTTGGCAACAGCTTTGTAGCATCCATATCAACGCACAAGCCTAAGGGCACACACACCATGAACCTCAGACTCACACCTAACACCATGCCGGTTGCGGTTCGCCCCAACCTCGCAGTCGGCCTGTCCAAACCCCAAACGGGCGGGGTGGAGTCTGGCGGTTTTTCAGGCGCTTTAAAAAGCGCCCTCGGCTCGGTGAGCGCCGCACAAAACGAGTCCACCCGCCTGCAGCGTGAAGTTCAGCTCGAAAACCCCAAGGTGAGCCTGGAAGAAACCATGGTGGCCATTCAGAAGGCACAAATCGGCTTCCAGGCCACGCTGCATGTGCGTAACCGCATGGTACAGGCTTACACCGACATCATGAATATGCAGGTGTAGGGCAGCTTGACGGGGATGCGACGCTCTTTGTGCGAATCGTATGTGAGATTCATTGCCAGTTGTTACGCTTAATTGAAGTGCAATAGTTGCGGCGAGACTCCGCACGGCAAGATCAGAAAACAATTCGTCAGCCATGGCACAACGGGCATGCCGACTGGTTAGTAACCAGACGGCACCAGTGCACTCTGCTACTATGCCAAATATCTATTAATTTTAATTAATTGCCATGATTCACACTTCCAGCCTATCAAATGGCAGAGTAGTCATACCCGCCCCACTTCGGACTGAGTTGAATCTGAAAGATGGCGACCAGTTGATTTGGACCATCCATGATGGTGAGCTTGTTGGCACCACCCGGCGCGCGCAGTTGGAAAAAGCGCAGGCCCTGTTCCAAAAGTTTGTACCCCGCAATTCGCCATCTGCAGCGGATGAACTGATTGCAGAACGCCGCCTTGCAGCGGCACAGGAATGAGCCAAACCACGCTACTGGATGCCTCCGCCATTCTTGCCTTCTTGCAGGGTGAACCGGGCGAAGCCATCGTTAAGCAGGCACTGCAAACCGACCACTGCCTGGTGAGCGCAGCCAACCAGGCTGAAGTGATTGCCAAATCACTGGACCGGGGCATTGACCCAGAAACCATTCAAACCATTCTGGCCGGCCTGAACTACGGGGTGATTGACCTCACGGCCGAAGATGGTGCACAAGCCGGTTGGATGCGCTTGCAGACCCGCGCGTTAGGCCTGAGCCTGGGTGACCGCTTGTGCATGGCAACGGCATTGCGTCTGAAAGCACGCATTCTGACAGCCGATCGCCCCTGGCTGACCGTCGCATCCGCGCTGAATCTGAGCATTGCGTGCATTCGCCCTGACACCCATTGAGCAAGAAGCCTGCTCTAGTTAATTCAAATTTAATAGCAACTTACGCTTATTTAATAAGGGCTAGAGCACTATTTTTCATGAAATAAAGTTCATGAAACACGCATAAAAAAGCGGAGGCAAACCGAAGTCTGCCACCGCCATTTGTATGAGCCGCGCTTTGCACTGCGGCGCAATCAGTGCAGGTACTGATGCTGCCCCTCAAGGTTTTGCTCGCAATGCATCAGCCACGGCTCAGCCAGGTAGCGGATTTGGGCGTCGTTGTTCAGAATGCGCTGCATGATCTTGGTCTTCTCGGCGTGATGGTCAGGTTGCAACTGCTCGCTTTGAGCTCGCTCACGCAGCTGCTCAATCAGCACCGCGCAAGTCCCCTCAAAGCGCACCACCTGTTCCCAGTCCTCCATCTTGGCAGCGTCGAGCATCTTGGCGCTGCTGTCTTCGATGGCTTTGTAATAATCTATTAAAAGTTGTGACATGACAATCTCCAAGGTCCGCTCACATTTTTGCTGGCATCGGCTCAAGCGTTGCCATACGCCAAGCCTGTGCCAGCGGCTTGATCAAGCCAACCACTTCTGTCACAGCGGCGGCATTATCTTTGAGTTGGGCGTAGATCAAACGGCGTGCGCAATGGTCGTACAAGTTGTTAAGTTTGGTGGCCATCGTGCCGCCCATTTCAAGATCTAGTGACGGATTCAGCCCCTCATTGAGAATGCGCACCGCGTGGAAAAGCCGCTCGCCCTTCTCCGCCAAATCACCGCGATCCATGGCGGCTTGGGCCATCTTCAGGGTCAACAACAAACCGTCAAACAACAAAGGAACGATTTGCTGCGTATTGCTCGGGCTGACGGCAGTCTCTAAGCTGACACGTTGATAAGCAGAAGCAGAGCGAGAAGCGACGGATTTAAACATGATGGACTCCGATGTGTTTGTTATATTATTTATCGGCATTTCAGGCTCTAACTCAAGCTTATTTACGTACTTTTAACATCAATAAAAATGGGCTCAACTAATTTTTGGCCGCTCTCCAGGCGTCATTCTGCTGAGTAGCATAGGCACTCAGCGTCTTCCACTTCGTCATCTGCGCATCCAGCGTGCCATAGCGCTTGCGCAGGCGATCCTCAAACAGGCTCGCCTGGCTATTCACCTTGGCTTGCGCCTGGGTGTTGCTGTCAAGCAGGGTTTGCAACGATGCCGATTTGTTGGTAATTGTGCCGCCAGTAGCCGCCATGCCTTGCCCCAGGTCGCGGAACTTCAGGGCAAAGCCGTTGGTCAAGGCATTGCTGTTGTTGTTGGTAAAAAGTTGCTTGAAGGTGGTGCCGTCGTTGGCGAATGGCGTCATCTTGGCCAGATTGACACTCAAGGTGCCATCCTGCTTGGTCTCAATGCCCACGTCAGTCAGGTACTGGGATTTGGTCCCCAGGCTATTGGAGCCCACCATGCTGCGCAGTATGTTTTGCATATTGACAATGGCCGAATCTGCCTGGAACACACCCGTTGTGTTGGTGGCCTTGTCGAATTTGGTCAAATCTTTCAAGGTGGTGGTCAAGGTGTTGTAAGCCAGCACAAAATCATCCACATTTTTGATCACCGGCGACACATCCTGGCGAATGGTCAGGGCCAGTGGCGACCGCAGTGGGCTGGCACCACCAAAGCCCACGGTGGTGGTGTTGAGCAACTCGATGCTCACACCGGGCATATTGGCGTCCAGCGTGTTGGAGGCCGAGGTCACCGCCAGCCCGTTGATGCGGGCTTTGGCGTCCTGGCTGCCCTGCACCAACTGGCCAGCACTGGCCATGCCAAAGGCACCCGTGCCGGGGTCGTACGCCAGCCGCGCCAGACCAGTAGAGCCCGTCAACACCCCGCCGCCATTGGCCAGCGTGTCGTTGGCCGTCAACCTGAAGCCGTTGGCAGCCCCCGTGTCTTTGGAACTGAGCAACAAGCGGTCTTGGGTGCCGTCGTTAAAAGCCGTGGCCACCACGCCTGCATTGGCTGCATTGATCTTGGCCGCCAGCGTGGTCACGGTGTCGGCATCAGTCACCTGAATGGCCACATCGGCACTGCCACTGGCGGCGGTGAAGCCGGCCCGGGCGGCAGCAGCAGCGCTGGCTGCGGTGCTTGATGCCGCAGCCGCTATGGCTGAACTTGCGGCAGCCGTTAAGGCAAGCCCTTTCAGCGCAGAGGCATCACTGGCACCTGCTGGCGCGGTGATCGCATCCACAGCGGCCTGGTCTGCCGGAATTAACAAGCCGTACTCGCTGGTCAGCGCCTGTTTGGCTGCGTCTTCTGCCGCTTGCAGGGAAGGGTCGGCGTGGTCATTGGCGGTAATTGCACCCACCCAGGTACTGTAGGCATTTGAATAGGTCGCCACCGACGGTGTGCCAACGGCCAGGGCGGCCAAATCTGTTGATGCGGTGTTGTCTAACGCCAGCGCATTTGACGCTGCAGTGCCTGCCACCGTCGCGTTAGATGCTGCCGTGGCAGCGGCTGCAGCGGCTGCAGCCGCCGTGGCATCGGCCGCCGTAGACCCAGCAGTGCCAGACCAGGAGCCCAGGCGCAAGGTTAGCGTGCCAGCACCCACAGCGGCGCCAGTGGCAACCGTCTGCGAAGAGGCCGTCTGCCTTAATGCCAATTGATCCACATCCAGCGATAAGCTGGAAGGATTGGCGCTGGCTGTGGCGGTGATGGTGGCCGCGCTGGTGTTAGACGATGACGTGGTGCGGCCCACCCAGGCATCGGGGTTCGACATCTTGGTGGCCACATCGGTGAGCGCTGCAAACTGCGCCTGAATCTGCCCCAGTGCTGAAACCTGAGCTTGAACCGCAGTGGCCTTGACCGCCAGCGCCTCCAGCGGCTTTTTCTCCACCGCCAACATTTGGGTCAAGATGCTGTTGACATCCAGTCCACTGCCCACACCGAGTGATGAAATGCCAGCCATACCAGCCTCCTGCTCGTTCTAAAAAACCAAATTATCTAACGGCCAGCCACCCGCCTAAACTGAAATAGACCGAGCTTTACCCGACACGTCAGGCCTTTGCGCTGAGCAACTTGCCCAGTACCTGGTCCAGCGACTTGGCAAACTCCAGTGCTTGCACGGTTGGCATTTGGCGAATGACCTCTTGGGTCTGCTGATCAATCACCTTGACGACCGGCAGCTTGCTGCCGGTATCAATAGAAAACTCAATCCCCCGCGACAAAGCGCGCAAGGACGTGTTGATGTCGTTCACCGCCTGCTGCACGTCACCCAGCGCAGGCTCGGCTGCGGCGGTTTTTTGCACCACCGCCAGGGGCGGCGCAGGTGCCAGGCTGACCCTGGCCACCCTGCTGTCTAACGCAGCGGGCTGATTTTCGGCCGCTTTGGGAGCCATAGCCGCTGCATTGCTGTTGATTCTGATGTCCATGATGCTTTCTCCAATGCAATGTTCACGGCTGAACCAAGCTCAGCCGTGAACCATGAAAAACCCTTAACCCCTCAGACCCTGATTATCGGGGGATCAAAGCCTGCAACATGGTAGCCTGCAAGGCATTGGCTTTTGCCAGCGTGCTGCCACTGACCGAGGCCAGGAACTCTTGCGATGTCAGCTTGGCGGTGTCGGCAATGAAGTCTGACTGAACGATCTGGTCTTGCGCCCCCGTTTGATTGGAGATGCTGTTGGCCAGACTGTCTGCGCTGGACTGGAACCGGTTTTGCATGGTACCCATATCAGCACGCAAGGCCTCCACCGTGTTGAGCGAATTATCAAGACTCGTCATGGCGGCCCTGGCGCCCTCGGCCGTCAAGAGGTTGGCCATGCTGAGTGCGCCGCCGTTGCGACCAGCACCATATTCACCTGATTTCAGGCCGAGCGGATCAGTGCCGGCAGTTGTCGAGCCTTTTCCAATCGTGAAGGAGGAAGACGAAGACAAGGTCAGTGTGCTGGTATAGGTACGCGCATCCAACTCAGCTCCAGTTGCAGAGGCACCAGCCGTAGCCAGCATGGTAAAACCTAAACCAGTTTGGGCAGCTGTCAATCCGCCCAGGGTCGCCTGTACGGCCGTGATGTTTCGACCGTCTGCAGCTACCAGGCTCACACCTTTGCTGTCATCGTTGGAATCAGTGGCAATCACGCCGGTTTGCCCGCTGATCGCGTTGATGGCATCGACCACTGCTTTACGATTTGCGGCTGTAGAAACAGTCCCCGTACTGATCGCTGCTGTACTGACACCATTAATTATCAATGTGCCAGTGGTGGCGGTAGCGCTCATCCCGGTGACATTACCATCCACCGTCGTTGCATTCGCGGTGGCGCTTACACCTGTTTGAGCGGTTAATTCGTTGATGGCTGCAGCTTTAGCGATACCACTCGCTGACCTCGACGCAATTGCGCCGACGGTGGTGTAAGAATACGATTTTGTAT
>JBBQSS010000030.1:0-20258 GCA_038213665.1 Burkholderiales bacterium | reverse complement strand
ACGGCAAGCAAATGCTTTGCTCAAGTGAGTTACTTTTTCAGCGAAGCGGCGCGCGTTGAGCACCTTGAGCACGTGGCCTACTACGAGTCCTGTCAAATTGGGCTCGGCGAACGATATCTCCTGGCGTTCGATACTGCAATGAGTGTCGTGTGCGAAGTTCCAGATCGTTATAGAGTCGAGTTCCCACCTGCGATTCGTAAATATCGCGTACCGGGTTTTCCGTACAACATCCTCTATCGGATTGTGGATTCAGACATTGAAGTCCTTATCGTTGCCGCGCATCGCCGACGGCCGGGCTACTGGTTGGGTAGGCTTTAACTGGTCGCCCAAGTCGGATGCCTTCGGCTCCGCTTGGCTTCGACGTTATACGATCTGAATTGACGCACCAATGACACAACGGTTTGAATGGGATGAAATAAAGGCGGCGCAGAACGTGCGCAAGCATGGGGTTACGTTTGATGACGCTGCGTCGGTGTTTCTTGACTCTATGGCCTACACATTTGCGGACCCTAACCACTCGGTGGGGGAATCCTGAATGGTGACATTCGGCTTCTCGCAGGTGGGGCGATTGCTAGCGGTTGTGCATGCCGAGCGAGGAAGGGCCATACGGATCATTAGCGCACGAGTGGCGACTCGACATGAAAGGAAAATATATGAGCAAACCTGATGATGAAATGCGCCCAGAGTACCGTCGTGAAGACTTAGGCAAAGGTGTTCGTGGCAAATACTTTGCGCGCGTGTCCAAAGGCAGCAACCTCGTCTTGTTGAACGACAAAGTTGCAAAGGCATTTCCGACCGGAGCAGCTGTGAATGAGGCACTTCTCGGATTGCTGGCACTCACAGAGCAAACAGCCCGCATAACCGGTCGCGCAAGCCGGGCGTCGCGCAAACGCGCCGCCGCTTAGCTCGAACGTTAAACCGTAGCCTTTGGCAACTGATTGAAAGGCTGATTTCTCTTTCGCGCTAAGCAGTCTGCCTCATTAGGGGTATGCCGGCTGTTTTTCGTCCCCACGACAATTGATCGCCACCGCTGCCGAACCCACCAACGACGCAACAATCAGAGTTTGACTTTGGTTTGCTCGGGTGCGGGTTTTGGCATCAGGGCGCGCAGCTCGTCTTCGCTGATGATCTCAAACACCCGCACCACTTTTTGCACGCCGCCGGTGGAGCGGGTCACCTCTGTGGCACGGTCGGCCTCGCGCTGGGTCACGCGGCCCATCAAGTAGACCGTGCCGCGCTCGGTGACCACCTTGAAGGCGTTGGCGTAGAGTTCTTTGGTGTCAATCAAGCGTGCCTTGACCTTGCCCGTGACGAGTGCATCAGATGACCGCTGGGTCAGTGTGGCGTTGCCCAACACGGCCAGCTCGTTCACCACCGACTGCACGCTGTCCACGCCTGACACCACTTGGTCTACCCGTTGCCGATCTTGCGCATTGGGCACTTCACCCGTGACCAGCACCCGGCGGTTGTAACTGTTGACATTGACGTGCACCCGGTCTCCCAGGTTCTCGCGCAGGCGGCTGGCGGCGCGCAATTCAATGCTTTCGTCGTCCAGCTGCGTGCCCGAGGTGCGGCGGTCGGTGGCCACCAGCGTGCCCATCACCGCGCCGCCCACAATCACGGGAAAGCACGCCGTCAGGGCGCTGACCAGCGTCACGGCCAGCGCCAATCGGGTCAACAGGCGTTGCGCGCCGGATTTGGATGAAATCTGTGTCATTGTGGGGGGAGGTCCTGATCGCCAAGTAACAAGGCATCGACCGCATCGCACAAACAGTGCAGGGTGAGCAAGTGCACTTCCTGTATGCGGGCGGTGCGGTCATGGGGTACACAAATGTGCACATCGGTGTCGCGCAGCGCTTGCGCCATCTTGCCACCACCGCGCCCGCTCAGGCCAATCACGACCATTTCGCGCTCATGGGCGGCCTCAATGGCCGCCAGCACATTGGCTGAATTACCGCTGGTGGTGATGGCCAGCAGGACATCACCGGGCTGTCCCAAGGCGCGCACCTGACGCGAAAAGATGAAGTTGAAGCCGTAGTCGTTGGCAATGGCTGTGAGTGCCGAGGTGTCGGTGGTCAGTGCAATGGCGGCCAGCTCGGGGCGCTCACGCTCGAAGCGGCCGACAAATTCAGCAGAAAAGTGCTGCGCATCTGCCGCTGAGCCACCATTACCGCAGCTCAGCACCTTGCCACCACTGGTGACGCAGGCCAGCAGCGCCTGTACGGCATCGGCAATAGGCTTGCTCAGCAGAGGCGCCGCATGGTATTTGAGGTCAGCACTGTCGATGAAGTGTTGTTGAATTCGTTGTTCCAGCATGGCCGTGATGATACCTGCGCCCGGCCGGGCCTGGCTTTCATGGCCGGGCACCCCACACCTTCAACGATGGCATCCGCTCGTTTTGACGGATAAATGGCGTGCTTTAGGCTACATCAAACGCGCCTTGCAACCAGGTGATGTCGCCAAACTCGACCGCCACTACGTCAAACCGGCACGGCGGCATGGTGTTCAGGCGCGAGAGGTAGTGGCGCGCGGCAAACACAATGCGCCGCTGCTTGAGGGCGCTGACGCTGGCGACCGCGCCCCCGTGGCTGGCGCTTTTGCGCTGTCGCACCTCGACAAACACGCAGGTGCCGTCGGGTGCGCGCATGATCAGGTCAATCTCGCCACCGCCGCGCCCGGGGGTTCGATAATTGCGCGCCAGCAAGCGCAAACCGGCTTGCTGCAGGTGAGCCAACGCCGCGTCTTCTGCGGCATCACCCACCTGTTTGGTGGTGCGCTGGGTTGCCGGCACTTTTGCTTTAGGAAAAATCATTGATGACACACCCTGCCTTGTCTCTTGCTGCCAATTACGCCACTGCCTTGCGCGCCGCCGCTGAGGCCGCAGGCGGTCAGAATTATCGGTCCGGCACACTTTATGTGGTGGCCACGCCGATTGGCAACCTAGCCGACATTACCCTGCGCGCCCTGCATGTGCTGCAGCTGGCGGATGTGGTGGCCTGTGAGGACACGCGCCATACCCAGGCCTTGCTGCGCGCCTATGGCATTGACAAAAGCCCCGGGCAATGGCTGGCGGTACACCAGCACAACGAAGCCCAGGCCGCGCAAATGGTGATCGAGCGGCTACACCAGGGTGTGCGCGTGGCGTATGTCAGCGACGCCGGCACACCGGCCATCAGCGACCCCGGCGCCCGCCTGGTGGTCGCGGTGCGCGCAGCCAAACTGCCCGTGGTGCCCCTGCCGGGCGCCAGCAGCGTGACCACCGCCCTGTGCGTGGCCGGCATTGCGCCCGATGCACAACAACACGGTCAATTTGTTTTTGCCGGTTTTTTGCCCAACAAAACCACCGAGCGCCAAACGGCGGTCGACTTACTACGCAAAGAGCTGCGCGCAGTGGTGCTGCTGGAGGCGCCGCACCGCATGGAAGCACTCGCCACCGCGCTGGCCACGCTGGGCCCGCGCATGCTGACCGTTGGGCGTGAACTGACCAAGCAGTTTGAAGAAATTGCCACTCTGCCAGCGCACGAGCTGCCGGCCTGGCTGGCGCAAGACCCCAACCGCCTGCGCGGCGAGTTTGCCCTGGTACTGCACCCGGCACCGGCGACGCAATCCAGCGGCCCCGACACCCGGGTTTTACAGCTGCTGCTGGCCGAGTTGCCCCTGAAAACCGCCGTGAAGCTGGCGGCCGACATCACCGGCGAGCCGCGCAATGCCTTGTACGAGCTGGCGCTGGCGCTGAAAAAAGGCTGAGGCTGTGGTGCTGACGATGCGTCAACCTAGATTCCTCAATGGGTGCGTAGCGCTGTCACCCAAAAGGTGAAATTGATCAACGCTGAAAATCAGTGGCCGCCGCTTTAGAAATTGCCATCACTCAACATAAAACAGAATCCCCCATCGCATCAAAATTCGTTGAGGCCGGCAAAAAGTTCAACGCGGCAGCGCTTGCCACGCGCCTTGCCAGCATGGGACAAACTTCTGTAACCATTGTCACGACGGCAAGATGCCAATGGTCAGCGCGGTTAATTGATCGAATGCAATTCGCTGAAAGCTTCAAGCTTGAGGCCCGCAAATATTTTGAAATCTGCCGTGTTGCGGGTGAGCAGCGCATGACTATAGTGAACTGCAGTGGCCGCAATCAAGGCACCATGGGCACCAGCAGTCAGATTTTTTGGCAACGCTGCCAGCATGCGCGCATGGGTTCGGCCCATGGCTAAGGAAAATTCCAGAACGGGAATCAGTGAGAGCAGGTGTTCAACAAAGGCGCCCCTTTGTGCCTTGCGCTCAGGTGTGTTAGCGCGCTCTACGCCAGCCAGCAACTCGCTCGCAGTCACCACACTCATGTAGGCCTCACCGTAATGCGCCCAGCGGGCCAGATTGAGTTGGTGCCCAGATTGGCGCGCACTGCGCCCAAATCTTCTGCCATCGCTTGCCGCTCTGACGCACTGAGCTTGAGGCAGCGTCCGGTCCGGGCGAACAGTGGAATCAGAAAGTCGGGGGTGCCGGTCTCGAACCAATGTGCCCGCAATACCGCTCTTGAAACAGCAACAACACATCAAGCGGGTTGCAAGGGAGACGGCAATTGCTGCGATGCCATTGTCATTGCGACCCCGGATCGCGTCCGGGGTGGGCAACAGTTCCAAGACGAGGTCAGGAACCAGCCCGCATCTTTTTTGTACCGGCTTATCTGCGCTGCGAGGCGTTGGTTTGTTGGTACAAGGGCAACACCTTGGGCAGGTTGGCTTGAATGTCGGCAATGCGGGTACTGCCAGCTGGGTGGGTTGACAGCCATTGCGGCGGTGAGCCCCTGTTGGCTGCTGCCATTTTTTGCCACAAGCTCACCCCCGCGCGTGGGTCAAAGCCGGCGCGGGCGGCCAGTTCCATGCCGACCAGATCCGCGTCGGATTCATCACTGCGGCTGAATCGCAGCGTGAGCAGTTGGGCCCCGTAACTGGTCAAGGTCTGACCCAATTGGCCCAGTCCCAGCACATTGCTGAGCAAATTGGCGCCGATGCCGGTGGCGGCGTTTTTGCCCATGCGCGCCCGCGCATGCTCGCGCAGGGCGTGCGCCACCTCATGGCCCATGACCGTGGCGACCTCATCGTCGGTTAATTTGAGTTGCTCAAGAATGCCGCTGTAAAACGCAATTTTGCCGCCCGGCATGCAAAAAGCATTGATCTGCTGGCTGCCAATCAGGTTGACTTCCCAACGCCAGTCTTTGGCCCGGGGATTCCAGGCCAAGGTGTGGGGAATGATTTTTTGGGTAATGGCGCGCAGGCGCCGCACCTGCGGATGGTTCGGTCCGCCCAGGGCTTTTTGTGCCGCCGCTTGCTGCAACATTTGCGCGTACTGTTGCGCCGCAGATTGCTCCACGGTGTCGGCGGGCACCAGCCTGGAAAACACCGAGTTGTCACCCACGTCAACGCCCTCACGGGCGGCCACGGGGGTTAGCACCGTGGCCGGTAGCAAGCCACCCACGGCAAGGGCTTGCACCATCAAGCGGCGGCTGCAACAGGGGCAAAAGGGTGGCGTGTCAGTGTTCATGGCGTTGTGCCGGATTGTGTGAGATTGTGTAGCGTTGTGTGAAATTGGGGTCAATCACTTGATGCACACCGAGCGCACCATTTTCAGGTCGGTCATGCCCATCATGACTTTCTCCATGCCGTCCATCTTCAAGGTGCGCATGCCGCCTTCGACGGCGGCGGCGAAGATTTCGGCCACGCGGGCACGCTCCTGAATCAGCTTTTTGATGCCGTCGTCGGCAATCAGCAATTCGTGCAAGCCAATGCGGCCTTTGTAGCCGGTTTGGTGGCATTTGTCACAGCCCACATGGCGGTAAAACCTGACCCCACCGCTGGCAGCATATTGTTGCTGCCAGCTGTCAAGCAACGCGGCCATCTCGCCTGCGTAATTGGTCTTCCATTTGGCGGAATGACGCAACTCCTCGACATACTCGACGGCAAACAGGCGCAGCTCTTCGGCGTCTGGCGCGTAGGCCTCTTTGCAGTCACACAGCTTCTTGGCCAGGCGCTGCGCCAAAATACCCAAGAGTGCATCGGCAAAATTGAACGGGTCCATGCCCATGTCCAGCAGCCGGGTGATGGACTCGGGCGCTGAATTGGTGTGCAGGGTGGAAAACACCAAGTGACCGGTCAGCGACGCCTCCACGCCCATCGCCACGGTTTCATGGTCGCGCGACTCGCCCACCATGATGATGTCGGGGTCGGCCCGCAAAAATGCCCGCATCACCAGGGCGAAGTCAATCCCCGCCTTTTTGTTGATCTGCACCTGGCGCAAGCCCTTTTGGGTGATCTCTACCGGGTCTTCTGCGGTCCAGATTTTGGTGTCAGGGGTGTTCAGGTGTTTCAGAATGCTGTGCAGCGTGGTGGTTTTACCCGAGCCGGTGGGGCCGCACACATAGAACAAGCCGTAGGGCTTTTCAATGGTCTGGATCACGCGCGCCTTGTTGTGCGCGGTCAGGCCCAGTTTCTCAAGCGGTATCGGCTCGCCTGCGGCCAGAATCCGCATCACCACGTCTTCCACACCACCGGCTGAGGGAATGGTGGCCACGCGCAGCTCAATGTCGACCGGACCATATTTCTTGAACTTGATCTTGCCGTCTTGCGGCTTGCGGCGCTCTGAAATGTCGAGGTCGCACATGATCTTCAAGCGCGTCACCATGGCCTGGCGAAAGTGCGCCGGCACTTCGGCGTAGGGCTGCAAGGAGCCGTCAATGCGAAAACGAATGCCGGTTTTGAGTTTGCCCGGCATGGGCTCGATGTGGATGTCAGACACGCCCTGGTGGTAGGCATCCAGAATGACCTTGTTGACAAACTTGACGAGTTCGTTGTCTGCGGCGGCGGACTCCAGGGAGTCGTCGTTGAAGCCTTCATCGAGCTGTGGGCTGTCCATGTCAGCCAGCATTTCATCAATGCTGCCGCCGGTGGCCTCCAGCCCGAAGATTTGCGCCAGGGTGTCATGGAATTCAGTTTGGGTTGTGACGCGGTAAACAAATTTACCAATCTTCGGAAATACCTGCTGCACGATGCGCGAGCTGCGCACGGCTTCCGGGTCCAGGCACATGATGACCATGCCGGCCGGGGACTCTTCCAGCGGCACCCAGCCTTGTTCCTCAATGAATTCACGCTTGAGGGCACCATGCAACATCTCGGCGCGAATGTGACCGGCAGAAAATGGCTCGTAGGCGACCCCAAAAAACTTGGCCAGCGACGGGCCAATCTGTGCCGCGCGCACCTGGTAGCGCGTCAGCAGCACCTTCTCCACGGCCAAGCCTTGGGTGCGCGCCTCTTGCAGACAACGCTGCAATTCCTCGGCCGTCATGACGCCGTCTGACACCAGACCGTCGTACTTGGTCACCATGCGCCGCACACTTTCTTCGGCTTCATGAATGCGGTGCCTGATGGCCGTGGCCAGGGTTTTGCACAGCTGTGACACGCCCTCGATGTCCAGGTCGCCAAACGGCTGCTCGCTTTTGTTGTTGATGAGTTGCAGCACGCCGTACAAAACTTTGCCATCCAGAATGGGTGCCACCAGCATCTCGCGGGTGCGGTAGCCCGAGCGTTTGTCCACTTCCTTGAGGAAGGTCAGGGCCGGGTGAATGGTCTTGAGCAATTCATCGTCGTACACATCGGGCAAATTGACCAGCATGTGGCTGAACGCCACATAGCCGGCAATGCTTTGCGGCGTGATCGGCAGCTTCAGGTCGCGGCTGCTCTTGAGACCGGTCTTGATCTTCGAGACGATGGCGGTGTGGTCTTCATTAACCACATACAGCGTCAGCCGGTCGGCATTGAACAGCTTGCAGATGTCCGGGCTGGTCTCCAGCATGATTTGCTCAACATTGTCGGTTTCATGAATGCGCGCCGTCACATGCTGCAACTGCTTGTAAAACAGCGCCTCAAAGGTCATGCCCTCACGCCTGACGCTGTAAGTTTTGGTGCCTGTGTTCATGCTGACTGGGTCTCAAAGTGGGTGATGGCGTGCCAACCCGCGCGTTGGTGCAGGTCCGCGCACCGCATCAAACCTGCAAGAACTGCATTTGGGTACCGGCCAGCACGATCTCGTCGCCATGCGTCAAGACCACCGGCTCCGTGCCCAGCGCCACACCGTTGAGCAGGGGTCGCTCGGGGCCTTCCACGCAGTGAACCGCAAAATGGTGTTGTCGGCGCGTGATGGCGGCAATCGATGCGCCCGGCTTGCCCACCGTGGTGACCACTTTGGTCAAGGGCATTTCCCGCCCAGCGGCAGGTCCTGTCAGGACTTTGATGGCGCCACGAACCTCAGGCTCAGGCACCAAGGGCATGACCAAGCCCTCTTTGCGGGGTGCAATGACCATGGTTTTGTCAAAGTCAGTCGCCGACTCAAACCTGATTTTGTATTTACCCACTTCCAGCACGTCGCCATGACGCAGCACCTGCTTTTTGACGGCCCGGCCGTTGACAAAAGTGCCATTGGTGCTGTTGAGGTCTTCTACTGTGACCTCGTTGGCCTGCAGATGAAAAATGGCGTGCTCACCGCTGGCCGCCAGATTTTCGATGACGATGTCGTTATAGGGCCGACGCCCCAGCGCCGTGCGCGCTGTGGTCAATTCAACCTCTTTGACCACAGCGCCGTCCATCATGACGATTATTTTTGGCACAAGCCGCTCCTTAAATTAACAGGTGTGCGCAATCAAGGCACAGGTCAGCGCATTCACCTCAGGGCCCGCCAAATAAGCGCAAACGCGATATCAGTCCGGGTTTGGTGGCCGTCGCATTCGCACGCACCAGCAACACGGCGATGTTATCCCGACCCCCTGCGGCGTTTGCCTTGCCCACCAGTTCAGCGGCCATCTCTGGCAATGAGGCAGTTGTTGCCAGAACACGGGCAATGCCATCGTCACTCAGCATGTCGGTCAACCCGTCAGAACACATCAAATAGACATCGCCGCCCACAACTTCATGCGCATGGAGTTCCACTTCTACCCCCTCTTCAACACCCAGCGCCCGGGTCAACAGATTTTTACCGGGAGCGACGGCAGCCTGCGCCGGAGTTAAATAACCTGCATCCACGCGCTCTTGCAGCAAGGAATGGTCACGTGTGATTTGGGTCAAGACCTCTGCACGCAGGCGATAGCAGCGCGAATCTCCGACATGCCCCAAAACCAGGCCATTGTTCTGAAACACGCCCACGACCACGGTGGTGCCCATACCGGTGTAATGCGGGTTGGACGTTGCCGCTTGCAAAATAGAGCGGTTGGCCCGGTCCACGCTCAAACCGATGCCACGGGCGATTTGCGTTGAGCCGCTGCGCTGCGACTCAACGTCAAGCCAGCGCACCAGTTCCGAGGTCACAAAAGCCACCGCCATGCCGCTGGCGATTTCGCCCGCGTTGTAGCCGCCCATGCCGTCAGCCAATACCGCGATGCCGTAGTCCTCATCGAAAGCCAAAGCGTCTTCGTTGTTCAATCGCACTTGCCCGACATCGGTCATGGCGTAAAAACTGTACTGCATCATGAAAATATTCATCGCTCCAGATCAATTGAACCCGCAGTCATTGGACCCGGTCGGCGCGGGGCTGCTCCAACCGGCACAGTTTGGCCTTGCGGCCTTGGTCCGGTATCTGCTGACAAGTCAGCCGCCAACACGGCTCCGTCCTGATAGCGATCCTGTGGCGACTTGCGCAACAGCCGCGCCACGATGTCGGCAATCGCCTGGGGTAGTTCGGGGCGTACCTGGCGAATATCAGGCGCTACTTGCTTGGCAATTTTTGACATCAGTTCAGCCATCGAGTCAGCCTTGAAAGGCAACACACCCGCCAACAACTGAAACAGCATGATACCCAATGAATACAGGTCAGAGCGGCCATCCAGCGCCATTGCGGTCAATTGCTCGGGCGACATGTAGCTGGGCGTACCCATCACGATACCGGTTCGGGTTTTGTTGCCGTCGGTGATGCGGGCAATGCCAAAGTCAGTGACTTTGACGGTGTCCGTCACGCTGTCAAACATCACGTTGCTGGGTTTGATGTCGCGATGAATCACCCCCAAGTTGTGCGCATAGGCCAAGGCCTGGGCCACGCGGGCCACAACCGACAACACCAGGGGTACCGGTAACAAATGGCCACGCGTGCAGTGGTGCTGCAAATCCCGCCCCGGGATGTACTCCATGGCAATGTAGGCCAGGTCATGCGCCTCACCCGCATCAAAGATGGTCACGATGTTGGGGTGCTGCAAACGTCCGGCAGCCTTGGCCTCGCGAAAAAAACGCTCGCGAGCGTCAACCAGCTCATGCCCCTCAAACTCCTGGCCCAGGGCCATGGTCTTGAGCGCCACCTGCCGGCCAATCTTGGGGTCTGTGCCTAGGTACACCAGCCCCATGGCCCCTTTGCCCAGCTCCTTGTCAATCTCGTAACGGCCCAGCGTTATTTTTTCCAGGTGGCCATCAAGCGGTTTGTGAAGGGGGTGCACCAAGCGCTCAGCCGGATCAGCGTTGCCAGCCAGGACCTGGGCACGCACCCACCGGTCTTTGACATCTTTGTAGGCGTCATCAAACTGCATGATGTGCGCATAAACCGCCTGCGCTTTGTCGAACCGCTGTTGGCGCTCGAAGTCCATGGCCAAAAAGTACAAATCCGGCGCCAGGGCGGCATGCATTGGCAGACGAGAAAATCGCTCAAAGGCCATGTCGAGTTGTCCTTGTCCCTGCAACGCCAGCCCCATCATGCGATCGGTTTGCGCAGACTCAGTCGTTGCGCTGGGCTTGGGCGCACGGGCCAACACCACGCGACGCAACAGGTGCGCTGTGCACCCCAACAATAGCAAAGTTGCTGGAAGCACCAGCTGCAACCACCAACCCATGGCCACAAGCCCCCAAAACTCAAGCGCCAACACACTCAGTACCAGCGCCACGCTGAGACTGGCCGAAGCAAAGGCGGAAAGAGCCGGCAAACCCCACACCACGAAGGCCGCTGCCAGCGCGGTGCTGACCCAAAACACCCAAGGCGCCCAAGGTGGCTCATGCGCCAGTTGCGACTGCAAAATATCGGACGTGGTGCCGGCCAAGACCTGGAGCGAGGGCATGGCCGGGTTGCCAGGCACGGCCAGCAAGTGGCCAACACCGGGTGCCGTGACGCCAATCATGACCACTTTGTCGGCGTATTTGGCGGCGGCAATCTTGCCGCTCAAGACCTCAGCAAAAGAATCGGCAGCGAATGCGGGTTGGCCACTGGCTGCGCCAAAGAACTGCGGCAACACCGCCCCTGACGCGCTGGTGGCAAGCCGCAAGCGGTCCAAATGCAGTACGGGCCCGGCCGCAAGGCGAATGTCTGCGGCCGTCAGATTCAAACTGTGGGCTGCCGCCAGCAAGGCCAGCGAGGGCAGCACCTGGCCATGGGAGGTGAGCAGCAAGGGCTCGGAGCGCAGCACGCCATCTGCATCAGGCCAGCCACTGACATGCCCCACACCCGCCGCCGCCGTGCCCAGTCGCTCAATCGGAAATTGCAGCTGTACCTCACGCCATGCCAGCGTCGCCGGTTTTTCCAAGGCGCTGTTCAGAATAAAAGCTGGCAGTGCGCGTTGGGGCACGCCGGGTGCCGTGGGCGAAGTAGCTTGGGGGGCATCAGTGGCGTCGGCGACAGGGGTCGCGTTGGCTGCGAGCAGCACATTGCCCGATTGCTGCAGACTGCGTGCAAGCCGGGCATCTCCATCCGATGCCACCTCAGCCGCGTGCACAAGATCAGCCAGTTGTTGCTGCAAGGCGTCGCTACCCAGGCGCGTGCCGTCGGCAAGGGGCGCAAGGACTGGCGCGGCTGATGGTGTCGTTGAAGGCAGTGGCGCAGGGATGTGGGCCTGCGACAACAGCGCTTTCATTTGTTGAAGGTACACCAAGCCGGGTGCAAATTGCGGCTCCAAAAACGGCACTGCCAGCACCACGACCTTGGGCCTGGCCTGCGCCAGCTTGTCAATCAGCCGGGCGTAGGTGTCTCTTGGCCACGGCCATGGCCCCAAACTGCCGATGCTGGCTTCATCCACCGCAATCAGCGCGACGCGGTCTGCGCCTTGATGCGGTCTGGCGCTGCGGGTGAGATCGTAGAACTGTCGGTCCAGGCGGCCAATGGCATCGGTGGCGGCATGCAGCGCCAACACGACGCCGACCACCCACGCACCAAAGGCCCAGCTTGACCGCCACCACGTCACTGCTTTGACACCCATCAACGTCACCCCCCTTTTAAAGACACGTCAAGTGCCCGCCAGAAACGACAAAGCCGGATTGTCCAACAGGTGGGCATCCGGCTCGGGTCTGGGCTATCGCGTCAACTTGGCGCTGCCCCTTGCTGGGGTTTACAGCAAGGCTTTGAGCAACTTGGCCATCTCGGACGGGTTGCGCGTGACCTTGAAGCCACTCTCTTCCATCACCGCCAGCTTGGCATCAGCCGTGTCGGCACCGCCAGAAATCAAGGCCCCGGCGTGCCCCATGCGCTTGCCCGCAGGTGCGGTCACACCGGCGATGAAACCGACGATGGGTTTCTTCATGTTGAGCTTGCACCAGCGCGCCGCTTCGGCTTCGTCCGGGCCACCGATTTCACCGATCATGATGACGGCATCGGTATCAGGGTCGTCGTTAAAAGCTTTCATCACGTCGATGTGCTTCAAGCCATTGATGGGGTCGCCACCAATACCGACGGCGCTGGACTGGCCCAGACCGATTTCGGTCAACTGTGCCACCGCTTCGTAAGTCAGGGTGCCGGAGCGGCTGACCACACCGATGCGGCCCTTGCGGTGAATGTGTGCGGGCATGATGCCGATTTTGATCTCGTCAGGCGTGATCAAGCCGGGGCAATTTGGGCCGAGCAGCAGGGTTTCCTTGCCGCCAGCGGCCACTTTGGCGCGCATGCGGTTGCGTACTTCAAGCATGTCACGGATTGGAATGCCTTCAGTGATGCAAATGGCCAGGTCCAGGTCGGCTTCAACCGCTTCCCAGATGGCAGCCGCTGCGCCGGAGGGTGGCACGTAGATCACGCTGACGGTGGCACCGGTTTCAGCAGCAGCTTCTTTGACCGAAGCGTAAATCGGGATGTTGAAAATCGACTCGCCGGCCTTCTTTGGGTTCACACCCGCGACAAAGCAATTTTTGCCGTTGGCATATTCCTGGCACTTTTCAGTGTGGAACTGACCGGTTTTGCCGGTGATACCTTGGGTAATGACCTTGGTGTCTTTATTGATGTAGATGGACATGATGTTTCCTGATCAGTGGAGGGCGCCGCACAGCTTGCTTCACGCAGCTGCGCTGTGCCCCGCAAATTATTTGGCGACCGCTTTCACAGCGGCTTGTGCAGCCTCTGCCATGGTGTCTACAGAAATGATGGGCAGGCCACTGTCCTTGAGCATCTTCTTGCCCAGTTCTTCGTTGGTGCCCTTCATGCGCACCACCAGTGGCACGTTCAGGTTGGTCGCTTTGCACGCGGCAATCACGCCGGTGGCAATGGTGTCGCATTTCATGATGCCGCCGAAGATGTTGACCAAAATGGCCTCGACCTTGGGGTTTTTCAGCATGATCTTGAAGGCTTCCGTGACCTTCTCTGGGGTGGCACCGCCGCCCACATCCAAAAAGTTGGCAGGTTCTGCGCCAAACAGTTTGATGGTGTCCATGGTGGCCATGGCCAGGCCGGCACCGTTGACCAGGCAGCCAATGTTGCCGTCCAGGCTGATGTAGGCCAGATCAAACTTGCTGGCTTCAACTTCTGCCGGGTCTTCTTCGTCGAGGTCGCGGAACGCCACAATTTCAGGATGGCGGAACAGCGCGTTGTCGTCAAAGTTGAACTTGGCGTCGATGGCCTTGATGCCGCCATTGCCTTCGAGAATCATCGGGTTGATTTCAACCAGCGATGCATCGGTGTCCATGTAGACCTTGTAGACCTTTTGCAGTACGTCCACCGCTTGTGCCACGGAGGCTTCAGGCACGCCAATGGCGTTGGCCAGTTTGGTGGCTTGCGCATCGGTCAGGCCAGTGGCGGGGTCGACAATCTCGGTGAGGATTTTCTCGGGGGTGGAATGCGCCACTTCCTCGATGTCCATGCCGCCTTCGCTTGAAACGATCATGGCTACGCGCTGTGTCGCACGGTCGGTCACGGCAGACACGTAGTATTCTTTTTTGATGTCGGCGCCGTCTTCGATCAGCAGGCGGCGCACTTTTTGACCTTCAGGGCCGGTTTGGTGCGTGATCAATTGCATGCCGAGGATTTCACCGGCGAGCTTTTTCACCTCTTCAATGGAGCGCGCCAGCTTGACACCGCCACCCTTGCCGCGACCCCCTGCGTGGATCTGCGCCTTGACAACCCACACCGGGCCGCCGAGTTTTTGTGCGGCTTCCACCGCTTCTTGAACGGTGAATGCTGCAATGCCGCGAGGCACTGGCACACCAGCTTGACGCAAGATGTCCTTGCCTTGGTACTCGTGAATTTTCATGAGCTCTTTCTCTCAGGAATGGAAGGGAGATGGCCGTTGAAACTGCTTGTTGGGGCGGCCTCGAAGGCACCATACGATGCAGTCGCGGACTGTATCATGCGGCATTGCGCCAATCTTCTATAAGACTTACAAGCGCCCCACTTTTCAAGACGAGGTTTCACCATGCAAAAAATATTCATCGACGGCGAAGCAGGCACCACCGGTTTGCAGATTCGCGAACGCCTGCACAACATGCCAGGCATTGAGCTGATCAGCATCGCGCCCGAGCGCCGCAAAGACCCCCTGGCCAAACGCGAGCTGATGGCCCAGGCCGATCTGGTGGTGCTGTGTCTGCATGACGAGGCGGCCATTGAATCTGTCGCCATGATTGATGAGCTGACCAAGTCCAGCGGACAGGCGGGTCCAAAAATCATTGACGCATCGACTGCCCACCGCACCGCACCGGGCTGGGTTTACGGTTTTCCTGAACTGATGAAAGGCCAGCGTGAGGCGGTTCAAGCGGCACGGCGTGTGACCAACCCCGGCTGCTACGCCACCGGGGCCATTGCGCTGCTGAGCCCTTTGGTCAGCGCAGGACTGATTCCCGCTGACTTTCCCCTGTGTCTGCCCTCAGTGAGCGGTTACTCAGGCGGCGGCCGGCCCATGATTGAGGCCTACGAGCAAGGCACTGCACCGGCGTTTGAACTGTACGCCCTGGGCTTGAAACACAAACACGTCCCCGAGATCATGGCCTACACCGGCTTGACACGCCGCCCCTTGTTTGTGCCTGCCGTGGCCAACTTCAAGCAAGGCATGCTGGTGCAGGTGCCATTGCACCTTGACTTGCTGCCCGGTCAACCCAGCGCGGACGATTTGCAGCAGGCCCTGGCCAAGCACTATATGAACAGCACGTGGGTGAAGGTCTTGCCTGCCAGCGTCGACAACAAGCTCGATGCCGTGGCCCTGGCCGACACCAACCAGTTGGAGTTGCGCGTATTTGGCAATCGCGATGCCGGTGACGGCTTCCAGCACGCGGTGCTGGTGGCGCGGCTGGACAACCTGGGCAAGGGTGCCAGCGGTGCAGCGGTGCAAAACCTGCAGTTGATGCTGGGTCTGACCGACTGACCGACTGACCGACGACCGGCTGACTGGCTGACTGGCTGGCAATTGCTATATATTTAATAGCTGTCTGCGCAGTATTTACTAGGGCTAGAGACTGATTTCTTATAAATCATTGGTGTCGGCGTCGGTGTCACCTCCGACCAGCACATCATCTACCCCGCCCTTGACCACCCGCCGGATGGCATCGCCACTGAAGCCCCGTGCGGCCAGAAAGCGCATTTGACGGGCTGCCGCTGCGGCATCTTGTGGCGCTTCACCAAACTTTCTCAACCACACCGCCTGAGCGCGCGCCAACTCGGTGCTGCGCAAAGCCACGACGGCATCGGACACGATTTGCGGATCAAGCCCCTTGGACTGCAACTCCTGGCGAATGCGCGCCGCGCCGAGTTTGGCGGATCGCCGATTGACCACCGACGCCACCACCCTTTGCTCGCTGATGAAGCCTTTGGCCTCCAGCGCATCCAGCGCGGCGTTCAGGCTGTCCGGTTCTTCCTCAAAACGCTGCAACTTGCGCACCAGCTCGGCGCGCGAATGTTCGCGTCCGCTGAGAAGACGCAAGGCGCGGCCTTTGAGGGAGGGCGGGTCAAATGCCATGCTGCGTCTGCCGCCTAGAAACTATCATTTAAATAGCTGCTTACGCAATACCAATAAGGGCTAGAGTGCTTTTTTGCTTACAACTTTAGCCGCCGCTTCAGGCACTTCGGCGCCCGCCAGAAGCGGGATGCCCAACGAGGCGCGCACCTTGTTCTCGATCTCTTGGGAAAGCGCCGGGTTCTCGCGCAAAAACTCACGGGCGTTGTCCCGGCCTTGGCCGATTTTTTCGCCGTTGTAGGCGTACCAGGCGCCGGATTTGTCGAGAATGTTGGCGGTGACACCCATGTCGATGATTTCGCCTTCGCGGCTGATGCCCTGGCCAAAGAGGATGTCGAACTCAGCGGTTTTGAACGGAGGTGCCACCTTGTTCTTGACCACTTTGACCTTGGTCTCGTTGCCAATCGCTTCGTCACCCTTTTTGATGGTGCCGGTGCGGCGAATGTCGAGCCGCACCGAGGCATAAAACTTCAGCGCGTTGCCACCCGTGGTGGTCTCAGGCGAACCAAACATGACACCAATCTTCATGCGGATCTGGTTGATGAAGATGACCATGCAGTTGGTTTTCTTGATGTGCGCGGTGAGCTTGCGCAGCGCCTGGCTCATCAGGCGGGCTTGCAGGCCCGGCAATGAGTCGCCCATTTCACCTTCGAGCTCGGCCTTGGGCGTGAGCGCCGCGACCGAGTCGACCACGATCAGGTCCACCGCACCCGAGCGCACCAGGCTGTCAACAATTTCAAGCGCCTGCTCGCCGGTGTCAGGCTGGCTGATCAGCAGGTCTTGCAGGTTCACGCCCAGGTTTTGCGCGTATTGAATGTCAAGCGCGTGCTCGGCGTCCACAAAGGCGCACTGGCCGCCGGTTTTTTGCATCTCGGCAATCACTTGCAGTGTCAAGGTGGTTTTGCCGGAAGACTCCGGGCCGTAGATTTCCACCACACGGCCGCGCGGCAGGCCACCGACACCCAGCGCAATGTCCAGGCCCAGCGACCCGGTGGAGACCACCTGGATGTCTTCAATCACCTCGCCTTCGCCCAGACGCATGATGGTGCCTTTGCCAAATTGCTTCTCGATCTGGGCCAAGGCCACTTGCAGGGCTTTGGCTTTTTCAGCGTTGACCGGGGTCGGGGTTTTCACGGGGGTAATGGTTTTGACGGGTGCGTCCATGGGGTTTCTCCTGAGGTTTAGGGTCAATCAATCACACGTTGACAAGAACTGCACCCCTCTATTTTTAATGACAGGCTGGATGCTTGAACAGTAGTTTAAAACCGTTATTGAATTTATGAAATGGTTTTTTTGGTCAATTTGATTTACCATTTGTCGCATGACAACTGTACACCCTGCGTCAGGCTGGCGCCATGCGCACTTGGGGCACTGGCTGGCTGAAAGCTCCAGACGTTTTGATGCCCGCGTGCTGGCACTGATGGCCGCCAACGACCGCACGCCCTTGGCGCTGGCCAACCTGGCCGGTCGTGGCCGCTTGACGGCGGCGCACATCCACATCACACGCCATCTGGCGCCCGAGGGCTCGCGCCTGAACGAGCTGGCCACCCGGGCAGGTGTCAGCAAACAGGCCATGGGCAAGCTGGTGGACCAATGCGTGGCCTGGGGGCTGGTGCAGCGCCAGGTCGATGCCCGTGACGCCCGCGCGTGTCTGGTCAAGTTCACGCCGGCGGGCATGAGTTGGCTGCAGGCTTTTGAAGAAGCCGTGACCCAGGCACAAGCAGAATTGCATGCCGCAGTGGGTGATGATGTGGCGATCGTGATCGCCCTCGGGCTGGAAGCTTATGCCGCCTAGAATAATGAGGCACCCCGCGCCATTCAACCCAAGACCCCATCTGATTCCATTTCCAAATCATCCATGTCGTTGTGGCAACGCCATGTGGAGCGACCACACTGCCTGCAGCTTCGCACCTCGACACGAATGATTTGGAAACGCAATGACAGCACACAAAGAGGTAACAGCGATGCGAATTTTGATAGCTGAAGACGACCAGGTTCTGGCAGATGGCTTGTTGCGCACCCTGCGCAGTTCCGGCGCTGCCGTCGACCATGTGGCGAGCGGTACCGAGGCCGATGCGGCCCTGATGACCAACACCGAGTTTGATTTGCTGATCCTGGACCTGGGCCTGCCCAAAATGCACGGCCTGGAGGTGCTCAAACGCCTGCGCGCACGCGGCTCCTCTCTGCCCGTGATGATCCTGACGGCTGCCGACAGTGTGGAAGAACGTGTCAAGGGATTGGACTACGGCGCTGACGACTACATGGCCAAACCCTTCAGCCTGCAAGAACTTGAGGCCCGCGTGCGCGCCCTGAGCCGCCGTGGCATGGGCGCGGCCAGCAGCACCATCAAACACGGCCCGCTGATTTATGACCAAGGCGGCCGCGTGGCCACCATTGACGGCACCATGGTGGAGCTGTCTGCGCGTGAACTCGGCTTGCTGGAAGTGCTGCTGCAGCGCGCCGGCCGCCTGGTCAGCAAAGACCAGCTGGTCGAGCGCCTGTGTGAGTGGGGCGAAGAGGTGAGCAACAACGCCATCGAGGTCTACATTCACCGGCTGCGCAAGAAAATTGAGAAAGGCCCGATCCGCATCGCCACCGTGCGCGGGCTGGGTTATTGCCTGGAAAAAATCCCGAATTGACGGACATGAACGGCGGTCACGGCCCAACCCTGCAACCCGACGTGTCGGCGTGCGCCGTTGTGTCACGCTGAACCGGCCCTGACACTGACGTGGTGAAGCTCTTCCAGCGCGAGCAGCGCTCGCTGTTTGGCGAAATCCTGGACTGGATGCTTACCCCGCTGCTGCTGCTGTGGCCGGTCAGCCTGGTGCTGACCTGGTTGGTGGCGCAGGGCATTGCCGGCAAACCTTTTGACCGTGCGCTGGAGTACAACGCCCGCGCCATGGCGCAGCTCATCACCATCCGGCGGAGCCGTGCAGAATTTGCGCTGCCACGCCCGGCGCGTGAACTGTTGCGAGCGGATGACTCCGACACCGTTTATTACCAGGTGCTGGGGCCACGCGGAGAACTTCTCAGCGGCGACAAGGAAATCCCGGCGCCCTCGATGGAAGAAAAGATGCTGATGGACGAAGTGCGCATTCGCGACGAGGTGATCAAGGGCTTTGATGTCAAAGTGGCTTATTTGTGGGTCAGCTTGCCCCTCACGGGCAGCAAGCCAGCCCTGGTGCAGGTGGCCGAGACGCTTGAAAAACGCTCGGTGCTGGCCACTGAAATTGTCAAGGGCGTGATGCTGCCGCAGTTTGTGATCTTGCCGCTGGCGGTGCTGCTGGTGTGGCTGGCGCTGGTGCAAGCCATCAAACCGCTGAACCAGCTTGAAGAACGCATCCGTGCACGCAAGCCCGATGACCTGAGCCCAATTGACGCGCAGGCGGTGCCCATGGAAGTTACCCCCCTGGTGGAGTCGGTGAACGACCTGTTGCTGCGCCTGACCGACTCGATTGCCACCCAAAAGCGCTTTCTGGCCGATGCCGCGCACCAGCTCAAAACCCCGCTGGCGGGCCTGCGCATGCAAGCCGAAATGGCCCAGCGCGAAGACGCCAGTGCCGAAGACCTGAAACACTCGCTGCGCCAGATTGGCCGCGCCAGCATTCGCGCCACCCACAGCGTCAACCAGTTGCTGGCGCTGGCGCGGGCTGAGAGCAGCGGTGCCGCCATGCCGCGCACCGTGTGCGACCTGGCAGAGCTCACCATGTCGGTGGTGCGCGATTGCGTGCCACGCGCGCTGGACAAACACATTGACCTCGGTTATGAAGGCACCCAGCCCGGCACGCCCAGCTGCACCGTGCTGGGCAATGTCACCTTGCTCAAGGAAATGGTGCGCAACCTGGTGGACAACGCCATCAACTACACCCCCTCCAGTCTGGAAAAGTCTGGCGTCATCACCGCCCGCGTGCTGACCGACCCCTTTGGCCGTGCGTTGGTGCTGCAAGTAGAAGACTCCGGGCCGGGCGTGCCCGAAGCTGAACGCGAGTTGATTTTTCAGCCGTTTTACCGCGCCTTGGGCACCGAAGCCGATGGCTCCGGGCTGGGTTTGCCGATCGTGCTGGAAATTGCCCAGCAACACAACGCCAGCGTCAGCATGGAAGACGCC
>JBBQSS010000029.1:0-20317 GCA_038213665.1 Burkholderiales bacterium | reverse complement strand
CCTTGCCAAACACGGCATAACCCCAGCCTTGCTGGCTCGGTGCGGTGTGGTTCAGGAAGGTGTTGTCTGCCACGTTGATGAAAAACTGGGCGGTGGCTGAATGCGGGTCACCCGTGCGCGCCATGGCCACGGTGTAGTTCAAGTTTTTCAGGCCGTTGTTGGCTTCGTTGTTGATGGGTTTGTCGCCCTTTTTCTCGCCCATGCCGGGTTCCATGCCGCCGCCTTGCACCATGAAGCCAGGAATCACGCGGTGAAAGATGGTGTTGTCATAGTGGCCTTTGGCCACATAGCTCAAGAAGTTGGCGACCGTGTTGGAGGCTTTATCCTGGTCAAGTTCCAGGGTGATGACGCCGTAGTTTTTGACGTGGAGTTCGACTTGTGGGTTGCTCATGAGTTATTTCACCAGGGTTGCAGAGTTGATAGAGATGGGTGTTTTGGGTACATCAGAGCCAAAGGGGCCGCCCGGGCCGGTGGGTGTGGCCTTGATTTTGTCGACCACGTCCATGCCTGAAACCACTTTGCCGAACACGGTGTAGCCAAACAAATTGCGTGCATTCAACAGGTCAGCGCGTGGGGTATTTTCATACACCTGGCCTTGGTACTCAAAGCGGGGCACCGGGTCGCCGGGGGGAATGGCGACGGGGTCAAGGCGGCGGTTGTCGGCCACGTTGATGAAAAACTGGGCCGAAGCCGACTGCGGGTCGGAGGTGCGCGCCATGGCCAGGGTTCCGACCGTGTTGTGCAGGCCTTTTTCATAGGCCAGACGGCCTTCGTGAAGCACTGGCGCGCGGGTGGGCTTTTGCTGGTAGCTGGCGTCAAAACCGCCGCCCTGCACCATGAAGTTGCCGATCACGCGGTGAAAAACGGTGCCGTCATAGTGCTTGTCTTTGACGTATTGCAAAAAATTGTCAACCGTTTTGGGTGCCTTGTCGGGGTAAAGCTCGACCACAAAATCGCCCGCGCTGGTGGCAAACCTGACACGCGGCGTGTTGTCAGCCAGGGCCACATTAGCTATTGAAAATATAGCTGCTACCGCAATCACAGAGCGGGCTAGAGCACTAAAAGCTTTTAAATTCATTAAACAATACCTTCATAAAAAATTCGCCACTGCCGACCTTCGCGGCCCCAGTATTGACGCTTGGTCAGGCCAGTGCGCAGGCCAGTGGCCACTTCGCCAAAGGTCACCACCATGGTTTCGTTGGCATCCACCCAATGTAGCAGGGACAGGTCTTTGATCGCCAGCACACGGCCATTCGTGGCGGCTACCTCGCTGCGCAAGGTGGGCAGCCAGTCGGCCAGTTTTTTGCCGCTGTTGTTGAAGTCTGAAGCGTAGAACGCGGTGAGTTGCGCCATGTTGCCGCTGGATTTGGCCTGGAGCCAGGCGTTGAGGTGCGTTGTGAATTCCCGGGTGCGTGGCTGCTGACTTTGGGGTAGCACCCACTTGAGTTTTTGCGAGATCAAGACCGGGGTCAAGCGGATGGCGACTGTTTGAATCAGGTGGGTCAGGTCAGGGTTGGCCAGCACCACGCAGCCATCACTGGCCAGCGGCGCGCGCGAAAACTGCCCTGGCGGTGTGCCATGCAACCAGATGCCCCGGCCGGTTTTGCCACGTTTGAGGTCAAGTACGTTGGGGTAATTGATGGGTAGGGCACCCGCACCATAAAAATCTTTCAGGCTTTTGGGGTCAAGCTGGCTGGTGATGAAGTACACACCCAGCGGCGTGCGTTGGTCGCCCTCGATTTTTTTCTCAATGCCCAGTTTGCCAACCGAGATGTAGTAGTCGGCCACCAAGGCCAGGCCGTAGGCGCGGTTCTCGAACAGGTAGAGCCGTGCCCGCGAGGCATCAATGGCAATGGCGTGTTTGTTGCTGGCTGACAGTTGCAAAAACTCGGCGGGCACGCTGCCTGCGGGGGGGCGCTCACGCAGGGCGGTCAGCCGAAGTCGCGACTCACCTTTGAGCTCGCTCAGCACCCCGATGCCAGCTTGGAGTTGAGGGGCTGACACGTCACCAAAAGCCTGCAGCGGGCGTATGCGTGCGGAAAGCAAATCGCCATGCACCAAGTGTGCCAGCGCAAAGGTTGGAAAGTCTTTCACCAGCAGCTCGGCCTTACGCAGCGCAGTTTGGGTGTCAGCTTTGCCGATCAGGCGGTAGATATCGATCAGCCGTGCCTCGGCCACGCGCTCTGCGGGTGCTTTGACGGCAGCTGCAGAGCGGCTTTTGGGCGGCTCTTGGGCTGGGTTGGCCAAGACACTGCAAGCACCCAATGCCAAGCACAGGGCGCACAGCCACAAGGCCAGGTTAGGTTTGAACGGGCGAGTCATGCGTGGTGGACAAAAGAAGGGGCGGTTAGCGCCACAAAGTGGTAAGCCAAGGAACTACCGGGCCTCAATTGCCAGTGGATTCCCGCGTGATGAGCCACTTGGCGCCACGCTTTTTCAGCACCAGCGTCTTGCGGCTCGACACCGACAGCGCATCCGCCTTGTAGGCTTGGTGAAACTTGGCAATGGCTTCGTCGCCATCCATTTTGATGTTCATGCCAGTCAGTTTCAGGCTGATGCGCGCTTTGCCCACGATGCGCGCAGTGCGCTCTTTTTCCCAAGCGCTGCGCGACTGTTTGCCCGGCGGGTTGAACTCCGGGCTGTAGGCGCCCAGGTAAGACGTCATGTCTTTGGCCACCCAGGCCTGCGACCATGCCATGACGGCGGCTTCAGCCGCCTTGACCGAAGGCGATTCCGCAGGGGCAGGGACAGGGGCGGGCGGCTTGGCGGCAGGGGCCGGCGCAGGCGTTGCGGCGGGTGCCGGTTTGGTCGCAGGCGTGGTGACTGCCGGGGCCGGCGGCGCCACGGCGGCAGGGGCGGGCGCTGCGCTGACCCCGGCTAATGGGCGAGAGTTGGCCAGGTTGGGTTTGAAGACTTCGCGGATCAGCGCCAGCTTGGGCGGCACGGCAGTGTTGCCGCTGTCAAGCTGCAAGGCTTTGTTGTAGGCCTGACTGGCCAGGCGGCTGTAGACGTCGCCCATGTTCTCATGCGCTGTGGCGTAGCTGGGGTTGGTCCGAATCGCCATTTCAAGCGCCACCCGGGCCTTGTCAAACTGTCCCTGGCCGGCATAAAGCACGGCCAGATTGTTGTAGGGCTCGGGCAACTCGGGGTAGTCTTGGGTGAGTTTGGTGAAGATGGTGATGGCCTCATCCTGTTTGCCTTGATTGCGCAGGATCACGCCCTTAAGAAAGCGCATTTGCGGGTCAGCGGGCTTGCTGGCCAGGTGGCCTTCGACCATGCGCATGGCTTCGGGAAACTTGTTGGCGCGCAGTAACTGGCTGACATCGGTGTACTCATCCGCATGGCTGGACAACGCGGTGCACGCACCCACAAGCATGAGCAAACGCAGGGTTTTGTAAAGGGTTGAACGGGCGATCATGAGGGTTGAATAAGTAGATTTTGGGTACAGAATGGGCCCAGAAACAGCCCTTGGACAGGTCGGGACTGGGCTTTATACTGAGGCGCATTGTAGCTGAGGGGTGCTTTTTTGATGCCCTGGCACAGCTGGCGAACAACGCTGACGCGCGCTCCGCGCCCTTGCGGCCCCGCTGCATTTTCCCCAACGACACACTGGATTTGATTGCCTCATGAGTTTGCGCATCTACAACACGCTGTCGCGTGACTTACAAGCTTTTACGCCGATTGAGCCCGGCCATGTGCGCATGTATGTGTGCGGCATGACGATTTACGACCTGTGTCACATTGGCCATGCCCGCATGATGATGGCGTTTGACGTGGTGCAGCGCTGGCTCAAGTGCAGTGGTTACCGCGTCACCTATGTGCGCAACATCACCGACATTGACGACAAGATCATCCGGCGCGCCTTGGCGCGTGGCATGGCCATCCGCACCCTGACCGACGAGATGATTGCCGCCATGCATGCCGACATCGCCTTGCTGGGCATTGAGCCACCCACGCTGGAGCCCCGCGCCACCGACTATGTGCCCCAGATGCTTGATTTGATCCAGCGGCTGGAGGCCCAAGGCCTGGCCTACAAGGCCAGCAGCGGCGACGTGAACTTTGCGGTGCGCAAGTTTCCCGGCTACGGCAAGCTCTCAGGCAAGTCGCTTGACGAGTTGCGTGCCGGTGAACGCGTGGCGGTGCAAGACGGCAAGGAAGACCCGCTGGACTTTGTCCTGTGGAAGGCCGCCAAGGAGAGTGAGCCCGATGACGCCAAGTGGGACGCCGACGCCCTGGGCTATGGCTACGGCAAAGGCCGCCCCGGTTGGCACATTGAGTGTTCGGCCATGAGTTGCCAGACGCTGGGTGAAACTTTTGACATTCACGGCGGCGGCGCTGACCTTCAATTCCCCCATCATGAAAACGAAATCGCGCAAAGCGAGGGCGCCAGCGGCAAGCCATTGGCAAAGTTCTGGGTGCACAACGGTTTTGTGCGGGTGGACAACGAAAAAATGTCCAAAAGCCTGGGCAACTTCTTCACCATCCGCGACGTGCTGGCCAAGTATCACCGCGAGACCGTTCGCTTCTTTTTGATTCGCACCCATTACCGTACCGCACTCAATTACAGCGACGCGCACCTCGACGATGCCCACACCGCGCTCAAGCGGCTTTACACCGCATTGCACCTGGTGGCGCCCGCTGCGGTGACCCTCGACTGGGCCAACCCCTTTGCGGCGCGATTCAAGGCCGCCATGGATGAAGACTTTGGCACGCCGGATGCCGTGGCGGTGTTGTTTGACCTGGCCAGTGAGGTCAATCGCTCTGGCTCTGCCGAGCGCTCGGGCCTTTTGAAAGCATTGGGTGGGTGCCTAGGCTTGCTGCAGGGCGCACCAAGTGCTTTTTTGCAGTCAGGGGTGGCGTTTGATGAGGCCATGATCGGGCAAAAAATTACCGAGCGGGCGCAAGCCAAAGCGGGCAAGAACTTTGCCGAAGCGGACCGCATTCGCCAGGAGTTGCTGGCTTTGGGGGTGGTGCTGAAAGACGCGCCCACAGGCACCACGTGGGAAGCTGGCAAATGATGGGGCACCTGATGTGGCGTTTGTGGTGTTTGCAGACTCTCTCGAAAGTTATGAGGATTTTATGCCTGTAGCCCCCGTAAATAAAGCGCAAGCAGCTACAAAAAGCATAGTGTTTGACAACATGGCACCGCCTTACTGGACGGATGCCTGCAAGCATTTGATAAAAAAAGACCGCGTCATGAAGCGGCTGATTCCGCAGTTTGGCAAGCTCAGCCTGCAAAGCCGGGGCGATGCCTTTGCCACTTTGGCGCGCAGCGTGGTGGGGCAGCAAATCTCGGTCAAGGCCGCGCAAACGGTGTGGGAGCGCTTTGTCAAGTTGCCCGAGCAAATGACACCGGCACAGGTGCTGCTGCTCAAAATTGACGACATGCGCGCGGCGGGCTTGAGCGTGCGCAAGGTTGAATACCTGGTTGATTTGGCGCTGCATTTTGACAATGGCGCGGTGCATGCAGATGCCTGGAGCGCCATGGACGACGAGGCCATCATTGACGAACTGGTGGCTATTCGGGGCATTGGCCGCTGGACCGCCGAGATGTTTTTGATATTCCACATGCGGCGTCCCAACGTGATGCCGCTGGACGATGTCGGGCTGATCAGCGGCATCAGCAAGAACTATTTTTCAGGCGAATCCGTCAGCCGCAGCGACGCGCGTGAGGTGGCGCTGGCCTGGGCGCCGTACCGCACAGTGGCAACTTGGTATATTTGGCGCTCGCTGGACCCGCTGCCGGTGAGTTACTAGATCTGGCGGGTCAGATCAACAATTGCGAAGCAATTTAGCTCTGACCCCAACTGATCGAGATTTTGGACCTACCGGTGATTTGCAGGGCCGAATCCCTTCGGTCTGGCCGATTGACATCGACCTTGCAAAATGCCCTCAAATGAACAGATGGAGTAATTGTGGCTAAAAAAACTTTTCTCGACTTCGAGACCCCGATTGCCGAGCTGGAAAACAAGATTGAAGAACTGCGCTATGTGCAGACCGAGTCGGCGGTAGATATTTCGGCAGAAATCACCCAGCTGGCCAAGAAAAGCCAGCAGCTCACCAAAGACATTTACAGTGATTTGACGCCCTGGCAAATCACCAAGATTGCCCGCCATGCCGAGCGCCCCTACACCATGGACTATGTGAACGAGTTGTTCACCCATTTTGTCGAGTTGCATGGTGACCGCCATTTTTCTGACGACCTCAGCATCGTCGGAGGCCTGGCGCGTTTCAACGGCACGCCCTGCATGGTGATTGGCCAGCAAAAGGGCCGCGACACGCGCGAGCGCGCCGCCCGCAACTTCGGCATGTGCAAGCCCGAGGGCTACCGCAAGGCCTTGCGCTTGATGAAAACTGCTGAGAAATTCAAACTGCCGGTGTTCACCTTTGTCGACACACCCGGTGCCTACCCCGGCATCGATGCCGAAGAGCGGGGTCAGGCCGAGGCCATTGGCCGCAACATCTTCGAGATGGCACAGCTTGAAGTGCCCATCATCGTCACCATCATCGGCGAAGGTGGCTCGGGTGGTGCCCTGGCAATCTCGGTCGGCGATCAGTTGCTGATGTTGCAGTACTCGGTGTACTCGGTGATCAGTCCAGAAGGCTGTGCCTCGATTCTGTGGAAAACAGCTGACAAGGCGCAGGAAGCGGCAGACGCCCTAGGCATCACCGCACACCGCCTCAAGGCGCTGGGTGTGATTGACAAAATTGTCAACGAGCCGGTTGGTGGCGCGCACCGCGACCCGAAACAAATGGCGGCGTTCCTGAAACGCGCCTTGACCGATGCCTTCCGCCAGGTAAGCGACCTGAAAACGCAAGACCTGCTGGAGCGGCGCTACCAGCGGCTGCAAAGCTACGGCCGCTTTACCGACACCAAGACCACAGGTAAATAGCCTGTCTGTCATGGCGAGCCAGCCGAATCCGGCCCGATACCGCGCACTGAATGACCTTGTGTTTACCTTGTTCGATGCAGTTTTGTAGGAGCCCAGCCCTCGGGGCGAAAAAGCAGCTGGCATGCAAAAGATATTCGCCAAAAGGGCTGTGCACCTACGGAAAAAATAGTTACCCACAGTTCTTTCACGTTAACCGGGCAGTTGATGACCCTACGCTTCGAGCAGGCCATTGACGCCTTTGCGCCAGCCTTGCCACTGGCTGTCGCGTTCAGTGGTGGGGCCGATTCCACTGCGCTGTTGCTGGCTTGCGCACACAAGTGGCCAAGGCAGGTGACAGCGGTTCACGTGCACCACGGGTTGCAGGCTGCAGGCGATGACTTTGAGCACCACTGTCAGGCTGTGTGCGCGGCGCTTGATGTGCCCTTGCGGGTGCAAAGAGTGGATGCACGCCATGCCCAGGGGGAAAGCCCGGAGGCTGCAGCACGCCACGCACGTTATAAGGCTTTTGAGGCTCTAGCCCTTATAGATAAAGCGCAAGAAGCTATTCAAACAATAGCAATTGCACAGCATGCAGATGACCAGATCGAAACCTTGTTGCTGGCCTTGAGCCGGGGCGCCGGCCTGCCCGGCATCAGCGCCATGGCAGCAAAGTGGCAGCGGGGTGGCCTGAGCTACTGCCGCCCGCTGCTGCAGGTCAGCCGTGCCGACATCCTGATTTGGCTGCAGGGGCAGGGCGCGGGTTTCATTGAAGATCCCAGCAACACGGATGAGCGCTTCACCCGCAACCGCATCCGCGCCCGTGTGATGCCCGCCTTGCAGGCATGTTTTCCCCAATTTCGCGACACCTTTGCCCGCAGCAGCCGCCACGCCGCACAGGCGCAAGCCTTGTTGCTTGAGGTCGCTGCAGAAGACTTGCTGCGCGTCGGTGTGCCGCCAGAGATCAAATTGCTTCAAGCCTTCAGCCCGCCCCGGCTCGCAAACCTGCTGCGCCATTGGTTGCTGAGCGTGCACCAAGCCACCCCTGCCGCAGCCCAGCTCGAGGAACTGATGGCACAAATCCGGGCCTGCCAAACCCGGGGTCACCAGCTGCATTTGAAAGTGGGGCACGGCGTGTGTGTCAGGCGTGGGACAGGCCTCGATTGGTACAATCCAAAGCTTTTTTAACCCACTTCAAACCACCAATGTCTTTGATTGTTCATAAATACGGCGGCACCTCAATGGGCTCGACCGAGCGCATCAGCAATGTTGCCAAACGCGTGGCCAAGTGGGCCCGCGCCGGTCACCAGATGGTGGTGGTGCCCAGCGCCATGAGCGGTGAAACCAACCGTTTGCTGGCCCTGGCCAAAGAACTGGCACCGTCCACTTTTTCTGATGCCTATTGCCGTGAGCTCGACATGCTTGCCGCCACCGGCGAGCAGGCGTCAAGCGCTTTGCTGGCGATTGCCCTGCAAGCCCAAGGCTTGGAGTCGGTCAGCTACGCCGGCTGGCAAGTGCCCATTCGCACCAACAGCGCCTACACCAAGGCCCGCATTGAGTCGATTGACGACAAAAAAGTGCGCGCCGACCTGAACGCAGGCCGTGTCGTCATCGTCACCGGCTTTCAGGGCCTCGACGAACACGGCAACATCACCACGCTGGGGCGCGGCGGCTCAGACACCTCGGCGGTGGCCGTAGCTGCTGCCATGAAGGCCGATGAGTGCCTGATCTACACCGACGTGGACGGCGTCTACACCACTGACCCGCGCGTCGTGCCCGACGCACGCCGCCTGCACACCGTGAGCTTTGAAGAAATGTTGGAGATGGCCTCCATGGGCTCCAAGGTGCTGCAAATCCGCTCGGTGGAATTTGCCGGCAAGTACAAGGTCAAACTGCGTGTGCTGTCAAGCTTCACGCCGTGGGACATCGACATCACTGAAGAAGCCACATCCGGCACCCTGATCACTTTTGAGGAAGACGAACACATGGAGCAAGCCATCGTTTCAGGCATCGCATTCACCCGCGATGAGACCAAAATTTCTGTGCTGGGCGTGCCCGATAAGCCCGGCATTGCCTACCAGATTCTGGGTGCCGTGGCCGACGCCAACATCGAAGTCGACATGATCATCCAGAACATCAGCAAGGGCGGCTTGACCGACTTCAGCTTCACTGTGAACCACGGCGACTATGCCAAAACCATGGACCTGCTGAAAAACGTGATTGTGCCCAAGCTCGGTGCGCAAGAAGTGGTGGGCGACACCAAGATCTGCAAGGTGTCCATCGTTGGCATCGGCATGCGCAGCCATGTGGGCGTGGCCAGCACCATGTTTCGCGTGCTGAGTGAAGAAGCCATCAACATCCAGATGATTTCCACCAGTGAAATCAAGACCTCGGTGGTGATCGACGAGAAGTACATGGAGCTCGCCGTGAAGGCTTTGCACAAAGCTTTTGGCCTGGATCAGGTGCCCGCCTGAAAAACCCCCCGAAGTCGTGACATAATCGCGGCTCTGAATTCAAGGAATCGTGACCGAGTGGCCGAAGGTGCTCCCCTGCTAAGGGAGTATGGGGTGTAGAGCCTCATCGAGAGTTCGAATCTCTCCGATTCCGCCAGTAATTGAAAAAAACCCATGTAAATCATGGGTTTTTTTTCGTCTGCATGTTTCAACTATCAAAATGACTATCAAATAGTGCGACTGTTGGCACCGACCGGAAATTGATCAGATGCGCCGATCTCAAAGCAACCAGGCCAACTTTCCTACTGACCAAACGGCATTCACATCGATCGTGAATGCGGTCGTTGTGTTGGATTGCGTCATGACCACCCTCAGCTCGTTGATGATGTATACGCAAGTAACGTAAAGTCGAACTCTATGAAAGCTACGTTCGTTGAGTTACCCCCCATTTGAACGACTGCGTGCCAGCTATCTGGATGATGCCGCTTACCTGGCGCTGCAAAACGAATTGATGCAGAACCCCCATGCAGGTGATGTCATCGAAGGAACGGGTGGTCTGCGCAAGTTGCGGCAACCCGATCCTCGACGCGGTAAAGGCAAGCGCGGTGGACTACGGATCATTTCCTACTGGTGGCTTGGCGGTGATCAATATTGATTGTTCACCGCCATTGCGGCCTATCCAGAACGGCCCATTTTTGAAGCCACCTTCCAGCACGATGGCGTGCTGGTGCGGGTTGGGGTCTCAACCTCGCCCACCACCTACCAGCCCCGCAAAGGCGGGCCCCTACCACGGTTAGCGCAAGCCCAAGAACTCAGCGAGGTTGCTCGTGCGTTATGACTGGCCACTGCCACTGCCACTGCCACTGGCTCGCAGCAGCAGCGGCGACCGTGCTGCGCAGGAGGCTTGGGTGGAAGATATCGTGCAGCGCAGGGAAGGCCGGTTGGTGATGCCTGGCAGGGCGAGCCGAGGGTGAACGCCCATGTGATAGATATTTATGCCTATTTGTCGGCCCGTGCGCAGGGGCCGGATCGTCCGTTGCCTTAGCTTGAGCCGTAAAACCCGCCAGGCTTATTTTTCTATCGACGCGCTCCAGCGCGCGTTCCACTCTCCACCGCGCAGCTTTTCTGTGTCACGCCGGTCGCGTTTGGTGGGACGGCCTTGCAGCAGGGTCAGGGCGGGTTCCGGGGCCAGTCGGCGCTGCTCGGCGGCTTGCTGGCGTTGGGTGATGGAGTCTTCGGTTTCCTGGTACAGCTGGGCGGCCATTGGTGCCGGGCCACGCTTGTCGCTGATGCCAAGTACGGTCACGGTGCGTGTGACTGGGCCGCTGCGCAGTTGCAGGCTGTCACCTGCCTTGAGTTCGCGTGCTGGTTTAACCACCAAGCCGTTGACTTGCACCCGGCCTTTGTCGATTTCTTCAGCGGCCAGGGTGCGGGTTTTGTAGAAGCGCGCGGCCCACAGCCATTTGTCAATGCGAAGGCGTTCCATGAGGTAAGGTGTGGGCTGGATGTCTGGCAGGGTTAAGAGACGCCATTGTCGGCTAGTGCGGCACTTCCTGATGCAAGCTGACCAGGCTCAAAAGTGCCGACATGACTTCGCTTCGAAACCCGATGCGGGCGTTGCCGAAACCATCACCGCCGTTCATGATCAATTTTTGCAGATATTCCACGCAATCCTCGTGACCCCAAAAGACATCGATGGCCTTGGCGATGCGCTGATGGTGGGTGCGGATGATGGCCATTTGATGGTCAATCTGGGCCTGGCGCGGCAACTCATTCAGCGACATGGGCCGGGTGATTTGGTCCTGTTCCTGAACACTTAAGGTGGGGAATTCAACGTATTTTTTATGTGGCATAACCTAGCTCTGAGTGACGCACCGAGCCACATTATGGAGACAACGAATGCCTTGGCAACCTGCGCCCTGCAGCCAATCACCCACAAGTCATACCGACTTGGTTAAAAGCTGGCCTTCCCATTCATTGCTTTTTCAACCGCTAAAACCAGTGTTTTGTCGCCGGGATTTACCTCGCTGGGGAAGCTGCTGATGCGTTTGCCGCTGCGGTCGATCAGGTATTTGTGGAAGTTCCACTGCGGGGTTTGGCCCGTGGCTTTGGCCAACTCGGCGTAAAACGGATTTCGGCTGCTGCCATACACCACGGTTTTGGAAAACATCGGGAACTTGACGGCGTAGGTGTTGTAGCAAAAGTCGGCAATCTGCTTGTCGGTGCCAGGCTCCTGCTTGCCAAAGTCGTTGGACGGAAAGCCCAGTACCACCAGGCCTTTGTCTTTGTACTTGGCGTACAGCGCTTCCAGGCCCTCATATTGGCTGGTAAAACCGCAGTAGCTGGCGGTGTTGACCACCAGAAGCACTTTGCCCGCGTACTGGCACAAATTTTGTGGTGCTTCGTCTTGCAGGCGGTTGAAGCTGTGGTTCAAAACCGCCGGGCAGGTGGCGCGGGTGGCGACTACAGACGTGCCACCTGCGGCTGGTGCCGCAGGTGCTGCTTGGGCCCATGCGCCTGCCAACAGTGAGGCCAGTGCCACCATCTGGCTGGCACAACGCAAGTGTTGAGATACAAAAGCCATGATGAAAACTCTCCGGTAATGTTTTATTCGTGAAAGTTTACCGGCTTGTCACTGAGTTTGCAGAGGCCACTGCCAAAATCCGGCGCACACGCGCTTGTAGCTGGTGCAAATGAAACGGTGTGGGCAGGTGTTGGTCGCGCGTGCCAGCGTTCAGACCCGGCATCCGGCCGAGTCAGGGAGCAGCTGAGCGCCATGTGCAGCGAGCTGACGTCTTCAACCAGCAGCAGCGTCATGGGGCTGACCCGTCGCTTGGGCAGGTTTTTGCGCCGCCAGACGCCACAGGGAGGTGACCTCTTTGGCGCGGGCTTGATGCAGCGCGTCAGTGACATCTTCGGTTTTGGGGTGCTGCGCTTTGGCATCAATCCGGCTGACCACGCGCAGGCCATTTTGGTCGATCGCTGTCAACAGTTCTTCGCGTGTGCGCATGCCCAGCTGTTCGGCCAGGTTCGACAAAATCAGCCAGCCTTCACCGCCAGGGGCCAGGTGCGTGGCCAACCCGGCCAAAAAGCCTTTTAGCATGCGGCCACCTTCGTCATACACCGCACGCTCCAGCGGTGAACTGGGCCGGGCCGGCAGCCAGGGTGGGTTGCAGACAATCAGAGAGGCCTGACCCTCTGGAAACAAGTCAGCGTCGCGCAGGGTGACCTGGTCGGTCAGCCCAAGGCGTGTCAGGTTGTCTTGTGCGCACACCATCGCCCGTGGCTCCGAGTCAGTGGCCACCACTTGTTTGACGCCCCGGTGTACCAGCAGGGCCGCCAGCACGCCGGTGCCGGTGCCAATGTCAAAGGCGGTGATGTCAGTTTGCCCCTTGGGTGGTTTGGGCAGGTGGGCAGTGGCCACCAGGCCAATGTATTCGCCGCGTACCGGGGAGAACACGCCGTAATGTGGGTGGATGCGGTTACCCGGTGCCTCGCCAAGTGCGGCAATTTCTACCCCCACGCGGCGCCACTCATGCGCGCTGGTGACACCCAGCAATTCACGCAGCGAGACCACGGAGTTGCCCGCTGTGGTGTCCGCATCGCCCCATGCCTCAGTGCATGCTTGGCTCACTTCGGGTGCGCGGCGCAGGGCGATCTTGTAGCTGGCATCGAGCTCAATCAACACCATGCCGAGGGTGCGGGCGCGTTGTGCCTGCGCCTGGCGGTGCAGGTTAAAGGCTTCCGTGATGGGGATGGGTTGCGCCGCCTTGGTGCGCTTGCGCTTGGGCACTTGGTCAATGCGCCGCGCCATCGCTTGCACCAACTGGCGGGCATTTTGAAAGTCGCCACGCCACAGCATGCCGGTTCCTGCACAGGCTAGGCGGTAGGCGCTGTCGGCCGTCAGGGTGTCGTCGGCCAGCACCACGCGCTGGGGTGGTGATCCGCCGCGCTCACTGCGCCACAGCGCTGAGCAGGGTTGGTCTGATTCGCTCCAGTGGAGGCGCGGGACGGCGGTCGTGGTACTGGGCTTGGGTGAAGTTTGGGGCATGAAAAGCAGTCGTGAATTGAATGACGACGGTTGTAACAGATTAGGCCAGGCGCCTGGCGCGCCAAGCCGTCATTGTGCCCATTCGGGTGTGGTCACGGCGGCGAAGCAAATGCTATTAAATTAATAGCTGCTTACGCTTTATTGGTAAGGGCTAGACGGCTATTTTACTCATTTATTTTGAAGGCGCTGACAACCTGCTCCAAGTGCTGTGCCTGGTCTTGCAATGAGTGCGATGCGGCAGCGGCTTGCTCCACCAGGGCGGCATTTTGCTGGGTGACCTGGTTCATCTCGTCGATGGCGCTGCCCACGCGCTTGATGCCTGCCGTCTGCTCTGCGCTGGCCGATGTGATCTCGCCCATGATGTCGGTCACATGGCGGATGCTGTCGACACTGTCATTCATCGTGCTGCCGGCTTGTTGCACCAGGCTGCTGCCAGCCTCAACTTTGGTCACCGAGTCGCCAATCAGGGCCTTGATTTCATGGGCCGCATCGGCCGAGCGTTTGGCCAGGCTGCGCACTTCGGCAGCCACCACGGCAAAACCGCGGCCTTGCTCGCCAGCGCGGGCCGCTTCCACCGCAGCGTTGAGCGCCAGAATGTTGGTCTGGAAGGAAATGCCGTCAATCACCGCGATGATGTCCACAATGCGTTTGCTTGAGGCGTTGATCGACGCCATGGTGTCGATCACCCCGGACACCACGCTGCCCCCACGCAACGCGACGTCAGAGGCGCTTTGGGCCATCTGGTTGGCGCGGCGCGCATGCGCTGCATTCTGGTTCACCGCCGTGGTGACTTCGGCCATCGAGGACGCCGTATTTTCAAGTGAGCTGGCTTGCAACTCGGTGCGGTTGGACAGGTCCAGGTTGCCACTGGCAATGTCGCTGGAGGCGCTGAAAATGGTGTCGGTGCCCACGCGTACCTGCCGCACGATGCCTTCCAGGCTGGTGTTCATGTCTTTCAAGGCTTGCTGTAATTCACCCATTTCGTTGCTGCTGCGTACCTCCACTTTCTGTGTCAGGTCACCGGCGGCAATACCCCGCGCGACCTGCACGCAGTCTTCCAGTGGCCGCGTCACCACCCGGCGAATGAACGGGTAGATCAGCATCAGCACCGGGATGCAGGTGATGAGTGCTGCCAAAATGGATTTGAGCCGCTGGTCGGCCAGGCTGGCGTTGACCTTGTCCAGCGACACCTTCATGCTGACCACGCCCAGCACCGTGTCTTCGGGCACCAAGTGACAGCTGGTGCAGTCTTTGCCCAGGGAGTTTTTTGAGGCCAGGGCCGGGCGCACGGCGCGCAGGTATTCGCCTTTGGCATCGGATTCAACCAGTACGACCGCTTTGCCGCTTTGCAGTACCTTTTGCTCAAGTGCATCGGGGTTGCTGTCGTCTTTTGCGGTGCCTGCGCCAAACACCTTGGAGACTGCTTCAGCGCGCAGTACCCGCATGTCGCGGATGGAGCCGAGTTGTTTGACCTGGTCTAGGAACACATCGCGCTGGGATACAGTGCCCGTGACCATCATGCCGGTCAGGGCGGCCATGGTGGCGTCGTGCATGCTGGTCGAAAAATCGGTGGCCTGATCGAGTGCTGCCTGGCGTGTCACATGACCCTGCCAGATGATCACGCCGGTCCAAACTACCAGCAGTGCGGCGCCGATGGTGGTCAAGAGTTGGACCCAGATTTTGTATTTGGTGACGTACACGGTGTTTTCCTAACTAAGAGCAGTGCAGAGAATAGCGTCAAACGACGCTATTTTTTGGTGGTGGTGTAAGGTTTCCTGTGCTTTGTCGAAGGCGAATTGCTGCAGTTGTGCGGCCAGCATGGCAAATTCATCGCCCAGCACCATGGACAGCATTTCGGTGTGCTGTTGGAACAAAGCCAGGGCTGCGGTGTCACTTTGACCCAGCAGGTGGTCAAGCTGGCCCAGCACGGTGCGCACCAATTGGGCATCAGGCAAGGGCACCGGGCTTGGTGCTGCATGGGCCGACGGGTGGGTACTTGCGTCAGCGTGTGTTTGGGGCAGCCAGTCCAGCAAGGTGGCGTAGAGTGTTTCGGGCACGATCGGTTTTGCCACAAAGTCGTTCATGCCTGCCTCGCGCGCGGCCAGCCGGTCCGGGAGAAAGGCGTTGGCCGACAAGGCGATGATGGGCAGTGCCTCGCCACGGGGCAGGGCGCGCACGGCGCGGGTGGCCTGCAAGCCGTCAAGCTTGGGCATTTGCAGGTCCATCAGGATCAGGTCAATGGGTTCGCGGTGCGCCTTGACCAGGTCCAGCACCTGTTGTCCGTCGCTGGCCGTGGTGACTTTCAGCCCCATGCGGGTGAGCATCTCTTGGGCCACCTCCAGGCTCAAAGGGTTGTCATCGGCCAGCACGATGTGTTGGCCCAGGTGTTGCGCCGCCAGCTGTTGCCCCGGCTCGGTGGGTATCAGTGGCGCCAGCAGGCGCATGGGGCTGTGGCTAAGCGCAACCCGCGCGGTGAACCAGAAGCTGCTGCCCAGTGCTGGCGTGCTGGTCACGCCAGCGGCACCGCCCATCAGTTGCGCCAAGCTGCGGGTAATTGCCAGCCCCAAGCCGGTGCCGCCATATTTGCGGGTGGTGGAGGCGTCACCTTGCTCAAAATTTTGAAACAGTCGGCTCACCGTGTCGGCATCCATGCCGATACCGGTGTCGGTGACTTCAAAGCGCAAGGTGGCGTTGTGCTCGTCCATGGCGCTTTCTGTCACGGTGACGGTCACACTGCCGGTTTCCGTGAACTTGACTGCATTGCTGGTCAAGTTGAGCAAGGCCTGGCGCAAGCGCGTGGCATCGGCCTGCACCCAAAGTACCAGTGCGTCACCGCGCACCTGCAGCGTCAAGCCCTTGGCGAGGGCGTCGGGCTCCATCAGGGTCTGCACATTGCCCACCACTTCCGAGACCTGAAACTGGCTGCTTTCCAGAACCATCTTGCCAGCCTCGATCTTGGAGATGTCGAGCACGTCGTTGATGATCGAGAGCAGGTGCCGGCAAGCGCTGTCGATCTTGTTGAGCTTGTCCATTTGGGCAACGCTGGCCGTGTTGCTGCGCAGCAAGTGACTTAAGCCCATGATGGCGTTCATGGGGGTGCGGATTTCATGGCTCATGTTGGCCAAAAACGCGCTTTTGGCGTGACTGGCCGACTCTGCGTCTTCGCGTGCCTGGCTGAGTTCAAGGGTGCGTTGGGTCACCAACTCTTCAAGGTGGTGGCGGTAGCCGTCGAGCTCAATGCCAATGCGCTTTTTCTCGGTGATGTCTTCCTTGACGGCAACGTAGTGTGTGATGCGACCGTCTTTTTGCCGCAGCGGCGTGATGATGGCAAATTCAATGTATTCGCTGCCGTCTTTGCGTCGGTTGTAAAACTCGCCGCGCCACATCTGACCCTGCGCCATTGCAGCCCACAACGCGTTGTAGGTGCTTGCAGGCGTTTTTCCTGAGTGAAGCAGGTTCGGATTTTTCCCCAGCAACTCGTGCGGCTGGTAACCCGTGGCGCGCACAAAAGCGTCGTTCACATATTCAATTTCTGCGCGGGTGTTGGTGATGACAACGCTTTCAGGGCTCTGGGCGATCGCCAGTGACAACTTGCTCAACTGTTCCTGCGTGGCCTCACGCTCGGTCACGTCGTAGGCCAGCGCCAGTTTGGCCGCCCGGCCCTCAAAAATAAGGGGGTGCGAGGCGATTTCTACCAGACGGATGCTGCCATCCTTGTGCCGGTGTCGCCAAAGCACACCCGATTCAAGCCCGGAACGTCCTTCTGAAATGTTGATCAACAGGCGCGGAATGTCTTCCTCTGGCCGGATGTCGCGCAGCGTCATGGTCAAAAATTCAGCCCGGCTGTAGCCATAGTGGGCCACGGTGGCATCGTTGACAGACAGGTACCTGAGCGTTTCCAGGTTATAGACCCACATCGGCAGCGGGTTGCTGTCAAACATGGCCTTGTAAAGGGCCTGGCTGCTTTTCAAGGCGTTATCGGCGCGACGCTGGTGCACGATGCGCCAAATCTCGTTGGCAATCAGTTGCAGGGTTTCGACATCCGTAGCCGTATAGTTTGTGGTCTTGTTGCCGACTCCCGACATCAGGCACACCCGTTCGCCTTGAACCACCGGCACGTTGATCAGGCGGCTCAGTTGTGCAAGCTCGTCTGGCAAGCCGTGCTTGCCGGTGGCGCTGGCGTAGTCGTTGAACACCACGGGGGTACGCTGGCGTAAGGCGTCTGCCCAGATGCCAGCCTGGTGGATAGGGAAGTGGCTGTCAACGGCCGCAGTGCAGTCCCTCGCCCGTGTTTTGTTGGAGCAGCTGATCAGTTCAATGGTTTCCTGGTCGTCATTGACAAAATGCACGAAGGATATCTGGCTACCTGTGAGTTTCTCAGCCAGTTCCAGCCCATGGCGCATGAAGCTGCGCTCGTCCATGGTTTCAGCCGCAAGGGGCAGGGTCAACATGGCTTCGGCACGCTGGGCCTGAATTTTTTGCAGTTCTTGTGCTTGTTTGATGGCGGTAATGTCCGTCGTAACCCCGCACAAACCGGCAATGGTTTGGCGAGCTGCATCCAGGTAAACGGGCGATTTGACTTCCCAGTAGACTGTGCGTTTGCCGTGCGTGTCCGTGACATCGACCTCTTCCTCGGAGTTCTCGCCTGCCAACACCCGCTGGTCAATTTCATGCACTTGATTCGCCGTGGCGGGTGGAAAAAAATGGTCATCCATACTGCCGACCAACGCTTCAGCGGTACAGCCAAAAAGCGCCAGTGTGGGCTGGTTGGCATACAGGTAGCGACCTTCTACATCCTTGATGTAAATATAGCTGGCCACCTGATTGAGGGCTTCGCTCAGGTGCTCGGCCTGCATGCGGGCGGCTTTCAAGCCGTGTTCCATTTGCCCTTTTTCGGCCAGCGCATGGCCTTCACGTCGAAATGACGCGGCAGCCTCTTCAAGCAAGCGCCTGACCAACGCAAAGAGCAGGAGTGCGGTTACCCCAATGAAGACGCCGCCTTTGAGGATACTGACCAACAAAATAGAGGCTGGGTCGCTATAGAGCCAGTTCACCACTTGGTCAGACAGCACGATCCAAAGACTTGCAAATGCCACATAGGTCAGCACCAGTTTCAACGTGGCCGGGGTGCTGGCCAGTTTCTCCGGGTCTGGGTCGGGCTGGTTTGATGCCGTGTTCAAGGTCAATTTTGGGTCGGTGCCAAAAACACCAGGCATTGGCCGACCTCCTGGTGATGTGTGGCGACTTGGACAAATTCACCGAAGTTGGACAGGAACGCATCGAGAATGTCGGGGTCGAAATGCCTGCCGCGCTGCTCGGCGATCAGGTCATGGGCCACTTCAAATGAGAACGCCGGCTTGTAGACCCGTGGCGAGATCAAGGCGTCAAAGACATCGGCCACCGCCATCAGCCGGGCAGCCAAAGGGATGGCATCGCCAGATAAGTGGTCGGGGTAACCTGAACCGTCCCATTTTTCATGGTGCCAATGGGCGATCTCTTTGGCCAACACCAGGAAGTCCAGCGGTTTTTCAATGTCTTGCTCGGCCAACTCAATCGCATCGCTGCCAATTTTGGAATGGGTTTGCATGACGGCCCACTCGGCAGCGGTGAGTTTGTCGGGCTTGTTCAGAATATGGTCGGGAATCCCGACCTTGCCAATGTCGTGCAGGGGGGCTGACCGGGCCAGCAGGTCAATGTAGCGGGGTGTCAGAGTTTGACTAAAGCGCTGGTGTGTCTCCAATGACTTGGCCAGCAGCCTGACATAACCCTGGGTGCGTGCCAGGTGTTTGCCGGTTTCAGGGTCGCGGGTTTCTGCCAGGTGCGCCAATGCGCGAATGCTGACCTGCTGGGTCAGGTCGTTTTCGGCCATGCGACGCGCAACTTCGGCTTCCAGCGCGGCGTTTTGGTCTCTTAGCCAGTCGCGCGCCTGTTTGGCCTGCAATTGGGTGCGCACCCGTGCCAACACCGTGGCCGGTGTGATGGGTTTGCTGATGTAGTCTGCGGCGCCCAGGTTGAGGCCACGTTCTTCTTCGCCCGGGCTGGACAGGGCAGTTAAAAAAATCACTGGAATATTGGCGGTGAGCGCATCCGCTTGCAGTGCCTGCAGCACCTGGTAGCCGTTCATGCCCGGCATCATCACATCCAGCAAAATAAGATCCGGGCATGGCTTGCTGGAGGCCACCCGCAAGCCGCGCTCACCATTGTTGGCAGCCAGCACGCGGTAGTGTGGCTGCAGCAATTCGCTCAGCACAAACAGGTTTTCAGGGGCATCGTCAACGATCAGGATTGTTGCGTGCGGGTAGTCATTCATAGTGCAAAAAATGGGCAGCCAACAAACTCGAATTAGACAACATCTGCGGTCTTAGAGTGCGGGGTTTGTGATGTAAAGTGGTGCGATTGAGAAAAAAGTCATCAAAGTGCCAGACTTTTTTGCGTGGCATTAGCGGTTGCGGTCACCCGGCCATCGGGTAGTTGAGGTTGACACACGTTTGTAATGCGGCATCATGAGTGCGATGAACCCTGATCTGTCTGTTCGACTGACCGCTGCGGTGGAGCAGATGCCTGCGTTTCCCAAAAGCGTACAAAAAATTCTACACCTGACGCGCGATGTGGCCTGCTTACCCAAAGACCTGGCGCAGGAATGGGATGTGATCCAGCGGCACCATGGCCAGGGGGTGGCGCACAGTGCGCCAGGGCAGGGAAGCACGTTTCGCATGACTTTGCCAACTCATCAAGCCGCCTCATGATGGCCCGGTCATCCTTGGTGGGCAGTTTCAAAGTTCCCGGAGATTTTTGGGGTGGGCTGGCATCGATGCTGGTGGCACTTCCCGCATCGGTGGCGTTCGGGGTCACGGTTTATTCTGCGATCAGCCCGCAATATGCCGTGTTTGGGGCCCTGGCGGGCATTTTGGGTGCGGCCGCTTTGGGCATCATTGCGCCAACCT
>JBBQSS010000028.1:0-20529 GCA_038213665.1 Burkholderiales bacterium | reverse complement strand
CTGGTGGCCAGCGCGATGCTGATTGGCTTTTTGGGCTACGGCTTGAGTCTGATGCTGTTTGTGCTGGCCTTGCGCGGCTTGGGCACGGCACGCACCGGGGCTTATTTTTCGACTGCGCCATTTGTGGGCGCGGCGCTGTCTATTGCGTTGTTTGGCGAGCCTGTCAGCACAGTCTTCTGGCTGGCGGCTGGCCTGATGGCTGCAGGGGTCTGGCTGCACCTGACGGAACACCACGCCCATGACCACCAGCACACCGTGTTGGCACACGAGCACCCGCACCGCCACGATGCCCACCACCAGCACAGCCATGAGGCTGACTGGGATGGCACCGAGCCCCACACCCATGCGCATCAACACGTGCCGCTTGCTCACAGTCACGCGCACTTCCCGGATATTCACCACCGGCATCCGCATTCGTAACTGCGGCTCAAACGCTGGGGGCAGGCTGCCCTTTATGCGAAGCCGCTTTTTGCCTGCCCTCCTGATCAGGGCTTTCCCGCCTGCACCTCAATTCATCTGGAATTTCCATGGGTTTGTGTTATTCCAATCATCATTAGAAGGCTATTTAAACAGGCGACTCCCTTGAAAATCTTGCCTACCCTCAACGGCCCGGTGTGCAACATCGGTGGTGTCGCAAAGCTGGCTGTCACGGCGACTGCGGCAGATTAGGTTTGGGTGTTCTGGCCATGCTGATCCTCATCATCTTCGCCGGCGCCAAAATCACTGGGCCAGTCAGCCATTGAGTGGCATCAAAAATTTTAGTAAAATTAGGCTGTAGCGCTTATATGCATTGCGCTAATAGCTATTAAAACAATAGTATTTTGAATGGACACACCCAATGACCTACTCGGTTCTTTTTGTCTGCATGGGCAACATCTGCCGCAGCCCCACGGCTGACGGCGTGTTTCAAAAAAAGCTGTTGCTGGCTGGCCTTTCAAGAGCGGTCAGGGTGGATTCGGCCGGCACCCACAACTACCACCCCGGCAGCCCGCCAGACAAGCGCTCACAGTCGCATGCCTATTTGCGGGGGTACGATTTGTCAACCCTGCGCGCGCGCCAGATCAGCGATGCCGACTACGCCGCGTTCGACTTGATCCTGGCCATGGATTGGGACAACTTGTCGCTCTTGCAAAGTGACTGCCCGCCACAACACCAGCGCAAACTGCGCCGCCTGACCGAGTTTTGCCAAACCTTTGACGCCACCGTGGTGCCTGATCCTTATTACGAAGGTGCGGCCGGGTTTGAGGCGGTGCTGGATCTGGTGGAGGATGCGTGTGAGGGGCTGCTGGGGCATGTGCGGCGGCAACTCAAAGCCAGTGAAACGCGTTGAAGCTTGCGCCGCACACATCAGAACGTCATTGGCAATCGCACCGACAAAGACAAATCCGGTGTGTCGGTCGTGAGGCCGGCACCCACCGACACGCTTAAGGATCGGCTCTTGTTGAAACGGTACGAATAGCCGAGCAGCAAAGTGCCCAGTTGCGTACGCACCGAGCCTGGCACCACTTGGCCGTTGGTTTTGGTCCGACCCACCGAGCTGTGGTCATAGCCGAGGCTGAAAGACGATTTTTCGTTCAGCGCCAGGCCCATGCCAAAGTTGAAGCCAATCACAGCGCCTGGGGAAATCGTCCCCAAAAATTCCTTCTCACCGTTGAGCACGGTGCGACTGACGTTGTCGCGCTCAAAATTATGCAGGTAGGTCATACTGCCAAAAAATACCGCCGGGTCGGACGGGTAAAGCAGGGTTAGGCCCGCTTGCATGGAATAAAAACCGGAGCCGGTCGGCAAGTCGAGCGGCAAGCCGGTTCCGGTTGTGTTGGTGCCAATACAGCGCTGGGTGCAATCGGTGACGACTTCAAATGGATCGGTGCCGGTGCGGCCTTTCAGGCGCAAGGTGCCAATGTAGAAAGGCTTGTCAATGCCACCATCGTTCAATTGGTAGCGTGCACCCACCTCAAGGTCACCCAGGCTCATGCCGCTGGTAGAAAAAACGTTCTCCGAGGCGCCTTTAATGTTTTCACGGCTGACGGTGGCGTCTGAGCGATACACATAAGGTGCCCGCACTTCAAGCTCAAGCCGGTTCGTGAGTCCATAGCGCGCCGACAAAGCGGCCGTCACGGTGTTGCGCTTGACTTCACGCACATCAATCAAACCAATCAGCAGCGCCGGAATGACGGTGTAGCCCACCAGGGCGACCCGGTTGCTCGACGAGTAGCCATATTGCAGGGAAGGCTCCAGCACATAGCTTCCTTTCGGGGTGAGCACACCCGGCTGCTCAAACAGGGGAGCCACCTCCGGCGGGCGGCCTTGCGTGTCAGGCGAGCGCCCCACCGGCGCCTCTGCTTTTGGCGTCACCGCAGCCTGCGCTAGCAGTTCCGGCGCGTGGGTCTGACCAACCGCGCCCGCACCGCGCTGGCTGGCCAACACATCCCAACTGGCGACGCCCCGAAGCTCATCCAATGCCATCTGTTGTTGCGCAACCTGGCGCTCCAGGGATTGGAGCAAGCTTCGTTGCTCGAAATACTGCTGGCGAAAAGTCTCCAGATGCTGCAGCAACCTTTTTTGCTCAGCCAACTCTTGACTCAAGGTTTCCATGCGTGCCTGCATCGCCTGTAACTGGGGCCCAGTGTCGGCAGGGGATTTCGCCTGTGCCGTATTTACAAGCAGCAACGCAACAGCACAAGCCACCGCGCTGATGGCGGGCAATTTCAAATGGGCCATGACGGTCTTCTCCAATTAAAAAAATACCTGAGGTCAACACCAGTAAACAAGTGTTTCAGATGCTTGGGCTGGCGGTGTTGCGAATAGTCAAGCCGCGCAGATTGCCGCGCAGATTGCCGCGAGGCCCGGTGTGCACTGTGACAAATATCAAGCGTTGGCAGGCTGTGTCTGCTTACGCTTGAGCTCTATCCATTTCAGCACCCGCGCCTTGATCCAAAGTGTGGACCTGACGTGGCCAAAAGAAGAAAGCGAACAAGGGGAATTGCAGATGCCGTTACGAACGTTATTGAGCGTCACCCTGGGAGATCAGCAGCTCCAGAGCACACCTACCGAGTTGTTGTCGTCCTGGGCAATCTGTGCCGTCCAGGATCTGGCTGCGGCCCGTAATGCGCTTGCACTGCAGGGGCATCCGGTTGGCCTCTTGTTGCTGAACAACACCAGCGACGCGGTCGTGGCTGAAGTCGATGCGCTACTGGAGGCCCATCAAAACACCCAATGGGTTGGGGTGTTTCCGGCCGGGATGATCATGCGGCCAGCTTATCGGTCACTGATTGTGCAGCACCTGTTTGACTTTCATACCTGGCCGATTGACCCTACCCGGCTCAATCACACTCTGGGCCACGCGTTTGGCTATGCCGCGCTTGACACCCCGTCCACGGTGACCGGCCAAGGCAAAAGCGACATGGAACTGGTGGGTCAGAGCACAGCCATCCAGCATTTGCGCAAGCAGATCAGCAAAGTTGCCCAAGCCAACGCACCGGTGCTGATCTGGGGGGAGAGTGGCAGTGGCAAAGAATTGGTTGCTCATGCGATTCACAACTTTTCCACTCGGGCCAAAGGCCCCTTCATTGCAGTTAATTGCGGTGCCATGCCGGCCAACCTGATTCAGTCAGAACTGTTCGGCTATGAGCGAGGCGCGTTCACTGGTGCGGCCAAGGAAAAACGCGGTTTGATCGAATCTGCCAACGATGGCACGCTTTTTTTGGATGAGATCGGCGACTTGCCGCTTGAACTGCAGACCAACCTGCTGCGCTTTCTACAGGAACGCAGCATTACCCGGGTGGGTGCCTCACGCAGCGTTGAGGTCGATGTGCGGGTGATTGCCGCCTCGCATGTGCACTTGGAAGAGGCTGTGAAAGCCGGACAATTCCGTGAAGACCTGCTCTACCGGCTCAACGTGCTCCCGCTCACAGTTCCTGCCTTACGGGAACGAAAAGAAGATCTTGCGCTACTTTGCAACCATTTTTTCAAAGTGTTCGCGCGCGACAAGGGTCCGCGCCTCACCGGTTTCAGCAACCGCGCCATGTCGGCCGTTAACGGGCACGACTGGCCGGGCAACGTGCGTGAACTGATCAACCGCATTCGGCGCGCCATGGTGATGTCCGAAGGGCGCCTGATCACCCCCGAAGATCTTGATCTGTCTATGCCAGGCGGCGAAATCAATGGAGATGCGCTGGTGGACGCACGCAGCCGCGCCGAACGCGATGCCATTTATGTCTGCCTGCTCAGCAGTAGCAACAACATCAGCCGCGCCGCGCGTGATCTGGGTGTGTCACGCATGACGCTGTACCGACTGATGGAAAAACACGGCATTAAGCAACCACTGTATCAACAGTGAGACACCTTTGCGGCACGCGCAATGCTGGCATGTGACTCCCTTAAGTTGTTGAATTAAAAAGAAAAATTTCCACGACCTTGCGATTTCGCAAACTGTGCCACGCCCTTGGGTCACTGGAGCTGTAACTGAGGTGTAACGGATGTTGGACAAACACCGTTGTTGAAACGGCCTTGCCAGGCCTTGAAACGCAAAATCTTTCTGACATTCAATATTGATTTTCATAGGCAAATCAAATAGTTAGAACATCCCTTTGAAATGCTGGCATCAAATTTGCCTTATTGCTGGTGGGTTGGCGCTAGACGCCGAGCCAATTCACTCTTGAACAGCATTTTTTTAAGGAAATATCATGAAAAAGACATTATTGGCCACCGCTATCGCTATTGCATTTGGTATCTCTGGCCAGGCCTACGCAAATCCGACCATCAACAACGGCCTCGTCGCAGCCAGCGGTGGTATTCCGCTCGTTTCAGACGGCGGCGCGCTTCCTGACGGCACCAGCGGCGGCGCTGCGGCTACCAGCGGCACCCAAACTGCCACAGCCATTTCGACGCAAGACTCGAACACCGGCCCTGCTGCCAATGAATACTCCAATGCGAATCAAGGTTCGTTGAACACCACCACCACCACGCCGACGGACAACAGCAACCAGGGTAACAACAGCAGCACTGCCGATAACAGCAATCAAGGAAACAATAGCAGCACCACCACCACGCCGACGGACAACAGCAACCAGGGCAACAACAGCAGCACTACGTCTACGCCCACGAATAACAGCAACCAGGGCAACAACAGCAGCACTACTGCTACTTCCACACCCACTGATAACAGCAACCAAGGAAACAACAGCAGCACAAATACCAATACGACTAACACTGCCACGCCGACGAATAACAGCAACCAAGGAAACAACAGCAGCACTACGTCTACTCCCACGGATAACAGCAACCAAGGAAACAACAACAGCATAAATACCAATACGACACACACTGCCACGCCGACGAATAACAGCAATCAAGGAAACAACAGCAGCACTACGTCTACCTCCACACCCACTAATAACAGCAACCAAGGCAACAACAGCAGCACTACTTCTACTTCCACACCCACTGATAACAGCAACCAGGGTAATAACAGCAGCACCAATAGCACGAGCGCAGCTGATCAAAATAACAACAAGAGTATCAACACCAGCACCAGCAACGCTGATCAGGGCAACGACAAGAGCACCAATACCAGCGCAGCAGATCAAAACAACAACAAGAGTGTTAACACCAGCACCAGCAACGCTGATCAAGGCAATAACAAGAGCACCAACACCAGCGCCGCCGATCAGAACAACAATAAGAGTGTTAATACCAGCAATGCTGATCAGAACAACAACAAGAGCATTAATACCGCCTCTGATCAGAATAACAACAAGAGCACCAACACCAATGCGTCTGATCAGAATAACAACAAGAGCGTCAACACCGCCACCAGCAACGCTGATCAGAATAACAACAAGAGCACCAACACGAGCTTGACCAGCAACGCTGATCAAAACAACAACAAGAGTGTCAACACCAGTAACGCTGATCAAAACAATGACAAGAGCACGAACAATGCTGATCAGAACAACAACAAGAGCGTCAACACTAGCAACGCTGATCAGAACAATGACAAGAGTGTCAACACCAGCAACGCTGATCAGAACAACAACAAGAGTGTCAACACCAGCAACTCTGATCAAAACAATGACAAGAGCACGAACAATGCTGATCAGAACAATGACAAGAGTGTGACGACCAGCAACTCTGATCAAAACAATGACAAGAGCACGAACAATTCTGATCAGAACAACGACAAGAGTGTGATGACCAGCAACTCTGATCAGAACAATGACAAGAGCACGAACAATTCTGATCAAAACAATGACAAGAGCACGAACAATTCTGATCAGAACAACGACAAGAGCGCCAACAACGGCGATGCCAACGCAGAAGCAGAAGGAGCCACGGCTGCCAACAATGGTTCAACCGCGACCTCGAACTTTTCCAACTCCTTCAACACCTCGACGGCCTCGGTGTCGAGTTCGCTGAGCGGCACAGTCAGTGGCAACGCCATCTCCTACATCGGTAACCAGGCTTCCAACAGCGGTAACGCCAATGGCGGCGCTGGCAACGGCGGCACGGGTGGTGCTGGCACGGGTGGTGCAGCCTCTGGCACGGGCGAGCCCACCGACGGTGGCGCACCTGCTGAGTCTGCCGCCGCAGTCACTGGTGGCGTTGGCAATGGTGGTGTTGGCAACGGTGGGGCAGGGGGCTCGAGCAGCATCAACGTAGATGCCAATAGCTTCAACATGTCCAACACGATGGGTAGCGTCGCTCAGGGTGCTGCCGGCGTCATGGTGTTGGCGCAAAACAGCGGCATGGCCGCGATGGTGCAACAAAGCGTGAACGTGCAAGCCAACCTGGCTGTCGGCAAGTAAGCGACATGACCGGCCGCCGGATCAATTTGATTTCAACCAGCGGCCGGTTTTATTGAACATGGAGGACGAGATGAAACCATTATTTTCAAAGCTCAGGTCGGCAAGTGTCCTGGCCTTATGTTCATCCGCCTGGCTGCTCGTCAATGCAGGTACTTTGGATGCATCTGCTGTGGTCACCGACTGTGTGATCCCGGTTTCTGAAGAAATAGCTCCTCCCTCGGCAGCTCCAGCGTTGGCATCCGCTCAAACGCAGGAGGTGGCTGGCTGGGGCGAGCCCGTGGCACTGGGCCAGTTGGACGATTTTCGGGGCGGTGCTGACCTGGTCAAGAACGACATGCAATTGAGCGCCACGGTGGCCAACAACTCAGCGACCCATGTCATATCGGGCAACAACTCAATTACTGATGGCGCTTTTGCCAACATGAGCGGCTTGCCGATGGTGATTCAGAATTCCGGATCGAACGTGTTGGTCCAGAACGCAACCATCATCAACGTGCAGTTTCAGTGATGCCCATGAAGGCTCTTTATTACGGACTCGTGGCGGCAATGGTGGCTGGCGCAGCTTCGGCAAGCGCGCAAGCCGGTACGCTGGCCTTGACCGGCATCGGTGGGCACTACGCAGTGGAGGTCACCAGCTTGAGGGAGGCGCGCTTCAAGGCCACCCTGAGGCAACAGTACGACTTTAGCTGCGGTTCAGCAGCGCTAGCCACCTTGCTCACACACCATTACGACTATCCTGTGACTGAGCAAGCCGTCTTTGAAGAAATGTTTGCCCGGGGAGACCAGGAGAAGATTCGCAGTGAGGGCTTTTCACTGCTCGACATGAAATCTTATTTGAAAGCCCATGAGTTTCAGGCTGATGGGTTTCAGTTGCCTTTGTCCAAATTGGTGGAATCGGGCTTGCCCGCCATCGTGTTGATTGCGGACAAGGGCTATCACCATTTTGTGGTGATCAAGGGCATGCGCGATGGACGAATTCTCATGGGGGATCCCTCCACCGGCACGCGGGCGGTTTCACGCGCCAATTTTGAAGCAAGCTGGGTCAATAAGCTGCTGTTCGTGATTCACAACAAACAGATCCAGGCCAAATTCAACAGGCCGGATGACTGGCTGGTAGCGCCTCGGGCACCTTTGACAGCCGGGGTCAGCCTGGATAGCCTGAGCAACGTGACCTTGAATAAGTTTGGCCCGGGCGACAATTAGCAGACCACGCACCATGAAAATAACGCCAAGCCAACTGCTCAGCCTGTGCCTGCTGCTGATGGCCGGGAACGCCTGCTTCGGCAGTGGCCCGGCCACCGCCGGAGACGACAGGTTTAACCCTGAGGAGTGGACCGCGGTCAGCGACGAACAACTCGCTGACACGCGGGGTGGATTTGACGCCAACTCGGGGCTGACGGTGTCGTTTGGCATCATCCGAAGTGTCATGGTCAACGGCGATCTTGTGACCCAAACCAGCTTCAACCTGCCCGACGTCACCCAAATCAGCAGCGAGCAAGCCAGATTGGCCAGCGCCGCCATTGCCGACGCGGGCCTGGTTCAGATCGGCACGGGCAACAGCATCGAATCGCTCATCAATTTGCAACTGGCATCAAGTACCGTCATACAGAATAGCCTGAACAACCAAAACATTCAGACCTTGACCATCATCAACACCGGCGTGAACAGCTTGAGCCTACTCAAGGAACTCAATACGCAGACTGTGTTGCAAGACGCGCTGCTGGGGGCCATGGGCAGCCGTTAACTCTGCGCAGTGCAGGCGGCGAAAACGGCAGGGGGAAAATTTTTAAGCTGAGGCGCTGCTGCAGTTGAAGGGGCCAACGATGCGGTCACGTCCGCCCTGTTTGGCTTCATACATGCGGCCATCGGCCTTTTCAACCAGCTTGCGCCAGTCCTCAAGATCGTCATGAATGCGCTCTGCCAAACCGATGCTGGCCGTCACCGGCGCGCCTTCCGGGCGCAGGCCAAGTCCGGCGTGGCGTATGCGCTGCATGGCGGCACCGGCCATGGCTGCATTGGTATTGGGCAGCACCAGTAGAAATTCCTCACCGCCCCAGCGGATGAACATATCGCCCGTGCGCAGCTGGGCATGAATCGCTTTGCTGGCGTTGATCAAGACGGCATCGCCGCTGTCATGACCAAACCGGTCATTAATCTGTTTGAAGTGATCCAGGTCAACGAAGGCCACGGTCAGTGGACTGGTATTGCGCCGGGACAGGCTGAACTGCAGTTCCAGCAGTTCTTCGCCGCTCTGGCGTGAAAAGCAGCCAGTCATGCTGTCGCGGATGGATTCGCGCACCAGCACGATGATGAAGGCGAGTTGTGACAGGCCCGCCATCACCGCCACACCAGCAATCAGCATCATCAACCAGAACGAGGCGGCAAAGGTCGGCCAGTCGAGCACCTGTATGCGCAGGTAGCCGGCAACCAGTTGCAGCACCAACAGCGGCGAAATAAAGAAAATATTTTCACGCAGTGTCAGGGGAAAGATCGACAGACCGGCCAACATGACGAAGGGCAGGAAGGCATAACCGGTGGAAAACGCCTGCTGGAGGCCTTGCAGCTGGAACTGTGTCATATGCTGGTACGAAAACACAAAGAACACCGTCGGCACGGCGAACAGCATGGCCAGCACACGGTAGGCATCGGTCATGGTGCGCATGCGAATCGACGCCACCGTGATCAGGCCAAATGCCACGGTGGCAGCCACTCGGCCCAGTACCAACGGCAGCCAGACTTCGCGCGGAAAAGCCGCCACATCGACAATGATCCACAGCGGGGTGAGCACGGCAAACAGCGCGGCCAGCAGGCGCACACGCGAGACGATCATGGTCGTTCGGCGCTTTTCCAACAGAGAAATATGCCCGCGCGCGCTGAGCAACCAGCGGATTTCTTGCGCGCTCATTTCCACCAGAACTGAAGTCCAGGCGTGGTGCCAGATGTCGCGAAGGGAAAAGGTCATGTCAGGTTTGTTGTTTTGGTTATGTGACTTAACATAATATACATCGTATAAATTAACTACCAGCTGCCTTTGGGTTGGCGATTTCGCACAAACGCTGAAATGATGTTGGCTGATGCGATGCGATTGCCACGGTGGGCAAAGTCCAGCGCGCTCAGGCCCTGGTCGTTCTTGAGCATGGGGTCGGCGCCGGCGTCAAGCAGCAGCTTGACCGCCAATTCTGTGCTGTAGTGCGCGGCCATCATGAGTGGCGTGGTGCCGTTGGGTGACGCGGCGTCGATGTAAGCGTTTTCTTCGAGCAGCAGGTTCATCACCTCAAGGTGGCCATTGGTTGCAGCGTAATGCAAGGGTGACCACCCGGGTTTGTTGACATCGGCATTTTTTTTGATCAGCAATTGGCAAAGCGCCAGATCACCCTTGAGTGCAGCCAGCATTAACGGACTTTCATCAGTCGCATTGCGAACCTCGACCTTTGTTTTTGGCCAATTCGCCAGAACAAAGGCCACCTTCGATGCATCCGATTTGACCGCCAGCAGCAAACCCGCTGTACCTGACGCATCGACCGTATTGGGATCGAAACCACGCGCTAACAGCGTACTGACTTCGGCTGCATCGTCCTGAACAATGGCTTTGAAAAAATCTTCGTAAGAGCCAGCATGAGCAACAGTAAACCCTGTAAAAACAATGAAATAAATTACTTTTTTAATGTAAGTTGTGAGTAAAGAAAAGCCAAATTCTTTCATGCTATCACCCCCTTAAATAGGGTGTCAAAGTTAGCAGTTGTGGCAGTGGCTATGTCTTCAACGGTGCGTTGTTTGATCCGCGCCAGTTGAGCGGCCACAAACGGCACGTAAGACGGGTTGTTGGTTTTGCCACGGTAAGGCATAGGGGCCAGGTAAGGGCTGTCGGTTTCAATCAACAGACGATCAAGCGGTACCAATGCCGCCACCTCACGCAAATTCTGGGCGCTTTTAAAGGTCAATATGCCCGAGAACGAGATGTAAAAACCTAGGTCAAGCGCTTGGCGAGCCACCTCGGCATCTTCCGTGAAGCAATGAAACACACCACCAGCGCAGCCCGCCGAGCCATCTTCGCCCTCCTCTCGCAGAATGGCCAAGGTGTCTTGCGACGCTTGTCGGGTATGAATGACCAGCGGCTTGGCCAGTTGCCTGGCCGCGCGGATGTGCGTGGAGAAGCGCGCGCGCTGCCACTGCATGTCGGTCACACTGCGCCCGTTGAGCCGGTAGTAATCGAGTCCGGTTTCGCCAATTCCCACCACCCGTGGCAGCGCGCCCAGCGTCAGCAGGTCATCCAGACTGGGTTCTTTGACACCCTCGTTGTCAGGGTGTACGCCCACCGTGGCCCAAAAATTGTCGTAGTCAAGGGCAAGCTGATGTACAACGCTGAATTCCTCAAGTGTGGTGCTGATGCACAAGGCGCGACTCACTTTGGCTTGTGTCATGGCCAAGCGGATGGCGGGCAACGCTGAGAGCAGCTCCGGAAAATTAAGGTGGCAATGGGAATCTGTGAACATAGGTGCAGGCCAAGCCGCCAATTCTGGCTGCCGGCAGAGTCAAATGGTTTGTGTGGAGCGATCTGATCCGATATGGCCCGCCAACATTTCCTCAATTTTCATTTTGAGAGCACGGGCTTTTTCGTCGTCTGGAAACACCACGCCAACGCCTTGCGTGCGGTTGTTGACAGCCTTGGCCGGCGTGACCCAGGCAACTTTCCCTGCAACCGGGTAGCGTTGCGGGTCATCAGGCAGTGAGATCAGCACATACACCGGGTCGCCTAGTTGGTAGTCACGCAAAGTGGGAATGAACAAACCGCCGGTGGTAAAAATCGGGATGTAGGCCGCATAAAGTGCCGATTTTTCCTTCACGGCCAGTTGGATGACGCTGGGTCGCGGCGCTACGTCTTGTTGCGGCTTGAGGGCAAACGCAGCAGTGTGACTTTTGAGTTTGTCGGTCATGACTTTGAGTTTAGTGCGATTTGCGCCTGGCTGACCAATGCCTCTTGCATCAATCCAGCATTAAACGGATGTTCTACGGTGTGCATCGCGTTGGACAAGGCCTTGGCCCAAGTCGTCAAGCTTTGCCAGGTGCCCGCCTTGGGCAAATCTGCTGCGTCAAAAAACCTGGGTGAAGCCCCGCTGCGCTGCGCCATCAGGTCATGACACAGCTTGTGCAAGGCATCGACGGTCTGCGCTGGGGTCCAGTCCTTGAATACACTCACGTCGCCCAATTGCACGGCCCGCGGCAGGCGCGGCCACAACTCGCTGACAGACGCAAACTGCAAGGCGTCTTGTGGTCGCCCGCCGGCAGCGCGCAACATCACTCCCGCCTGTTTTTCTGACACGCCCTGCCCTTGCAGCCACGCCATAGCGCTGGCTTGACTGGGCCAGAGCATGGTGTGCCCCAGGCAGCGGCTGCGAATGGTAGGCAGCAACTGGTGGGCAGCCTCGGTCGCCAGCACAAACTTCACGTCGCCCGCAGGCTCTTCGAGTGTTTTGAGCAAGGCGTTGGCGGTGTACACATTCATGCGCTCCGCCGGAAACACCAGCACCGCCTTGCCCCGACTGCGGGCGCTGGTGCGCTGGGCAAACTCGACGGCATCGCGCATGGCGTCCACGCGGATTTCTTTGCTGGGCTTGCGTTTTTTGCTGTCAATCTCGTCTTGCGCTTTTTCACTCAGCGGCCAATTCAAGGCCAGCATCACCGTCTCGGGCATTAGCACACACAAGTCGGCATGGGTGTGCACATCGATGGCGTGACAACTGCCACAGCGGCCACACGCGCCCTGCGGCGTGGGGTGGTCGCACAGCCAGGCACGCACCAGTGCGGAGGCCAACTCATATTGCCCCAAGCCTGAGGGTCCGGCCAGCAACCAGGCATGACCGCGTTGGGCCAACAAAGCTTGGGTTTGCGCCGCAATCCAGGGTGCGGCGGCACCGGAATTTGGGGCATTGCTCATGTCAACCAGCCCTTTTGCCTGATCGTGGTGAGCACGTCCAGCCATACGGATTCACGGCTTTGGTCAGCAGCGATGCGGGCAAATCGCTGCGGCTGGGTCTCAAAACGCGCGTGGTAGCCGGCTCGAACACGGGCAAAAAACGTCACTGGCTGGGCCTCAAACTTATCGGGTATGCGGGCACCGGCCAGGCGCTCGGCGGCCAAATCAGGGCTTAGGTCAAACCACACCGTGAGATCAGGTTGACGAACAAATTCACCCTCTAGCCCTTGTTTTGATTGGACCAGTTGCTCTAAAAAAGAGAGTGTTTGAAGGTCGAACCCACGCCCGCCACCCTGGTAGGCAAAGGTGGCATCTGTAAAACGGTCACACAACACCACGTCGCCCCGGCTCAAGGCGGGTTCAATGACCTGTTGCAGGTGGTCACGCCGCGCCGCAAATACCAACAATGCTTCGGTCATCGCGTCCATGGCGTCGTTCAACACCAGCGTGCGCAGCTTTTCTGCCAGCGGGGTGCCGCCGGGTTCACGGGTGAGGGTGACGGCCCTGCCCTGCGCTCTGAAGGCTTGTGCCAGGGCGTCGATGTGCGTCGATTTGCCGGCGCCGTCAATGCCCTCAAAGCTGATGAAAAGTCCGGTGCTTGACATGAATGAGATGGCAGTCACTGGCCACACTGGAATTTGTTGACCGCGCGATTGTGCGCGTCAAGGTTGTCACTGAACTCGCTGGTGCCATCGCCGCGTGCCACAAAGTACAAGGCGCGGCTGCTGGCGGGTTGGGCTGCTGCCAACAACGATGCTTTGCCCGGCATGGCAATGGGTGTCGGCGGCAGGCCAGCGCGTGTGTAAGTGTTCCAAGGGGTGTCGGCCAGCAAATCGCGGCGACGCAAGTTGCCGTCAAACTGTTCGCCCATGCCATAAATCACAGTCGGGTCGGTTTGCAGCAGCATGCCAATGCGCAGGCGGTTGACGAACACCGAGGCAATCATGGGCCGGTCACTGGCGCTGCCGGTTTCTTTTTCAACGATGCTGGCCAGCTTGAGCAACTCGTCCGGTGTTTTCAGCGGTGATTCGGCGGCACGCAAGCTCCAGGCGCTGGCCAGGTGCTGGTCCATGGCGCGCATGGCGCGTTGCAGCACTTTCAGGTCGCTGCTGCCCTTGGCATAAGTGTAGGTGTCAGGGTAAAAACGGCCTTCCGGGTGTCGTTCTGGTTGGCCTAAGTTTTTCATGATCAAATTGGCCTCTAGCCCTTGTGTATCGTGCGTAAGCTGCTCTTCTTTTGATAATGCTTCGCGGACCTGCCTAAAGGTCCAACCTTCGATCAAAGTCACCGAGCGCAGCGCTTCTTCCCCGCGTGTGAGCTTGGACAACAGCGTGCGCGGCGTCAATCCGGTTTCAAGCTCATAACTGCCAGCTTTGATCTGCCGTGCCTGGCCCGACAAGCGAAACCACCAGTACAGCAGCGCGGGAGAGGTGTGCACCCCGCTAGCCACGGTATCCCTGGCCACGCCGCGTGGCGTGGTGCCTGGCTCAATCGACAAGTCGAGTGCAGGTGCGGACAAGTTCAGGGGCTGGTTCACCCACCAAAACGCCAGACCACCAAAGGCAAAGGCCAGCAGCAACAGAAAACTGATTAATCGACGCACAAACCTGTTGCTTTCACAAAAAAATAGACTGCGCATGATAATTCACCCCATGCACACATTATTCGAAGGCGTGGCCCCGCTGACACATTCAGGGCTGATCCGGGCACAAGGCGAAGAAGCCGCCAAATTTCTGCACAGCCAATTAACCAGTGACTTTTCGCTGCTGGGGCTGTCCGAGGCTCGACTGGCTGGCTTCTGCAATGCCAAAGGGCGCTTGCAAGCCAGTTTCATTGGCTTCAAGCGCAGCCCGGCCGATATTTTGTTGCTATGCAGCCAGGATATTTTGGCGGCCACATTGAAGCGCTTGAGCATGTTTGTGATGCGCGCCAAGGTCAAGCTCAGTGATGCCAGCGGCGATTTTTCAGTTCATGGACTGGCTGGATCTGCCGCTGTGAATGCGACACAAAATATAGCTGGTTACGCTGGTTCAGCCTGGGTTAAAGCCGATTTCCATGATGTATCTATGGTGACGCTCTACCCGGCCGACGGTGTGGCTCGCGCCTTGTGGGTCACCCCGACTGGAATGCCTGCACCTGCCGGTGCACCCCTGACGCAGGAAATTTGGGCATGGGGCGAAGTGCGCAGTGGCATCGCCACCGTGACGCAACCCATTGTTGAGGCGTTTGTGCCGCAAATGCTCAATTACGAATCCGTAGGCGGTGTGAACTTCAAGAAAGGTTGCTACCCCGGACAAGAGGTGGTGGCGCGCAGTCAGTTCAGGGGCACCCTGAAGCGCCGCGCCTACCTGGCGCATTCAAAAGTACAACTGAAAGCGGGTGACGAGCTGTTTGCCTCAGACGATGCCAGCCAGCCCTGCGGCTTGGTGGTGCAGGCAGCCGCAGCACCAGGGGGAGGTTTTGACGCGATTGTGTCGATGCAGATCAGCGCATTTGAGGCCGGTGGCGTGCACGCATTGCAGGCCGATGGGCCACTGCTGACCTTGGCGCCAGCCCCCTATCCGCTGCTTGCGGATATTTGATCAGCAGCACGCCATTTGAGCGAATGTCAAACCCTGCGCGCCCAAGGGCCCAGGGTCATTTTTTCCAATAAATCAATCTGGCGCTCAAACTTGGCCGAGCCGAGCAAGGAGCGCTCGATCAGTCCAAATTGCACTGCCTTGGCATAGTGTTCGCGCGCCATGTCAAAGGGCAAGCCCTGTAGCAGCGCTGCGGTGCGCCCAAAACTGGTGGCAGTCTCATTCACGCTTTGCGGATAGTTCATGGTTAACTCCTTCACGGCATCATGGTGCCAAAAATCAAGCTGCGGGCGTTGTCCCGGGCGGCAATGTCAACCAAGCGCATGCGACGCTCAAGGTTGAAAAGATCAGCGGACTCACCGAGATAAGCCTCCTGAAAGTCTTTTTCACTTTTAAAGCTGGGAATGAGGGCTTTGATGAACCCTATCAGTTGGGACATGGTGCGTCCTTATAAAGTTAACGATAGCCAATTTTAAGGGTTTACCCTTATTCTGCTAGCACTGTGGTCTTTGGGCTGTTGCGTTGGCACATCACCCGCTTCGAGCTTTTTGTCATTCACAAAAAGCTCGCATTAGCGCGTGGGCCGCATCCAGATGGCATTTAAGTGCCTCGGGAACAGCGCGCGCCATCTTGATGAACTCGTGCGTGACGCCACGGTAAATCTCCAGGTCGACCGGCACGCCCGCAGCCCGCAATTTGTCGGCGTACTGCAAACCCTCATCGACCAGCGGATCACACTCGGCCAGCCCAAACCAAGCCGGGGCCACGCCCTCCACGTCGTCGGCCATCAGTGGGGCGAAGCGCCAGTCTTCCCGGTCTTGCCTGTTTGGGATGTACTGGTTAAAAAAATAGTCAATGTGCTCGGTTTCCAGCACAAAGCCGTGTCCAAAGGTTTTATGCGAGGGCGTGTCCTGATGCGTGCCGCACCCCGGGTAAAAAAGCAACTGCAGCTTCAGGGTCAACCCTGTGTTGCGCGCCTGCACCGCGCAGGCCGCAGCCAGCGTGCCACCCGCACTGTCGCCACCCACCGCCAGACGTGACACATCCACTCCAATGTCTGTACCCTGCGCTGCCACCCATTGCACCGCGTCCCAAGCGTCTTCAAACGCCACCGGAAACCGGTGCTCAGGGGCCAGCCGGTAGCCTACGGACACAACACTGCAATGCGCCAGGTGGCTCAAATGCCGGCACAGCGCATCGTGCGTGGCAAGGCTGCCAATGGTAAAGCCGCCACCGTGCATGTAAATCAGCGCGGGCAGTGGCCCCTTTGCTGGGGCGTACAGGCGCACTGGCAGCTCATAGCCATCTCTTGCGGGCAGGGTGAAGGTTTCCACCCGGTGCAGGCTGATTCGGCTGAGGTCCAGCACGCCGGCGTTGACTTCATACGCGGCGCGTGCCTGTTGGGGCGTCAACGCATGCAAAGGCACCTGGCCGGCACGGGCCATGCGCTCCAGAACGCCATGCATGTTGGCTGTGAGTAAGGCGCGCGGGTTACGGTGGCTCATGGGCGGACAATGTGTGGGTAAAGTGCCATATCGGATAGTAACCAAGCACTTGTCAACCGCACATGGGCCACCCGGTGTGCGCACCTTCGCATGCGGATGCCAGCCCTGCACGCGCGGCCAAATGGCCAAAGCACGGCTGGCACCAACTTTGCTTATCTGTTATTGATCGACACGGTTCACCGCATTTAATTTTTTTGAAAATATTACCCTATGTCCATTCACGCTGCACTCAACCACGTCACCCACTACACCTATGACCGTCTGGTTAACCTGGGCCCGCAAGTGGTGCGCCTGCGCCCTGCCCCGCACTGCCGCAGCAAAATCATTTCTTACTCGCTCAAGATCGAGCCCGAGGGCTGTTTCCTGAACTGGCAACAAGACCCGTTTGCCAACTACCAGGCGCGACTGGTGTTCCCGGACAAAACCAAAGAGTTCAAAGTGACCGTGGATGTGGTGATGGACATGGCGGTCTACAACCCGTTTGATTTCTTTCTGGAACCAGCCGCCGAGGAATTCCCCTTTGCCTATGAACCTGACCTGAAGCAAGAGCTGACCCCTTATCTGGTTCCCGAACCGGTCACCCCGTTGGTGCAAGCCTATCTGGACAAAATTGACTACACCAAGCGCCGCAGTGTGCTTTTTCTGGTCGACCTGAATCAGAGCGTGCATGAGGCCGTGAACTACACCATCCGCATGGAACCCGGCGTACAAACGCCTGAAGAAACGCTGACTCTGGGCTCAGGCTCCTGCCGCGACTCGGCCTGGCTGTTGGTCAACCTGTTGCGCCATTGCGGGTTGGCGGCACGCTTTGTGTCGGGTTACCTGATTCAGCTCAAGCCCGACGTGAAGTCGCTCGATGGCCCAAGCGGCACTGAAGTTGACTTTACCGACCTGCACGCGTGGTGCGAGGTGTATTTGCCAGGCGCGGGCTGGGTGGGGCTAGATGCCACCTCCGGCCTGCTGGCCGGTGAAGGTCATATTCCGCTGGCCTGCACACCGCAGCCCTCAGGTGCTGCACCGATTGAGGGCCGCTCTGACAAATGTGAGGTCGAATTTGCCCACCACATGGTCGTGACGCGCCTGTACGAATCCCCCCGCGTCACCAAACCTTACACCGAAGACCAATGGGCTGACATCATGGTGCTGGGTGATGCAGTTGACCAGGAGTTGGATGCCTCTGATGTGCGCCTGACCATGGGCGGCGAGCCGACGTTTGTGGCGGTGAATGACCGCGACGCACCAGAATGGAACACCGATGCGCTGGGCCCGACCAAACGTGGATTTGCCACCGAATTGGTGCACAAATTGCGTCAGCAGTACGGCCAGGGCGGTTTTTTGCACTTTGGCCAAGGCAAGTGGTACCCCGGTGAGCAGCTGCCACGTTGGGCGCTCAACATCTACTGGCGCGCGGACCACGAGCCAATCTGGGCCAATCCCGCGCTGTTTGCTGACGAGCGCGTGCCCACCCACTACACCTCTGCAGACGCCAGCCGGTTCACAAGCTTGCTTGCAGCCAAATTGGGGGTCACAGGTAAATTCATCCAGACCGCTTACGAGGACACCTGGTATTACCTCTGGCGCGAACGCCGCCTGCCGGTCAATGTAGACCCGTTCAACTCCAAGCTCGAAGACGAAATGGAGCGTGCGCGCCTGCGTCGCGTTTTTGAGCAAAAGCTCGACACCCCGGTGGGTTACGTGTTGCCAGTCAAGGTGGCCGGGTACGACGACACCTATGGCGCAGCCTGGACGACTGGCCCCTGGTTTTTGCGTGATGAACGCATGTACCTGATGCCCGGCGATTCACCCATGGGCCTGCGCCTGCCACTGGATTCGCTGCCTTGGGTGAGCGAGGCAGACTTTCCGTACCTGATTGAGCAAGACCCCTCCACCCTGCGCGGCGACTTGCCCGCGCACGACAGCATGGCCGTCAAATACGCGTCTGCTGCGCCGGGTACGGCAGGTCTGGCCTTGGGGGCAGCGGCACGCGCGGCGGCAGCAGCGACAGCAGGTCGCACCGCTGTGGCCACCCCTTACCTGGCAGGCACTGGCCCGCAGCCAGAGGCGACACGCAAAATGCAGCCCACCACCGGTCCGGCGTCGGTTTCAAGCGCTGCAACCCATGCCCAAAGCATCAGCCAGTCCGAGCCGTCAGATTTTTCGCGTGCGCCGCAATCGCAGGAGTCTGCCCACTGGGTCACCCGCACCGGCTTGTGTGTGGAGGTGCGCGACCCACGCCGTGCCAGCGGCCCCAAGGCTGAGGCTATTGGCGAGAAGTCAGGCGTGCTTTACATCTTCATGCCCCCGCTGGAAAAGCTGGAGCATTACCTTGACCTGCTGGCCGCCATTGAAGCCACGGCGCAAGAACTGGGTGTGCAAATTGTGCTGGAAGGCTACCCGCCGCCGCGCGACCCCCGCCTGAAACTTTTGAGCGTGACGCCTGACCCCGGCGTGATCGAGGTCAATGTGCACCCCGTCACGACCTGGAAGGAACTGGTCGCCAACACCGAGTTTTTGTACAACGCTGCGTTTGAGTCGCGCCTCTCTGCCGAGAAGTTCATGACCGACGGCCGCCATACCGGCACGGGTGGCGGCAACCACTTTGTGATGGGCGGTGCCACACCTTCTGACAGCCCGTTTTTGCGCCAGCCTGAATTACTGGCCAGCCTGCTGCTTTACTGGCACAACCACCCGTCACTGAGCTACTTGTTCAGCGGCATGTTTGTCGGGCCTACCAGCCAGGCGCCAAGGGTGGACGAGGCCCGCAACGACCAGCTTTACGAACTTGAAATTGCCATTGAGCAAATTTACAAGAACCGCGAGCTGTACGGCCAGTCAATGCCGCCATGGCTGGTTGACCGCACGTTGCGCAACATTTTGATTGATGCCACGGGCAACACGCACCGCAGCGAGATTTCGATCGACAAGATGTACTCGCCTGATTCGGCCACTGGTCGCCTGGGCTTGTTGGAATTGCGCGCCTTTGAGATGCCACCGCACCCGCACATGAGCAGTGTTCAGCAGTTGTTGTTGCGTGCCCTGATTGCGCGTTTCTGGAAAACACCCTACCGCGCGCCTGCCACCCGCTGGGGCACCGAACTGCATGACCGCTTCATGCTGCCCGCCTTCATTGACCTCGATTTCAAGGATGTGCTGGCTGAAATGCGCCAGGCCGGTTACGCGTTTGATGACAGCTGGTTTGCGCCGCACGTGGAGTTCCGCTTCCCGCTGATTGGTGCGGTTTGTGCTGTGGGCATTGAATTGACCCTGCGCAACGCACTGGAGCCCTGGCATGTGATGGGTGAAGAAGGCGCGCCCGGCGGCACCGCACGTTATGTGGATTCATCCCTGGAGCGCATTGAGGTCCGGGTGACCGGCCTCAATGAAAGCCGCTATGTGGTGACTTGCAACGGCCACGCCCTGTCCTTGCAACCCACTGGCGTGGTCGGTGAATACGTGGCGGGTGTGCGCTACAAAGCCTGGAACCCGCCAAGCAGCCTGCACCCCAGCATTGGTGTACACGCCCCCCTGACCTTTGACATTGTGGACACCTGGATGAAACGCTCTCTGGGTGGCTGCCAGTACCACGTGTCACACCCGGGTGGCTTGAGTTATGAGTCGCTGCCGGTCAACGCCAATGAGGCCGAGAGCCGCCGCATGTCACGCTT
>JBBQSS010000027.1:0-20873 GCA_038213665.1 Burkholderiales bacterium | reverse complement strand
CAGATGACGCAGGATTTTTGTTCAGCTGCAAGGCGTAAAAATGGGCGTATAGCGAGCTATACAACCGTTTTTGCAACGCAGCAGATGGACAAAAAGACAAGTCAGATGGGTATATTTTTCGCAGGAAATCACCTTAGTTTGTACGCAGGAGTCCATTCGCCCAGTGGGCTGGGCTCCTACAGAAAGCAAATTCATCCGCAGTTAGCGATGAAACTTGATCACCTGTTCTGCGGGTTGATCTGCAGATGTTGCTTTGGGCTTGGCACCCGCAGCGCAGCCGCCGCAGCCGCTGCAGGTGGCGCAGGGCTTACCCGGTCCCAACGCCGGGTGCAAGCGGCCCAGTTTTTGGCGCAGCGCCACCGGCAACATGTACCACAGACTGTAGAGTGCCGCCAGCACCACGATCAGGCCCACAATCCAGTTTTGCAACATGTCAAGCCCCTCCCCACATCAATGCCAACCGATAGGTCACGAAGCTGGCCGCATACGCCAGGGCAAACAGGTAACCCAGCATCAGCAGTGGGTAACGCCAGGAATTGGTTTCACGGTGTACCGCGATCACGGTCGAGATGCACTGGGGTGCAAACACGTACCAGACCAGCAACGACAGCGCAGTCGCCATGGACCAGTTGTGGGCAATGATGGGCGCCAGTTGCGCAGCCACATCGGAGCCCGTCTCTGACAGTGCATACACCGTTCCCAAAGCGCCCACCGCCACCTCACGCGCAGCCATGCCAGGCACCAGCGCAATTGCAATTTGCCAGTTAAAGCCAATCGGCGCGACCAGCACCTCCAGCATGCGCCCGAGTTGCCCGGCAAAGCTGTAGGTAATGGCCGCCTCGGTGGCACCCTCGGGGGCGCCAGGAAATGAGGCTAAAAACCACAACAACACAGTCAGCGCCAAGATGATGCCGCCCACCCTTTTGACAAAAATGGTGGCCCGCTCATACAAGCCCTGGCTCAGGTTGCGCAGGTTGGGCCAGCGGTAAGACGGCAGTTCCATGATCAGCGGCGTCGGACGGACGTGGCCGCGCCACAGCATGAACACGCCCGCCACTGCCATGGCCGAGAGGATGCCGCCCACATACAGGCCAAACATCACCAGCCCCTGCAAATTCAAGAGGCCCAGGACCGTGCGCGACGGAATAAACGCCCCAATCAGCAGCGCATACACCGGCATCCGGGCGGAACAGGTCATCAACGGTGCGATCATGATCGTCACCAGCCGGTCGCGCCAATGCGTGATGGTGCGCGTGGCCATGATGCCGGGCACGGCACAGGCAAAACTTGACAGCAGCGGAATAAACGAGCGCCCGGACAAACCCACCGTGCCCATCACCTGGTCAAGCAAAAAAGCCGCGCGCGGCAAATAGCCGGAATCCTCCAGCACCAGAATAAAAAAGAACAAGATCAAAATCTGCGGCAAAAACACCAGCACCCCGCCCGCCCCGGCCAGAATGCCGTCAATCAAGAGGCTGCGCAACAAGCCATCGGCCAAGTGCTCGCGTATAAAAGCTGCAGTGAATTCCATGGCCACCTTGATCGCATCCATGGGCAGCGTGGCCCAGCTGAAGACCGCCTGAAACATCAAAAACAGCGTCAGCATCAGCAGCAACATGCCCCATAACGGGTGCAGCACCACGGCGTCGATGGCATCGTCATTGTGCAAGGTGTCAGACGGCTCCAGAACCGCAAGTTTCAGCACGCGACGCACTTCCTGTTGGGTGGCCATGACCTCGTCGACCGAAGAACCATGCCACTGCACCTTGGACTTGGCAGGCGCAACGGGTTGAACCGTGTCAAGGTAATCCAGTAACTCACGCGCGCCGTCATGCCGCACACCCACCGTTTGCAGCACCGGCATGCCGAGTTCTTTGGCAAGCAGGCCACGGTTGACCAAAATACCTTCGTGCTCAGCCGAGTCGCACATGTTTAGCACCAGGACCAACGGAGACCCGAGTGCACGCGCCTCCAGCACCAGGCGCAAATTCAGGCGTAAATTGGTGGCGTCGACCACACACACCACCAGGTCGGGCGGTGTTTCATTGGCACGCTGACCGGTGACGATGTCGCGGGTGATCTGCTCATCGGCGCTCAAGGCGTTCAGGCTGTAGGCACCCGGCAGGTCAAGCACCACCACACGGCGGCCGGATGCAGTTTGCAGCTGGCCTTCTTTGCGCTCAACCGTCACCCCGGCGTAGTTGGCCACCTTCTGACGGCTGCCGGTGATCAGGTTGAACAGCGCGGTTTTGCCGCAATTGGGGTTGCCCAGCAGGGCAATGCGCAGTGTGGGTAGTGCTGGCAGCAGTGGCAACGCTGGCGTGGGCAATGTTGGGGTCATGCGTGCGCCTCTGAATTGTCCTTTTTTACACGCACCAGTACCAAGGCTGCTTCGTGGCTGCGCAGGGCAAAGGTGGTGTGCCCCACCCGCACCGCCAAGGGGTCGTGACTGGGATAACCGTGCGCAATGATCCGCACCAACTCGCCTGGTAAAAAACCAATTTCCAGCAGGCGCAGTGCCACACCTCGTTCTTCCCCGTCCTGCGTGGGTGCCAACCCAAGCACCTCGGCATTGACATGACAAGCGAGTTGATGAAGCCCCACCACTTCATTCACTTTGATGGGTTTGATATCTGATGACGCCATAGACACACTTAAATGAGAATAATTATCATCATCATAGTGATGAATTGCAGGTATTACCGAGCATTTTAAAAAAATTAAGGGGCAAGCTGGGCACATCAAAAGCCGCAACCCACGCATCAAGCTGCGGCATGGCACCAGTTGACTGGCCAGAGAAAATCGTCGATTGGCAGCTAAAAAATATAGAAAATAAGCATCTAGCCCTTATTGATAAAGCGCTAGCAGCTATTATTTATATAGCACTAAGGGTGTGGTTTGGCACCATAGAGCCAGGGCATGTTGAGCAGGTTTTCACCCAGTAGCCGCAACGCGGCATCGCGCCCCCAGCGCATCAGGCCGGTGGCATGAAAAATCTGGCCATTCTTGATGGCGTGCGCCTGCACCTGGGCGTTGCGCTGCCAGCGCGCTTGGGCATAACGCTGCAACTGCGCCGGCACCTCATGCATTGGCTCTTGATGGCCCAAGGGCTCGCCCAGCACCCAGGCCAGCGCTGACGCATCTTCAATGGCCATGCCCGCACCCTGTGCCAAATACGGCAGCATGGGGTGAGCGGCGTCACCCAGCAAAGCCACCCGCCCTACGGCATGTTCCTGCGGTCCGCGCATGGGCGGGCGAATGCTCAATGGCCACAAACGCCAGAAGACAATGGTGGCGACTAGTTCACGCAGTGGCGCACAGGCCAGCGCCATGCTGCGCTGCAAATCTTTTGCGTTAGCGCTGTGATCCCAATGCGACATATCGCCCTGCACCTGGCCATGCACAATGGCCACCACATTCAACCACTCACCACCCCGCACCGGGTACTGCACCACATGCAGCTTTGGCCCAAGCCAGGCCGTGACCTGATCCGAGCGCAGGTGCAGTGGCAAATCGCCCTGCGGCACCATGGCGCGGTAAGCCAGATGGCCGGTGGGTTGTGGCGTGCCATCTTGTAGTAATAATTTGCGCACCGTGCTCCAACCGCCATCAGCCCCTACCAGCAGGTCACTGTGAATGGGCGGGTGGCTCGCGAACTCAGTGGTGATGCCGTCATCCCCCTGGGTGAACCCGGTCACGGCGCTGCCAAAACGCAAATCTACCGTGCCCCTGGCCTGTACCGCCTGCAGCAAGACGCTGTGCAGGTCAGCACGGTGAATGGTCAGGTAAGGCGCGCCGTAGCGCTGCTGAAAAACCTCGCCCAAACGCAAGCCACTGAGCTTGCCACCGGTGATGGCACTGCGCACCTGAAGTTGCTCCGGAAAAACGGCCACCTTGGCCAGTGCCGCCTCCAAGCCCCATTCATGCAGCACTTTGACCACATTGGGGCCCAGTTGAACGCCCGCGCCCACCTCGGACACCTCAGACACGCGTTCACACAGGCTCACCGCATGGCCGGCGCGGGCACATGCCAAAGCTGCCGCCAAGCCGCCAATGCCACCGCCTGCGATGTGTACTTTGCTCATAAGGTTTTTAGCTCCAAGTTTTCAGGGTGCGATTGTCATCATTGAACAATTCGGAAGGCTGACAGTCCTCACGCATCAAGCATCCGGCTGCGGCAAGTTCAACCCATCAGGAGTGCGCTATGTCTACATTCGCGATCAGGGCGCTGGCATCAAGTTTTGCGTTGGCCTCCCACCTGGCACTGAGTGCCGCGCAAACACCACAGCCCCAGCTTGTTGCAGCAGGGTTGGAACACCCCTGGGCCGTGGCATTCTTGCCCCAGGACAGGTTTCTGGTGACCGAGCGACCGGGGCGCATGCGCATCATTGAGCCCGATGGCCGCTTGGGCGCTGCCCTTGCCGGTCTGCCCGAAGTGTCCGCCAGGGGCCAGGGTGGTTTGCTTGATGTGCTGCTGGACGGCGACTTTGTACGCAACCGCACGTTGTTCTTTTGCTTTTCCGAGCCTGGGGCCAATGGCAACAGCACCGCGCTGGCACGGGCCCGGCTGTCGGATGACCGTACCCGGCTGGAAGCCCTGCAGGTGATCTTCAGCGCCAAACCCAAGGTGACCAGCAGCGCCCACTTTGGCTGCCGAATTGTGGAAAGCAAAAGCAAAAGCAACGGCAAACCCGATGGCCTGCTTTTCATGACACTGGGCGAGCGTTACACCCGCAAAGACGATGCCCAACGGCTTGATAACCACCACGGCAAGCTGATTCGTATTGGCAAAGACGGCCATGTGCCCGCCGACAACCCCTTTGTAAAGCAGCCCGGTGCCTTGCCTGAAATCTGGTCTTACGGCCACCGCAACCCGCAGGGCATGGCGCTGTCACCCAACGGCACCCTGTCGGCGCATGAACACGGCCCGCAGGGTGGCGACGAAATCAATCTGATCACGCCTGGGCGCAACTATGGCTGGCCGGTGGTGACCTTCGGCGAGAACTATGGCGGCGGACCCATTGGCGCGGGGCTCACCGCCAAAGAGGGCATGACACCACCGCTGCACTACTGGGTGCCGTCAATTGCACCGTCGGGCATGGCGTTTTTGACCAGCACGCGGTATGGTCAGGCCTGGGTTGGCAACCTGTTTGTCGGCTCCCTCAAGTTTGGCTACCTCGACCGCATTGAATTGACCGAGCCGTTCGCTGGTCGGGTGCTGCGCGAACACAAGCTGCTGGCCGACTTGGGCGCGCGCATTCGTGATGTGCGCCAAGGACCAGACGGGCTGCTTTATGTGCTGACCGACAGCGCCCGCGGGCAATTGATCAGGCTGATGCCGCAGTAGGTTGCGGCAACGCCAGCGCGGGCCAAACCGGCTCATCGGCTGTAAGGGGCTGTAGGGTTTCCATCTGCTGGGCCAGCACACCCAGGCTTGCTTCAGAGGCATCACGCCCAAGCGCCTGACGCGCCTGAATGCGTTCGCGCAACTGATCAAGCGTGGCCTGAGGCGCCAAAATACTGAAGGCCGCCCCGGCATCTTCGGCCAGACGGCGAAAACTCTCGCGCTCGTTACGCTGCAAAAAAGCTGCGTCCACAATGACCGACCAGCCATCCTGCAGCAAGCTTGCAGCCAACGCCCGCAAATGGGAATAGGTGCGTGCATGGGCCTCTGCGGTGTAAATGCCACCACCTGGCGCCGAGCCACTGCGCTCTGTAATGGCCAGCCCAAACAGGCGCCTGCGCTCTACATCCGAGCGCAAGCGCAGCGTTGCAGTGTTGACATCGTTTTGCAGCAAGGCATCCGACGCCACGGTTTTGCCGCAGCCTGACAAGCCATGCGTGATGACCAAGCGCAACGCTGGCACTGCCAACAGTTGCTCTGCCAGCGCAAGGTAGGCCAGCGCCTCGTCGTGGTCAGCATTGGCATCGGCACCGGCACCGGCATCAGCGTTGTGACCCGTATCGCTAGCAGCGCGGGATTGACCTGCACGAATCGCGGTCACCTTGGCCCGCACCAAAGCACGGTACACCGCGTAAAACCGCAGCAGCGGCACTGCGTCATAGTCGCCGCTTTGGCTCAAGACCTCGTTGATAAACCAGTTGGCCAGCCCCGGCTGCTGGTGCGCGAGCAAATCGACAAAGGTAAAGGCGATTTCATTGGCTAGGTCAATCCAGCGTAGGTCGTCGTTGAATTCGATGCAATCAAACATCTGCACCCGTTGATTGATCAGCACCAAATTGGCCAGGTGCAGGTCACCGTGGCATTCACGCACGCGCCCTGCCGCCTTGCGCGCAGCCATCAGCGGTGAAAGTTGCGCAAATTGCGCTTCAGTCCAATCGCGCAGACGCCCAAGTCGGGCTGGCGTGTCTGCGCCGGGGAGTAATGTCAACAGGGGAGCAAAATTGTCCTGTGCCGGCCCGATGATGCTGTCGGCCAAGCCAAATCGCGATTCTTGCGGCGCTTTTGCCCCATGCGCATAAAAACTGACCCATGTGTCAGCCAGGCTGGACAGGTGTGCGGGCTGCAATTCGCCGCGTGCACACACCCGGTCGAGTCGCCCTGCCTCGTCAAAGCGGCGCATCTTGACCGCATACTCAATGGGGGCACCCTCACCTTCCCACTGCGGGTCTTCCGGTGTGTTGAAAATGCCGATCACCGCCAGGTAAAGCTCGGGCGCAAAGCGGCGATTCAGGCGCAACTCATCCAAGCAATAGCGCTGGCGTTGTGCCAGCGTGCTGAAATCCAGAAACGGCAGCTTTACAGGCTTCTTGATCTTGTAAGCAAAATCACCCGCCAGCAACACCCAGGAAATATGGGTTTGCACCAGCTCTACCTGCGCCACCCCTGCGGGGTAGCGAGCGGGCGAGAACAAGGCGCGAATCAGGGGAGGCAAAGAGGAGGCCTTCATAAGTGACATGTTGCCAGAACCCAAGCCGTGCCAGACTTGGCTCAGTGATGCTCTTTGGCCGAACTCTCCCAACTCAACTCAAGCCGGTCGCGCCCCCCATTTTTGGCGCGGTAAAGTGCCGCGTCGCACTGGGCCAACAAGTCAGAAAAGGTCATCTGGCTTGACAGGAACCCGGCGCCCACACTCACCGAATAAGCCACGCGTTGCCGCGCATCGACCTGCACCGGGTTGGATCGAACCTCTGCAATGATGCGGTTCGCCAACGCCTGGCCGCCCTCTTGCGTGGTGTTGGGTAACAGCACGGCGAACTCCTCGCCGCCAATGCGGCCAATCACATCCGACTCGCGCAAAACGCATTTGACGGTTCGCACAAATCCCTGCAGCACCGCATCACCCGTTTGATGACCATAAGTGTCGTTGACCTGTTTGAAGTGGTCCAGGTCGAGCATCAGCACAACCAGTGGCAAGGTGTAACGCACCGAACGCGCCAGTTCCTGGTCGGCCAGACTCATGAAATGCTGTCGGCTCAATGCGCCGGTCAGGGTGTCGACATTGGCCAAGGCCAAACTGGCCAACTCGGCACGCTTGAGCACACTGACATCTTCGTGCGTCACCACCATTCGGCGAGCTGCGTCGTGCACCGGCGTGATCCTGACGGTGAACCAGCGTTTGCCGCAGCTGCTCTGCACGGGCTCTTCGGCATGAAAATGGGGTAGGTCCCCTGCAACCACTGCAGCTAAGCCAGCCGCCACCGACTGACTCGCTTGCTGCTCTTGCGCCACAAGGTCAGCCAAAGCCGCCAGGTAAGCTTTGCCAACGGACTCCCCGCAATGGATTTCAGACGCGTAGCTGCGCCACGCCTCGTTGGTCTGAACAATGGTGCCAGCAAGATCGAGCACCGCGATTTGCACCGAAATTGAATCAAACACCGCTTGCTGAAACTGCAGGGCCGCAGCCAGTGCGGCTTCAGCCTCTTTTTTTTGCGAGACGTCCACCTGGGTGCCAATCAGGCGCAGCGCCTGGGTGTCCTTTGACCGATGCACCACGGCACCCCGCACAAGCACCCATATCCAGTGCTCATCCTTGCACCGCAAGCGATGTTCGCTGCGAAGGCGGTCGCATTTTCCAGTCAGGCAGTCCTGCAACTTTTGCATCAGTTGCGGTTTGTCGTCCGGGTGAACGCGCCAAATCAGATCAGCCATCTGGTGGCCCAATTCGTCGGTGGAAAAGCCCAGCAACGTGGCGTAGTCATCGGACACCAGTACCTCACCGCTGCTCACCTGCCAATCCCACACCCCATCTCCAACTGCCGTCAAGGCCAGCGTCAGGCGCTCCTCACTGGCGCGCAGTTGCGCCTCCATTTTCCGTCGCTCTGACATATCGACCAGCGCAATTTGCCAGCCCACAGCCGCACCCATCCAGACCACTTTGGCTTGAACTGGCAATGGGTCATGGTGATTGACCTGCAAATCCAGATCACCCGTCTGCGATTCATGTTCAGCTTTTGCACGCTCGAGCATGGCATTGAATGTGTGGCGATGCGCCTGTGCCACATACAGGCCAAAACGGCAACCAAGCAGCCGGGCGCGCTCAGAAGCCAGCAACTGGGCGCCTGGCAGGTTCAATTTGACAACGGTGCCTTCGGGGTCAATCAGCACGCTGCCGACGGGTGAAAAATCGTAGAGTACGTTGCTTTGATTGAGCGCTTGCTCCAACTGAGCCCGCGCAGTGGCCAAATGTTCGTTTTGCAGTTCCAGTTCGATCTGGTGAATTTCCAGCTCTTCAAGCATGTGCTGAACTTGCTGAACTTGCTGAAGGTCAACGGACGTTGCTACGGGTGCTTCGCTCCGCCCAGACAGACGCTGCATCGCCAACTGGCGTAAAGCGGCATAGGGCAGCGGATTTTTACGATACGCCATGGGCGTCGTCCCGAGAACCAGAAGTTGCCGCCACTGCCTGCAGCCGGGCTTGGGCATCGCGCAGCCCAGCTTCAAGTTTTTTGCTGGTGCTGATGTCTGAAAAGGTGATGACCAAGCCATCTATCCGGTTATCTTGCGTGCGGTAAGGCATGATGCGGACCTTGTACCAACGCGCATCCGTCGTTGTCACATCGATTTCCTTGAACACCAGGGTGCGCAGGACCTCCCGCGCGTCGGCCCCGAACATGGGGTAATCCAAATCGCACACGATATCGGCAACGCTTCGGCCGGCGTCACTGGGGATCAGCTTGAAAATTCGCGTGGTCGAGGGTGTGAAGCGCCGCACGCGCAGCGCCTCGTCAAGGAACAAAATCGTAATTTCGGTGCTGTCGAGCAGGTTGCGCATGTCGTTGCTGGCACGCGACACCTCGGCGACCTTGATCTGTAACTCGTTGCTGAGCGTTTGCAGCTCTTCGTTCATCGACTGCATTTCTTCCTTTGATGTGGTCAGCTCTTCGTTGGTCGACTGCAGTTCTTCATTGGCAGATTTCAACTCCTCTTGCGAGGTCTGCATATCCTCACGGGCAGAGCGGGCGTCTTCGCGAGCGTGCTGCAGTTCTTGAAACACAGACTCAATGCGTTGGCCCGCACTGGCAGCGGCGTCTGCGGCGCACGGCGGTTTACGGGAATGAGACACCGCCACATCACGAAAGACAATCAAAACCGTCCCATTGAGCATGATAGGTTCACTCAGTGGCTCCAACACAATGTCCACGTACTGTGCCGGGTTGGTGCTGTCGATGCGTACCCGCTTGAGCAAGGTGACTTTGTTCTCTCGAACTGCCTGATAAAAGGCTTCACTCAAGGCTTGCCGAATGCCATCGCGGGACATGGCGAACAAATTCAGGTTGGGTTTTCCCCTGGCCGGTTCAAGGTATTTCCCGGTTTTTCCGCTGAAGAAAAGCAACTCACCTTTGGCGCTCACCAGCAGCGCTGCCGGTGCATAGCGACCCAACACCAGCTGCTCCACCAGCAACTGAATATCTGGCGCCCCCGCAGACGCCACGAGCGCGTGCAATGCATCCCCCGGCAAGTGCAAGCTGTTTGGGTCAAAGGCAGTTGGCCTGCCCAAAAGGCGCGGGTGTGCCGGCACATTCAGGCGATGAAAAATTCGTGACCTGCTCGACAACGCTGAAAACAGGGTGCTGGCCGTGCCAACTGACTCCGAGCTGCCCAGCAGTAAAAACCCCCCTGGGTTGAGGCTGTAGTGAAACAGCTGCAGCAGTTTCCCCTGCAAGCCAGCTTCCAGATAAATCAGCAGGTTTCGGCAGCTCAGAAAATCAATTTTGATGAAGGGCGGGTCAACGATGAGGTTTTGCTCGGCAAAGATCATCATCTCGCGAATTTCATTGCTGATGCGGTAGCCTGAGTTCTCGGTGACAAAAAACCGCTTCAGACGCGCCTCTGACACATCGGCAGCGATGTTGCTGGGGTAGACGCCATTGCGTGCGCGCGCAATGGCGTCCTTGTCCAGGTCAGAGGCAAAAATAAGCAATTTGTAGCGTTGCGCAACGTCTACCCCGTCCAGCGATTCCTTGAACAATATGGCCAGTGAATAAGCCTCCTCGCCGGTTGAGCACCCGGGAATCCAGGCGCGTAGCACGGCGCCATCGGGATGATTCGACCGCAGCGCTGGCAGCACCTCGCGTTTGACCTGTTCCCACTCGTCCGGGTCGCGAAAGAAGCTGGTCACCCCAATCAGCAACTCGCTCAGCAGCAACTCCACTTCTTTCGGGTTTTCACGCACGTACCGCAGGTAATCGTCGATGCGGGGCAACTGGTGCAGGCCCATGCGACGCTCAACCCGCCGCAGGACGGTATTTCTTTTGTAGGCAGAAAAATCATGCCCGGTATGGGTGCGCAACAAGACCAGAATCTTGTCAAGAAAACCTCCTGCCGTGCGCTGAATATCAGCCTCGATTTTGGCCCGGACATCACCCACAAGCCGAATGCGTTTGACAAACGCGATGATCTTGGCGGGCAACTCCCCGGCCGGGGCCACGGCATCCACTACTTCGGCCTCAATCGCACTGCGCGGCATGCTGTCAAACTGGGCCGAGGCTGGCGATTGCGCAAATGTTGCACCACCTACCGCGCGAATGGCACGCAGACCAAGGGCGCCATCCGAGCCCATACCTGACAGCACGACACCTATGCTGTTGTGCTGCAGGTCATCGGCGAGAGACTTGAAGAAAAAATCAATGGGCTGGCGCAGACCATGCACGCTGCTCGGCTTGAACAAGTGAAACACGCCGTGCAACAGTGACAGATCCAGGCCGGGTGGAATCACATAGACATGATCGGGCTCAACGGGCATCAGATCCAACACCTGTCGAACCGGCATGGGCGTATGCCGCTGCAACAACGCCACCAGCAGTCCTTCACTGTGTGGGTCACGGTGTTGCACCACCACAATGGCAAGGCCACACACAGGCGGCACGTGCGACAAAAATTGTTCAAGCGCCGTCAACCCTCCAGCCGAGGCCCCAATGCCAACAATGGGAAAAGATGCGCTGGCGACAGACAAGTCATCGTTGTTCAATCTATCAGTCCCTAGGTTGGTAAATCAACTCACAATTCGTTTTTTTTAAAAAAATTGTAAGCGCAGTCACCATGTGACGGGTAGGAATCCTCAAGGACTGACAAGAAATGCAAGTGCCAAGCTCATGACTCAATGGCGTTTTCCTTTAGCAGCGCCTCTGCCTGGGCAATTTCATTGGGGGTTGGGTGGTCCACCAGCACCGGAATGTGGGCCAGCGTGACCGTCTTGAGGGCCACACTGCCCAAAAAAGTTCGGGACAGGCCACTGCGACCGTGGGAGCTCATAAAGATCAGGTTGCAATGCTCGTCGGCGGCCGCGCCCAAAATGGCCTGGGCCGGATGACCGTTGAATTCAATGCGCTGGCTGACCGCCACACCTTGCTTGCTGGCCAAACCAGCCACCAGGCCCAGATAACGCGCCACGATGGTTCGACACTGCGCCTCGTACTCTGTCTCTGACGGGTACTCAAACGGAATACCGCCCACATAGATGGGGTAACGGTAGGTTGGGATCGAACTGAACACCACCAGACGCGCTTCCATGCGCCGGGCAAAATCCACAGCTTTAAGCGCCCCCGCCACCGACACGGCTGAACCGTCAGTGGGCACCAGAATGCTTTGCGGCGTGGCGCTGGCCTTTCGAAACGCCACAACGTTGGCGCCAGCCATGACGGCTACCGCTCAAAGTTGCACAAGGCATCACGCGAAAGAATTTTTATTTCTCGAAAATCGACAGAAATGATGCCCTGCTGCACCAACGCCGAAAACGCCCGGCTGACCGTCTCCACCGTGACGCTCAGGTGGTGCCCGATGTCGCGCCGGGTCATTGGCAAGATGAAGCGATTGGGCGAAAACCCCATGTCTGCAAACCGCTCCGACATGGCCTGAAGAAAGCGCGCCACGCGTGCCTCGGACTTGACCGATCGCGTCAGGGAATAGGCCATCTGCTCCTGAATGATCTCGCGGCTGCTGGCCCAATAGGCCATGCGTTCCAGATGGTTGTTGCCCCGCCCGGACGTGAATAGTTCTGAGGACGGTATGCGGATCAAGTCGCAATCGGTCAGGGCCACCACATCACTCATGTAAGCGTTCTTGTAAATGCCATCAAAGCCCAGCAAATTGCCTTTCATGGGAAAGGCCAGCACATGCACGCCACCATCGGGATGGGAGATCATGGTCTTGAGGGTGCCTAGTCGCACCACATAAAGCCCGTCAAACGACTGGCCCATTGCCAATGCAGACTGACCCATTTTCAGGCGGCGGCGTTGAAACAGCTCACCCTCATTGAGACCTTGCAGATGGCCGTCGTATTGCAACAAATTTTGTAGTTCGTGAAGGGTTGACCAACGCTCATCGCTGGCAAGCTTCAAGGCGTGTTGACATGACTGGGGCTGCCAGCGCGCAGGGGTAGACAGAGCCTGAGCATTCATCATCATAAAAAGCCTCTTTATGTGTCATTTTTCAGGAAGCTGCGCCCGGCGGGCGTTAAAGCGGTTCCTGAGAAAGACTGTACGGTGGCTTGATGGAAACGTCTGTAGGGAGAGTTAGACAGCTCGCGGCAGAAATCATGAATACACCGAGTCAAATGTCGTCGCTGCGGCGGTTCCTTGGGGCCTCGTCTTCGGCATCCACCAGCTTGTGGCGCACGGCCAGTCGCACCAAACCTGGCACGTCCGTCACGGCCAATTTTTTCATCAGGCGACTGCGGTAGGTCGCCACGGTTTTGGGTGACAGATGAAGCGTGGCGCCAATGGCGGCGCTGGAATGGCCTTCAACCACCATCAAAATGATTTGTCGCTCACGCGGGGACAGCAGGCTCAAGGGGTTAACTTCTTTAGGCAGCGTGAGGGCTTCCAGCACGAGGCCTGCCACATCGGTGCCTAAAAATTTTTTACCGCTCACCGCCGCCTCAACTGCGGCCAGAAGTTCGCTCGCCGGAGACCCTTTGAGAACGTAGCCGCTGGCACCCAGGCGCAAGGCCTCGGCCACCTGGTGCGGCTGGGCTGACATCGTTAGCACCACACAGCGGACGGGCAACTGACGGCGCTGCAACTCAGCCTGCAACTCCAGTCCGCAACGACTCCCCAGATTGAGGTCGAGCAGCAACACATCAGGGTGCAGACGTATCAGGTCGGCCAGCGCAACCGTCAGGTCGGCAGACTCGCCCACCACCGTGTGGCCGCGCGCTTCAAGCAGGGCGCGCAAGCCGTCGCGCATGATCTGATGGTCCTCAACCAGATACAGACGGGTCATGACACGCATTGCCAGTGAAATGTCACGCGTGTGCCAGGCTCCCGACCCCGGCCGCAGGTGACGCTGGCACCTACCGCTTGGGCACGCTCCTGCATGCCCAAAATACCGAGATGCCCGCCCCCCAGTCCCGCCCCCTCCGGGATACCAATGCCGTTGTCACTGACCGTGAGATGCAGCGACAAGGCGCCTCCCTTCATGTCCACGGAAATGGCGCTTGCCCCGGAATGGCGCAGCGCATTTTCAATCGCTTCGCGCACCACCATGAAGGCGGCGTGTTCAACCTCGGCTGGCCAACGCATTACCTCAAGGTTGTGCGGCACATGGATGGTGATGTCGACTCGCGGCGCCCCGATGGCACGGTTGCGCAGCTCATTGTCGAGCGCCACACTGAGTCCCTGCTCTTCGAGCAGCGGGGGGCGAAGGTCGATCAAAACTTGTCTGACCTGCGCTATGGCGTGCCCAACGAGCGTGCCCATGCGCTCCTGCAAACGCTGGTTGTCAGGCGGCGTTTGGGCTGGCTGCAAAGCAATGATGGTTTCATGGCACATGCGGATTGCGGCCAGCGTTTGCCCCAGCTGGTCATGCAGCACCTGCGCCAGGCGCTTGACCAACTCCCGCTCCTGAGTCATCAGCTTGCGGGTCAATTCGGCAAGTTGCGCGCGCGAGTGCTGCAATTGGGCTTCAGCCTGCACGCGGACGGTGACGTCGTGCAAACTGACCAGCGACCATTGGCCCTGAGGCAGCTTCACATGGCTGATGACGCCCTCCAGGTCAATCTCCTGGCCGTCGGCACGCAGGCCTTTGACCCGCCCCAAACCCATCATGCGACTTCCTTCGCCAGACTGTGCGAAACGCTGCTGCGCATTTCGATGCCCAGCCCGCAGGCGCTCGGGCATCAACAACTCAACCGGCTGACCCTGCACACTTTCGCGACTTCGCCCAAACATACGCTCGGCTGCGGGGTTGAACATCCGGATGCGAGCATCAGTGTCAACACTGATGATGGCATCAGGGACAGACTTGAGCACCGCGTCAAGCAGGTCGCGCTCTTGTGCCCGGCGCGAAGCATGTACCAAACTCACCGCCGTATTAACGTGTGTCTTCATTCGGCGGATTCCACAAAGGGCTGACACGGGAGAAAATATTACTCATGCGGGTTTCCGGTTTTAATTTGAATTGAAATCTTACAGGGGACACCCTCAGGCCGTGAGCCCCCGCGCCCACCGATGGGCCCAAGTAGTGGCGCTGACTGCAGCGTGCATGAGAATTCTCAAACATCATGGCCTAGGCGAATCCTATCCTTCGGGCGCTGATGTGACAGGCTGCTTCTTCTCTGTAGCGCTTTGTTTTTAACACGTAGAGGATTCAATCATGAACAGCGTACGCGTACTCGACCCAGCCCTGAGTGACCCTTTTGAGTCCGTGTTCTGCAGATTTCTGGCGCCGATGCGCCTTGATAAAAGCATGAACGACATCGACATCCGGATCGACGTGGTCGAGCAAGATGACGCCTACAAGGTCAAGGCCGATTTGCCAGGCGTCAAAAAAGAAGACATCACCGTCCAAATTGAAGGCAACCGTGCCGAGGGCGCAGTTCCGTGAATACCCTGACCAAACTGGCCATGGGGCTGATCGGGCAACTCAAGCCCGAGCCTGCCAAAGGTGACGTGGCCGATGTGATCCAGTTGCCCTTGGCGGACACCAGCGGCGGTTTACCCCTGATGCAGGCATTGGCGCTGCGCCTATCCCAACGCGAGTTCGCACCAGAGCCGCTGCTGTCCAATTTGCTGTGGGCGGCAACTGGGCTGATCAAAAAGTTGAGCCAGTCCATGGAGTCCAGGTCCACCTGGCTACGCAGCGGTCGCGCCACAGGCTGATTTGATGACGTCGTCAGCGCGGCCGACAAACCAGAAATAACCATCGGCGTCCACCCGGGCCAAGTCACCCGTCAGGTACAAATCATCGGCGAAACATTTGGCGTAGCGCGCCTCGTTGTTCAGGTAGCCGCGAAACATCGACGGCCAGCCTATCTTCAAAGCCAATTCACCCTCGACATGGGGTGTTTCTATGACCCGCACCCGGGGTGGCTCACCCTCAGCCTCCAGATGCTCGACGATAAAGGCGTCAATGCCCGGCAGAGGTCGGCCCATGGAGCCGGGTTTGATGTCAAACGCCGGGGTGTTGGCGATCATAATGCCGCCGGTCTCGGTTTGCCACCAGTTGTCGTGAATCGGCAGGCCAAACACATCTTGACCCCACCAAACCGCCTGCGGGTTAAGTGGCTCACCCACACTGGCAATGAAGCGCAAAGCCGGGTAACTGTGGCGCTGCGCCAGTTCCGGCCCTGCCTTCATCAACATCCGGATGGCCGTTGGTGCCGTGTACCAAACGCTCACCTCCTCCTGTTCCAGCAAGGTGTAGCAGCGTTCGGCATCGAACTCTTCACAGTCAACCAATGAGGTCACGCCGAGGATCAAGGGCGCGATGATGCCGTAGGTGGAGCCTGTCACCCAGCCGGGGTCGGCGGTGCACCAATAGCGGTCTTGAGGGTGCAGGTCAAGCGCGTAGCGTCCGGTGGCGTGGTGGGCAACCACTGCGCCATGCACATGCATCGCACCCTTGGGCGTGCCGGTGGTGCCGCTGGTGAAAAACAGCAACGCCGGGTCTTGCTCGGTGGTTGCCACGGTATTGAAGCTGCCAGATGCTGCCGCCATCAGCGTGGCCAGGTCCAGCGTGTCAGGCTCATGGGTCACACCGCCATCTTCTGCCACCAACAAGACGTGGCGCAGCGTGGGCATTTGTGCGCGTATCTGGCGCACCTTGCACTGGTAGAGGGCGTCGGTGGTGACCAGCACCTGGCCCTCACCCAGTTGAATGCGGGTGGCAATGGGCTCCGGGCCAAAGGCCGAAAACAGCGGGGTGACCACGGTGCCATTTTTGAGCGCGCCCAATAGCGCCACATACAGCGCGGGAATGCGCCCGGCCAGCAAAAACAAGCGGTCACCCTTACCCACCCCCAGACTTTGCAAGACGTTGGCAAAACGGTTGGTTAGTCGCGCCAGTTCCTTGTAGCTCACATCATGGGCAGGTGCGTTGCGCGCCACAAAACGCAGCGCAACGTGCTCACCCAGCGCAGTGGCTGCATGCCGGTCTGCCGCCTCAAAGCCCATGTTGAGCCCGCCCTTTGGCAAGCCCCGCAGTGCAACACGCGCCTGATACCAGGTGAACCTGCGCCGCTCCTGTTCGTACGCCGACCAATTGGGCACCAAGCGCTGCGAGGCAAGGTCTTTGTGAATGATGGAAGGTCGTTCCATGCCGGGGCGCACCATGATTTTTAGCGGTTCACACTGCAAATAATAAGTCACAGGTAGCCGTCAGGCCACGTTGGTGCCGCGTGCCCGGGTTTCCCGGTCTTTGGCACTGCCCAGATCGACGGAAAGCTCTGCCAGCTCACGGGTCAACAAGGCCAGCACGTCTTCTATGGTGACAATGCCGGCCAAATGCCCGGCAGCATCGGTGATGACCAGACGCCGCAGCCGGTGCTTTTTCATGAGCTGTATGGCATCCATGGCGTCCATGTCGGGGTGCGCCTTTACCAGGTCGACCGACATGATGTCACCCGCCGTGAACACGGCCGGGTCCAGGCCCTCGGCCATGAGTTCAAGCACCAGGTCGCGGTCGGTCACGATGCCCAGCGGCGTGTCTTTGTCACTGGCATCTACCACCACCAAGGCGCCAACGTGGTGCTTTCGCATAATTTGGGCCACGTTCAGGGCAGAGGTTTCTGGCTCCACCACGGCAACCAGTGTGTTTGTAAATTCCTTGAGTTTCGTAGCCACAGCGACTCCTGATATTGGATAACCCCAAGCGGGATTTCAGAATAATCGCATCATGTTGCGCAGCGTTGCGAAAAATCATGTGAGGCACCGCTTGTGCCCAAACGCAGGCCTGGTACGGGCCTTTCAGCGCACCACCATCAGCACATCCGAGCGCGCTTGACTCAAGACATGTTTGGTCACACTGCCCAGCAGCAGTTCTTCGGTCATGCCAGTGCCGTGTTTGCCCATCACGATGAGGTCAGCACCCTGCTCTTCTTCTTGCTCCAGGATGTAGTCCGTGGGGTTGCCAAAGGCCAGCAGTGGGCGCCACTGCGCCAGTGTCAAACCGGCATCCGTCGCGATTTCATGCAGACACGCCAGCGCCTCGCGGTGAATGGTTTCGCGGTGCTGCCGGATGGTGTCTTCTTCAATGGCGGCAAAACGCATCTTGCCCTCAAAGGGCAACTCGCAGGCATGCAGCAGCAGAATTTGGGCCTGTGGGCTGATGCAGCGTGCCAACGCGATGGCGCGCATCGACCATGCCGAAAAATCGACCGGCACCAGCACGCAGCCGTAAGCCTGGTGCGGCGCCTCCTTGACCACCAGGATGGGGTGTCGGGTTTTGCGCAGCAAACGTTCGGCTGTGGCGCCCAGCAACCAGTGGCGCATAAACCCAGCGCCGCGCGAACCCACCACCACCAGGTTGCTGCCCAGCCTGTCGGCCTGTTCCGTGACGGCGCTCAACACCGAGCCTTCGACCAAGTGGTGGCCCACGCTTAAAGGCGCTGGCGCGCTTAGCTCCATGGCCATGCGCGCCAAGGCCTGTGTGGCCTGCTGGCGCATGCGCTCTTGCATGGCCTCGCCGGTCTGGTCAAAAAGGCGCTTCAATTCGGTTAAGGCGTTCTTTTCAAGTACACACACCAGTTCCAATTTGCCACCGGACTGGCGTGCCAACATGGCCGCGCGCTCGGCGGCATGGTGCGCAGGCGCAGAAAGATCGGTCGCGGCAAGGGGTGAAAGCTTGAGGTTCATGGGGCCTCCTTCACTTTGTCAACAGGGGTGTTTTCTGCCAGGGCAATCCGGGCGGCAATGTCCAGCGCCGCAAAGTCGGCGGCCTGGTTGAAGGGCAGGATGACCTCGACGTTGGTCAAGCCATTGAGCGCTTGCGCGTCAAGCTCGTGACGCGCAACCACGGCAATTTTCCCGGCAAAGTGGTGCTCGGACAAGGCGTGCAGCAGCGCGTGGTTGGCCGCCGTGTCAGGCAGGCTGCTGACCACCCAGGGCACACCAGCCAGTGGCAGGCTTTCAATGAAATCAGGGGCTTCGCAGTCTCCAAAGCGGGCATCCAGGCCGGAGCGCTGCACGGTTTTGATGACCTCCGGGTCAAAATCAACGCCCAGCACACGCATGCCCTGTGCGCGCAGTTTTTGCGCCAAACGGGTGCCGTAACGCCCCAGGCCAAACACCACCACGTCAGGTCGCTCAAATTGGGTGGGCGCGTTTTCCACAGCCAGTTCACGAAACGGGGTGCGGCGCTCAAAGATGCCAAGCACCGGGGCCAGCCAGCCATACAGGCGGTGAGAATACAAAATCATGTACGACGACAAGGCAATCGTGATCAGCCCCACCAGTGTGGTCAGCCCCAGGGCACTGGGGCCAATGTGCCCCAGGCTGATGCCCATGGCGATAAAAATGATGGAAAACTCTGAAATCTGCGCCACCGTCAGCCCCGCCAGAAAGCTGGTGCGCTTGCGGTAACCCATATAGCCCATGATGGCCATCACGATCAGCGGGTTGCCAATCAGCACAAACAGCGACAAGGCAATGGCCGTGCTGACCTCGTCACCCAACGTTGAAAAATCAAGTTTGGCGCCCAGGTCAATGAAGAAGAACAGCAGCAAAAAGTCGCGAATGCTGGCTAGGCGTGCGCTGATGGCCTCGCGGTAGGCCGTTGAGGCCAGCGAAAACCCCGCTATGAACGCCCCCGCCTCTTTGCTGAACCCGGCAAATTCGCCCAGCGCCGCCAGCGTGGTGCCCCAGGCAATCGCAAAAATCAGCAACAACTCTTGTGAACGCGCCAGTGTGTCGACCACCCGGGGCAGCACATAACGCATCAGCACAAAGAGCACGATGGCTGCGCCGCCCAGGCGCGTCAGCAGGCTAAGGGTCAGGGTCAGGCCGCTCACCGCTTTGCCTTCCATGCCGCCGAGCCCGCTCATGACCATCATGGCGATCACCACCGCAAGGTCTTGCACGATCAAAAAGCCCACGGCAATGCGCCCGTGCAGCGATTCGAGCTCGCGTTTGTCAGACAGCAGCTTGACGATGATGATGGTGCTGGAAAACGTCAGCGCCACAGCCACGTACAAGGCGTCCAGCCAGCCCCGGCCCAGCGCCAGAATGATGAAAAAACCAAACAAAATGGTAAAGCCTAATTGCCCCAGCCCGGTGGCCAGCGCCACCGGGCCAATTTGCCGCACATGCCGCAAATCAAGCTTGAGGCCCACCACAAACAGCAGCACCGTGATGCCTATTTGCGCCAGCAGGTCAATCTGGTCGTGGGCGGCCACCCAGCCAAAAACCGACGGCCCAACCAAAATGCCCACAATGATGTAGGCCATCAGCAAGGGTTGACGCAAACGCACCGCAATCGCACCCACCACCGCAGACAGCATGAGCAGCAGAGCAAATTCCTGGTAGGCGCTGTTCACGGCAAGGCCTTTGAGGTGGCGCTTTGACGCATTCTGCTGCGTCGCTTGACCAGCGTGCGCCAGCGCCAGATGAGAGAGGTCACACCGTAGGTGAGCAAACCCATCAGCACCGCTGTGATGGACAAGCCCACCAGCAAGGGTTTGCCCAGGTGGGTGATGCGCTCCCAGAAACTGGCGTCTTCGTGTGCCACAGTGGGTTGCGGATTTTGAAGATCAATGGTTTTTGGACGCTCTTTGCTGCCCGTGACCCAAACCCCGAACCGATAGGCGCCGTAATAAATCGGACCAAAAGTGACCGGGTTGCTGACCAGCGTGCTGGCCACCGCCGTCGGAATATTGGCCCGCATGACAACCGCCGCCGCCACCGAGAGTGGAATTTGTGCAACGGGAATGAGCAGGCCGAAAAACACCCCTAGCGCCACGCCCATGGACACGCCACGGCGCGACCAGTGCCACAGCTTGGGGTGCTGCAGCCAGGGGCGCAGCCATGCCAGCCAGCGGTTGTGGGCGATCTGCTCGCGGGTTGGCACATGCCGGCGCAATTTTTGCAGTAGGCTCATTCACAGGCTCCGGATGTTCATGCGACGCAGCAGCATTTTTTCTGCTTCAACTGCCAGAAACTTGAGCCCGCCCAGCCCCAGGATGACGGCCCATGAGGTG
>JBBQSS010000026.1:0-21717 GCA_038213665.1 Burkholderiales bacterium | reverse complement strand
GTGGCACGCATCGAGAACTTCCCGCCAGAGCGTTGGGACGCCATCATTGCCATCAACATGAGCAGCGCGTTCCATGCCACCCGGCTGGCCTTGCCGGCCATGCAGGCGGCGGGCTGGGGCCGCATCATCAACGTGGCGTCGGTGCACGGCCTGGTCGGGTCGGCTGAAAAATCAGCCTATGTGAGCGCCAAACATGGTGTGATCGGCCTGACCAAAGTGACCGCACTGGAAAACGCCAGCACCGGTGTCACCTGCAACGCGATTTGCCCCGGCTGGGTGCTGACACCGCTGGTGCAAAAGCAAGTAGATGCCAAGGCCGCCGCTTTAGGTGTCTCCAATGAAGACGCCACCCGGCAGCTGCTGGGCGAAAAAGAGCCCTCCATGCAGTTCACCACACCAGAAGATCTGGGCGCGCTGGCCGTGTTTTTCTGCTCACCTGCGGGCAACAATGTGCGCGGCGTGGCCTGGAACATGGATGGCGGCTGGGTTGCCCAATAAGGCAAAAATGCTATTGAATTTATAGCTGCTTGCGCTTACTGTACAAGGGCTAGAGGCCTAAAAAGCATATAAAAAGAGGCGCCACGCCACGAGCCCGTTGTTGCATTCATCAAAGGAAACATCTTGAACATCTTGCGGCTGCTGCCGGTCTTTGCCATCGGTCTTGGTCTTTTGGGTTGCGGGCAATCCAGCGGGCCCAGCGTGACCACGCCGCCCCAACAGCCTGCGGCAGTGGCACCGCCCGTGGCAAAAAAACAGATTGGCCTGGTCATGAAAACCCTGACCAACCCGTTTTTTGTGGAAATGGAAAAAGGGGCGCGGCGCGCCGAACAAGAACTCAGCATCACCCTGAAGGTTAAAACCGCAGCGCAAGAAACGTCCATTGAGCAACAAATACAGCTGGTGGAAGACCTCATTACCGACAAGGTGGATGCGATTGTGATTGCCCCGGGTGATTCGCAGCGGCTGGTGCCGGCCTTGAAAAAAGCGGCCGCTGCGGGCATTCACATCGTCAACATCGACAACCGCCTGGACCAGGAGGCGGTCAAACTCGCCGGCATGAAACCGATTCCGTTCATCAGTGTCGACAACGAAGCCGGTGCCTACAAAGTGGGGCAATTTTTGGTGGCGGGCGTCACAGCCCCCACCGAACTGGCCATTCTTGAAGGCATTCCCAGCGCCAATAACGCACAGCAGCGGGCGCAGGGTGCGCGGCGGGCCTTTACTGAGAACAAGCATGTCAAAGTGGTGGCGTCCGAGCCCGCCAACTGGAAAATTGACGAGGCGTATACCGTCACCAAAGGCTTGTTTGCCAAGCACCCCCACATCAAACTGGTCTTTGCCGCCAATGACATGATGGCCATTGGCGCCGCCAAGTACCTGCAGGAAAGCGGCAAGACAGGGGTCAAGGTGGTGGGCTTTGATGCCTTGGGTGAGGCCATTACCGAAATCAAGTCAGGGCGCATGCTGGCCACCATTGACCAACAGGCGTCAGAACAGGGCTATCAGGGTGTGGCCTTGGCCAACCGGCTGGCCCATGCCAGCACCGTGCCCGAAGTGACCCTGATTGACACCCGACTGATCACCGCCGCCTCGGTGCAGTAGCGGCAAGCGTCGGGTTTTTCATGAAATGGCATTGGAGCATCACGTCAAAGGCGTTGGGTTTTCTGCTGGTGGCAGGTGTGTTGCCCATGCTTCTTTTGGGGTGGACGGCGTTCGACATTTCCAAGCGGGTGCTGATCGAGCAAGCAGAGTCTGACAATGCGCGCCTGGTCGCCAGTTTTTCGTCTTACCTGAGCCTCTACCAAGGTCAGATCGAGGACATGGCTTCCAATATTGCAGGCGATCCGGCGATTGGCCTGGCACTTGAGCGAGCGGACGCGACCGGCGCCTCCAGCAGCTTCAACGCACTTGAGATGCGGGCGCAAATGGGCTACATCCTGAACAACTATGTGCGCATCAAGGGGCTCGACTCGATTCATCTGTTTTCAGTGGGCGGCGCGCATTTTCAGGCGGGCCAGACTCTGGACTCCAGTCAGGTTCAAAACAATGTGGCCAATGGGCTTTTGAGTGAGGCATTGGCGGCCAGCACACCCACGCTCTGGCGCGGTATCGACGACAACCTGAACCTGAATTCTGTGCAACGCAAAGTCATCAGCGTGGTGCGCGCCATTCAACATTTTTCACCCGTGAGCGGCAAATCAGAGGTGGTAGGCGTGCTGGTGATCAACCTCAATGACGAGATCATGCGTGAATTCCTCAAAGGCGTGGCGCTGGCGCCGGGCACGCAACTGATGCGCATTGACCGCCAGGGCCAGATTGAACTGCATTCAGACAGCCAGCGTTTCGGGCAAGCCCTGCTGCCGGGGCTGCTTGAATTGGTGCGCGCCACACCGGCCACGCCCCGGCTGGTGCTAGACGGACAGGAGGTCTTGATGAACGTGACCCACGTGGACCGTCAGTCCGGCCTGCTGGTGACGCTTACGCCGCGCGCCCTGCTGACCCAAAAAATCAACCAGTTGGGCTTCTACACGTTTGGGCTGGTCTTGCTGGCCCTGCTGGGCATGTTGGCGCTGACCTGGTACTTCGCCAAAACCGTGGTGAAGCCTATACGAGCGGTGTCAGAGGGTTTTCGCGCGATCAATCACAACCCCGACACGCCGCATGAACTGCTGCCCACAAACACCGTGGTGGATGAAGTGCTTCAACTGGTGCAGGGCTACAACAACCACCTGACCGCACTGGCGGTTCAGCGCAGCGTGGCGGTGGAGTTGCGCCAGTCCAAGGCCGACGCGGATGCCGCCAACCTGGCCAAGAGCCGGTTTCTGGCCACCATGAGTCACGAAATCCGCACGCCCATGAACGGCATTCTGGGTATGGCGCAACTGCTACTGCTGCCCAATGCCACGCCCCAGCAGCAGTGCGATTACGCCAGCACCATCCTGAGCAGCGGGCAAACCCTGCTGATGCTGCTCAACGACATTCTTGACCTGTCAAAAATCGAGGCCGGCAAATTCCAACTTGACCGCGCAGTGTTCAAACCCGTGCCGCTGCTGGTTGACATTCAGTCGCTGTTTGTGGGTGCCGCCAAGGTCAAGAATTTGCAATTGGAGTGGCGCTGGCAGGGTGTTTGCGAGCAAAGCTACCGCGCGGATGCGCACCGCCTGCGCCAGATGCTGTCCAACCTGGTGGGCAATGCCATCAAGTTCACCCGACAGGGCCGTGTCTGTATTGAGGGCACAGAAATTGAGCGCAACAGCGACACCGCCCTGCTGGAGTTCTCGGTGCAAGATACCGGCATGGGCATTGCGGCTGACAAGCTCGCTTTGCTGTTTCGGCCGTTCTCCCAAGCCGACAGTTCAACCACCCGCGAGTTTGGCGGCTCTGGGCTGGGTTTGTCGATTGTCAGCAACCTGGCACAGGCCATGGGCGGTGATGTTGGCGTGCAAAGCGAGCCCGGAAAAGGCTCGCGCTTCTGGTTTCGCGTGCGCGCCGAGCTGGCCGCGTTGTCGCCGGACAGCGAGCGCACGCCAGTCAATGCCAACACCAATGCAGTCGGCGTTGCCAGCGTGGCGGCTGCAAGCCCGGCAGCAACGGCGCAAGCAACACTGCTGCGCGGTGCGGTGCTGGTGGTTGAAGACAACCCGGTGAATCGCCTGGTGATTGGCGCCCTGTTGACGCAGCTCGGACTGAGCCACACCGTGGCGGTTGACGGCCAGCAGGCGGTGCAGCTGATCCGCCAAGGGGAGCGGCCCGACATCATCCTGATGGACCTGCAAATGCCGGTGATGGACGGGCACACCGCCACCCGGCACATTCGCCAATGGGAGAGTGCGCACTCAAAAGCGCGCCTGCCCATCCTGGCCCTGACCGCCGACGCCTTTGAAGAAAGGCGCCAACAATGCCTGGCCGTGGGCATGGACGGTTTTCTGACCAAGCCGATTGCGCTGAGTGCCTTGCGCCAAGCCCTGGCGCAGTGGCTACCGGCGTCGCCCGCCAACCCGCACTCCAGCCCCCAAGGCGTATTGCCCGCAGCGCAAACCCGAGCGCTTGATGTGCCGCTGCTGTAGAACCTTCGTGCGCCAACGCACAGACGCGGTGCACCCGCCCGCCTACTATGATGGCATGTTGATTGCTTCATAGCGTATTCACACCCCTCCACCCGATTCAGGCCTACCCATGATGTCCATGAACCCCACACCGCACTCCCCACTCAGCACGCCTTCAAATGGCTCGGCCCTGCCGCAGGCAACGGCGCCAGGGATGCTGCTTCGCCTCGGCTTTGAGATGGTCTACCAATGCCCGGCCCCGACGCCGATGATTTTGTCGCTCAACATCCATCATTCACGCTCAGCTGATCTGGTGCGCCCGGACGTCCTTGTCACCAGCCCGGAGGTGCCCATCACTGCCTACCATGACGGCTTTGGCAATTGGTGCAGCCGCATCGTGGCCCCAGCCGGCAGGTTCGTGATGCGCGCCGATGCCTTGGTCCATGACAGCGGTGAGCCCGACCCGGTGGCACCCGGCGCCATGCAGGTTCCGGTCGAGCTGTTGCCCGAATCGGCGCTGGTGTTTTTGCTGGGTAGCCGCTATTGTGAAACTGACCAGTTGTCCAACATCGCCTGGCAATTGTTTGGTCACGGTCCAACCGGCTGGGCACGGGTGCAAGCCATTTGCGACTTTGTGCACAACCACATTGAGTTTGGTTACCACCATGCCCGGCGCACGCGCACCGCACTTGAGGCCTACAACGAAGGCCAGGGTGTGTGCCGCGACTATGCCCACCTGGCGGTCGCCTTTTGCCGCTGCATGAACATTCCGGCGCGTTATTGCACTGGTTATTTGGGTGATATCCGCATTCCGCCGATTCCCGGGCCGATGGATTTTGCCGGCTGGTTTGAAGCCTACCTGGGTGACCGCTGGTACACCTTTGACGCACGCAACAACACCCCGCGCATTGGCCGCGTCCTCATGGCCCGTGGCCGTGACGCCTGCGATGTGGCACTGGCAAGCACCTTCGGGCCCAACACGCTGGCGCAGTTCACCGTCTGGGCCGACGAAGTCGTCTAAGTTTAAAAAATTTTTACAGGAGCACCCCATGAAATCATCCGTCAAAACCTTGCTGACACTGGCCGCTGTGGCCATGGCCGCACAGACATCCGCACAGATCGTCTTTTATGAACAGGACAATTTTCAGGGCCGCTCCTTCACCACCGAGCAACGCATCAACAACCTTGATCGCTTTGGTTTCAACGACCGCGCCTCCTCCGCAGAAGTGATTGGCAACCGCTGGGAAGTCTGCGATGACGTCCGTTTTCGTGGCAACTGCGTCGTCTTGCGGCCAGGAAAATACCCGTCGCTGGCAGCGATGGGCCTGAACGACGGCTTGTCGTCCGTGAGAGCCATCAACCGCAATGCCCGCATTGACGAGCGCCGCTACGCACCCCTGCCAAGCACGGCACAAGTCACTTTCTACCAGCAGGAAAATTTTGGCGGTCCGTCTTTCACCACCGAGCAAGGAGTCACAAATTTCCAGAGCCAAAACTTTAACGACCGCGCCTCCTCGGTGCTGGTCACCGGTGGCCAGTGGGAAGTCTGCGAAAACGCACGCTTCGGTGGCCGCTGCGCCATTTTGCGTGAGGGCCGCTACCCCTCACTGGCAGCTACCGGCTTGAACGACCGTATTTCATCGGCCCGGCTTGTCAACAACACCGCAGCCAACACGACCCCCAACGCAGCCGTGGCCCCGGACTACCGCCAACGCAACGACGAACGGCTTTTTGAAGCCAACGTGACCTCGGTGCGCGCCATGGTCGGCGCACCCGAGCAGCGCTGCTGGATTGAAAAAGAGCAGATTCCTCAAAACCAAAGCAATGCCAACGTGCCCGCCGCCATAGCAGGTGCCCTGATTGGCGGCATTCTTGGTCACCAGGTGGGTGGCGGCACCGGCAAGGACCTCGCCACGGTGGGTGGAGCCGTGGCTGGCGCGGCGCTGGGTAACAGAATGGGCGGCAGTGGCGGCACTGACCCCGCAACCACCCGCGACGTACAACGCTGCGAAAATGTTTCAGCCCAGACCCGGCCGCAGTATTGGGATGTGACCTACAACTTCCGCAGTGTCGAGCATCGCGTTCAAATGACCACCGAGCCGGGCCCCACGGTGACGGTCAACGCCCAAGGCGAGCCGCGCGCACAACGCTAAGCCACCAGGCCAAACGCGGCGCATGCTGGGGTGGCGACCATCGCATGCCCACCCCGCTGCCTAGCAGCCTGTCGCACTTTCGGAGGCATCAGCTGCCATTCGACCGCAGCGGTCCATTTTTTGCTTCTCCAAGTTTGGCAGCGACCACCTGCTTGGCAGACAGTGCAGACAGTCGATCCAATTGCTCGCGCAGGGATTCGCCACGACCGGCACCTGCGCCACAAACATAGCGCGCAATGCAGCACTGGGCTTGGCATGCGCATAGATTTTGGTCTTGGCGACCCGGGCGGACTACCTTTGCTTGGCTAGGCCAGGCGAACAGGGCACTGGGCGGGTTGCTTACCAAGCCTCTAGCCTGAAGGGCTCTGGCACTTGTGCAAACGCCTTGTCGCGACTGACCAGGATTGCATCCACGGCCACAGCATGGGCGGCAATCATCATGTCGAGGTCGCTGAGGTTGATGCCCTGGGCTTCGAGGGTGCTGCAAAACGCGCCGTAACACCGTGCCACAAACTCATCCCAAGGCAGCACATCCATCCGCAAAAGCACCTGGGTCATGGCGTTTTTCAAACGTGCAGGTTGCCCTTTGCGGTGCAAGCCGTATTCGAGCTCTGCAAGCGTCACGCTGGAGATCACCACCTGGCCCACGGGCACCTGGGTCAGATGCGCCAGCAATGCAGCGTCGCGACCCTGCATGATGTGGCTGACCACGTTGGTGTCGAGCATGTAGCGCTGCGTCGTCATTCCTTCCAGCCCTCGAAAGGGTCGCGGCGCACGTGGTGGGGCGCTGCAGGGCGACGCTCTATTAAGAGCTCTTCGTCCTTGTTTTGTGCAACCACTTCGAGCAAGCCCTGCCAGTCTGTGGGCTTGCGGGACAGCACCACATCCCCCGTGACAGGATCGTGGCGAATAAAAACTTCTGACACATCAAAGCGAAACTCCAGCGGCAGCCGAACAGCCTGGCTGCGGCCTGTTGCGAAAATTTTGGCGGTTTGCTGCATGGTGGAGCCTTTTAAAAGATATGGCACATGGTAGGTACCAACTGTCGACATGTCAACCCAACCCATCACATCGTTCGTCGCCTGAATCACCAAGAAGCTGATCAGCTCGAAGTCTTCAAGCCCGGCAACTTCATGCACCCATGCACTGGTCTTGCCCGGCGAAAAAGGCTGTCAACGTCTTGCGCTTGCCGACGCTCAATCATGGAATGGATGGCTTGGTCCAGCAATGTGGCGTAGGCCTTCATATTGCGACCATCGTCTGTGGCCTTGTTGAAAGGCTCTAACGCGGCGGGCACCGGCCAGACTATCCATCTGATTGGCGTGGCGCTCAGTAAAACCGGCCGCAGCGTGGTCAGGTTTGAAGTTCAGACGCTATTAAATAAATAGCTGCTAGCGCTTATTAAATATGGGCTAGAAGCCTAAAACGCTTATAAATTTAAGATGACTGCTTGAAGGCCATGACGGCTTGGTTGCGCAAGGTGCGCAGCAAGGCGAGTTCTTTTTCGTCCACGTTCAAGCCATCTCTTTCTGCCTTGTCGGCATAAATCAGGCCGAATGGCTTGCCTTTGAGCAGCAAGGGCAAAACTAGAAAAGTGGGTGCATTGAATGACTTGAGGTACCAATCCGGCAAACGCGCCGCCAGCCGTGGGTCGCTGGCGTCGCGGATCAAGGTGTCGGCACCCTTGGCGCAAACTGCGGCAAACAAGTCGGGAACCCCGGGGGGATTCAAGGGCACGTTGAACGACTTCACCACGCGCTCTACGCCAGCCCCTAAGCCAAAGCGGCCCGTGAGGGTGTCGGTTTTGACATCACGCATGCAAAAAATAACGCGGTGAAAATCCAGCGCCCGGTACATGGCTTCAAGAATCATGCGCAGCACATCGCTGAGCTTGAAGTCTTCCACCATCACATTGGTGATGTCCTGAATACCGGCAGTCAGGGTTTGAGCCGCCTCGGCAGACGCAGGTTGTGCCAGTTTTTCAGCCGAACTCAGGCCACTGGCCGTGATGGCCTGGGTGGCCTGCAGCGCGGAGGCCTCCAGGCTGTCGTACTTGTGCGGGGTGTGTTCCGGGTCCTTGAGCAATGGCGCAGCACGGGAGTTTTCCTTGACCCGAAGGTCCATGGCACCGGCGAGCTCAACGAGTTTTTTGCGCGCCACAACCATAGCTGCGTGCACCTGGGCGTCAGACAGCCCGAGTGTCTTGCCAAACTTTTTCGCCACTTTGCCCAGGCCCACGTCAACCACTTTGGGGTCGGCGTGCAGCATGGCGTCGGCCATTTCATTGGCGGCACGTGTCGTCCAGCGCAGTCGGCTGTGCGCCTCAAGCGGCACACGGCCGGGCGGGTCGCCAGCGGGCAGTTGCATGCAGCGCTGAATGCTCTCTGGCAAGCCCCAGGCACGTGCCACACCCACCCCAAGCGCCTCAAAATTCATCCCCAGTACACGCGTTGACGCGCTCTCTTCGCTGATGGGTTCACGCGTGGAAGACACCATGGCGCGAATGCTGGCGGATTCTTCAGGGAAGTAAAACTGCGACAACATGCGCCCGAGATTTTGAAACAGGGCACCAATAAAGGCTTCTTCACCTTCGGCACTGGTGCCGGAGAGTTCAGAGGCAATCGAGCCGGCCATGAGCCCGCGCAAAAATTCTTCCTTGAGCAAATGGGCGTTGGTTTTGTCCTGCATGTGCTCCAGCAGCACCAGGCTCAGCGCCATGTTGCGAATGCCGTTGAACCCCACCAGGCTGACCGCGCGTGACACCGTGCCAATGCTGCTGCCGCGCGCGTAATGGGCACTGTTGACCAGCCGCAGCAGCTTGTTGGTGAGCGCCACATCTTTCAGGATTTCGTTGGTGACGCTGCTGATGCTTTCGGTCTCGGAGGTGGCCATGGTCTGGATGCGCACCACCGATTCCGAGAGCGCTGGAAAGTCGGTCTTGTTGCGCATGCGCCGTAGCAAAAACTCCAGCGTGCTGTTGTCGGCGCCACCGGGGTTGTCGGCCTTGGCACTGGCCTCGCTTTGCTGCGCTTGCCAGGCTTGCAGCGCGGCCAAAAACACCCCACTGGCCGGGTAACGCTGATCGGGCTCACGGTGCAGCGCACGCAGCAGCACCGCGCGCAGGCCATCGTCGAGGCCGGTGAGCAATGCGGCCGGCAATTGCAGCGGCTCGTAGGCGGCACGGTAAATGGCGCGGTAGGCATCGGTGTCGGGCTGCAAGGGCTTGCCCCACAACAGCTCGGCCAGCATCAGTCCGGCGGAATACACATCCATCACCGGCGAGACCTGGGCACCACGCGCGGCTTCAGGTGCCATGTAAGCCGGCGTGCCGGCCACCGTGGCCTGGGTGCTGGCGGGGTTGCCGGCACTGGCGGTGCTGACGTTACTGACGCGCTGCGCAATGCCAAAGTCCATCACGCGGGCACGGCCGCTGGCGTCCACCAGAACATTTGACGGTTTCAGGTCACGGTGCACCACACCGGCGCCATGGGCGGCCACCAGCGCACCCAACACATCAACCATCAAGGCCACCGCTTGCGTGGCGCTCTGAGCCCCTTGGTTGGCCAGCAGTTGCGCCAGCGTTTGCCCGGCCACATACTCAAACACCAGGTAGGGTTGCTGGTCTTGCACATCGGCCTCAAACACCGGCACGATGTTGGGGTGCGTCAGGCGGCTGACGCTGCGCGCCTCAGACAGCCATTGGGCAAGCACCGAGGCGTCCGAGCCGCGCATGGGTTTCATCAGCTTGATGGCCACTTCGCGCTCCAGCCGGGGGTCAAACGCCAGCCAGACTTTGGACTGTGCGCCCTGGCCCAGCAGGCGCTTGAGCTCAAAGCGCCCCACCGTGGTGGGCATGGCATCAGTGCCACCGACGGTCATGCGCCGCAAGGTGGCTAAGGGAGAAAATTCGGCCACGGGTGTCTACCTGCTCGTTTTACTTCAACTGCACAGACCCGGCCACCGTGACGGTGATCGAAGTTAAACCCGCTTCCATGGGCACCGGTGCGTCTGCCTCTGCGGCGCGCGCGCTCTTCGCCATCATGAAGGGATGAGGCCCACCTGAGTCACCCGCGCTGATGTTGGCGTCAAGCAAGGTATAGGTCGAAAAACCGAAGCTTTTGGCGGCCTCGCTGGCACGCTGGCGAAACTGCGCAATGGCCTGGCCTTGCGCCGACATTTCTGCACTTTGAAGCTGCTCGGGGGTCAGGCCAAAGCTGGCGCTGGCCACCGTGAGGGTTTGCAACTTGCCGGCGATCTCACCCATGCGGGCAAAGTCGCGCCCTTGCAGCAGCAACTCGGCAGAGCCTTGCCAGCCGCTGATTTTGCCGTTGCGGTCATAACGGGGCGTCACACCAAAACGCCCGGTGCGCACCTCGATCAAACCCTTGGCCTCGCGTTTGGCCAGCGTCAGCGCGTCGTCCAGGGCGGCCTTCAACTGGTTTTGCACGCTTTGCGCGGCGCTGCCCTCACGCGCGGTGATCAAAGAGAGCGTCAGCACATCTTGCGCCATCTGTACGCTGGCGCTGGCTGACAAGGCAACCCGCTGGGTGACCGCCGGAGACGGTGTGTTTTGAGAAAATACCGGGGGGCCCCATGCCAGCACAGCACCCAACACCATCAGACGAGCAGAATTTTTCATCGTTACTTCCCTTGATATTTAACAAATCGTGTCAAAAAAATCGTAACAACATGTGAATATCGATCCAATTTGCAATGAACGCCAATTGGACCACGCAAAATCACCAATGTTACAAATTGACTGGACTGAAAGTATGGCCGCAAACCCTGACCGTGTTGACAAAATTCTGGTGGTCGACGACGACGCACGCATCCGCGACCTGCTGCGGCGCTACCTCACCCAGGAAGGTTTTGAGGTGTTGCAGGCCGAAGACGGCAAGGCCTTGACGCGTGTGCTGATGCGTGAACCCGTCGACCTGATCGTGCTTGACCTGATGATGCCTGGCGAAGACGGACTGTCGGTGTGCCGGCGCCTGCGTGCGGCCAATGACCGCACGCCCATCATCATGCTGACCGCCAAAGGCGAGGACATTGACCGCATCGTCGGGCTTGAAGTGGGCGCCGACGACTACCTGTGCAAACCCTTCAACCCGCGCGAGTTGTTGGCACGCATGCACGCCGTGCTGCGCCGCCGTCCAACGGTAGAAGCCCCGGGCGCGCCCTCCAGCGAAGACGAAACGGTGACGTTTGGCCCTTTCAGTTTTGACCTGGGGGCACGTAAATTGCGCAAGGGTAACGGTGAGCTGGCCCTCACCACCGGGGAATTTGCCATGCTCAAGGCGCTGGTGCGCCACCCCCGCCAGCCGCTGTCACGCGAGAAGCTTGCCCACCTGGCGCGCGGGCGCGACTTTGAGCCGTTTGACCGCAGCCTGGACGTGCAGGTGTCACGCCTGCGCAAAATGATCGAAGACGACGCCACCGCGCCGCGCTACATCCAGACCGTTTGGGGTGTCGGCTACGTTTTTATCCCTGATGGCAGCAGCTAAGACGCTGGCCGCGCAGTGGCAGACGTCGCCGCCCAGAAAGCCACGCACCCACCGACCCACTTTAAGTCTTTTCTGGCGCACTTTTTTTCTGCTGGCCGTGCTGCTGGCGGGCAGCGTCTGGGCCTGGACCGAGACCCTGCAGGAGTTGGAGTTTGAGCCAAGAGCCCTGCACACAGCACAACAGATCGCCTCGGTGGTCAACCTCAGCCGGGCGGCCGTCATGCATACCGATGCCATTTCCCGGGTGTCGTTGTTCAAGACCATGAAAGACCAGGAGCACGTGACCATTCAGTTGCGCGAGCCCCAAGACCAATTCGAGCCCTATGAATCGGACAACATCAGCAAACACGTCGCCCTGGAAATCCAGTCCAGGCTGGGGCCGGATTCGGTGGTGGCCAAAAGTGTCAACCGGGTCGAAGGCTTGTGGGTTGGCTTCACGATTGACAAAGACCAGTATTGGCTCAGAACCGAGCGTTCCCGCTTTGACGAACCCGCAGCTAAAACCTGGCTGATCTGGATTCTCACCACGGCTGCGTTGTCATTGTTGGGGGCCGCCTGGATTGCCAGCCTGATCAACCGCCCGCTCAAAGACCTGTCATTTGCGGCACAACGGGTCCGTGAAGGCGACTTTGAAGCCAGCACGCTGGATGAAAATGTCAGCACCCAGGAGATTCGCGCGGTCAATATCGGATTCAACCGGATGACGCGCAAGTTGGCCAAGATCGAGCATGACCGCGCCGTCATGCTGGCCGGCATCTCACACGACCTGCGCACCCCCCTGGCACGCTTGCGGCTGGAAACCGAACTCAGCGTGGCCGACCCGCAGGCGCGTGACCACATGGCAAGCGACATTGAGCAGCTTGACGCCATCATTGACAAGTTTCTGGACTACGCACGCCCAGGCGGCATCACTTCGCAACCAGTCTCCCTCACCCAGATGATGGAGACTTGCCTGGCACCCATGCGCAAGCACCCGGACGTGGTGTTCAAGGTGGTGCTGCAAACAGGTCTGATGGTGCAAGCTGATCCGGTGGAGTTGCAGCGGGTGATTGACAACCTGCTGCAAAACGCGGCGCGCTACGGCAAAGCCGTCGACACCGGGGTGGCCATGGTCGACATTTCGGCCAGATACCAGGACCAATATGTGTTGCTGCGCATCCGCGACCACGGCACAGGCGTGCCGCCTGAACAGCTTAAACAACTCACCACGCCCTTTTTTCGGGGCGAGGCCGCACGCACCTCGGCCAACGGCACCGGGCTGGGCCTGGCGATTGTGGAAAAAACCATTTCCCGCATGGGTGGCAGCTTTGACCTGAGCAACGCCAACAGCGGCGGCCTGTGCGCAAACATCCGGTTGGCACGCGCCTATATGAGCGAGCACTCAGAGTCAAGATGACCAGGCAGACGCATGAAACAGCGGCCGTTTTGTGCGCAGGTTTCAGCCCGCCATGGCCCCTGTGCGTTCACGTTAACCCTTGCGAGGGCGTTGCGCGCCGGTGTCACGCGGCGGCAATCCGGTGTGCTGCGTCAACAACTGACCCGGCTTGGGCGTCTGGCCTGGCTTGGGCACGTGCGCTACCCCGACCGGCCCGGTGCTTGAGTTCTTGCGCCGGGCGCTGGTGTAGCTGCCGTCCACCAGGGGCTGAAAGGTGGGAATCAGGTGGTGCTTGCCATTGCCAATCAGGTCAGCCCGCCCCATGCTTTTCAGCGCCTCACGCAGCAGCGGCCAGTTGTTGGGATCGTGGTAGCGCAAGAAGGCTTTGTGCAGGCGGCGACGCTTTTCGCCGCGCACCACATCCACCCGCTCGGCCCGGTCGTCGCGGTGAATGCCTTTGAGCGGGTTCAAATCGGTGTGGTACATGGCCGTGGCGGTGGCCATGGGGCTGGGGTAGAAGGTTTGCACCTGGTCGGCCCTGAAGCCGTTTTTCTTCAGCCAGATCGCCAGGTTCATCATGTCTTCGTCGCTGGTGCCGGGGTGAGCGGCAATGAAGTACGGAATCAAAAACTGCTTTTTGCCGGCCTCCAAGGTGAACTTGTCAAACAGCGTCTTGAACTTTTCATAGGTGCCCATGCCCGGCTTCATCATTTTTGAGAGCGGGCCTTTCTCGGTGTGTTCCGGGGCAATTTTGAGGTAACCACCCACGTGGTGCTGTACCAGTTCCTTGACGTACTCAGGGCTTTGCACCGCCAGGTCGTAACGCACGCCAGAGCCAATCAAAATCTTCTTGACGCCCCTCAAGGCGCGGCCACGGCGGTAGATGTTGATGAGCGGTTGGTGGTCAGTGCCCAGGTTCTGGCAAATGCCGGGGAAGACACAACTGGGCTTGCGGCAGGCCGCCTCGATCTCGGGGCTTTTGCAGCCCAGGCGGTACATGTTGGCAGTCGGCCCACCCAAGTCTGAAATGGTGCCGGTGAAGCCTTTGACCTTGTCGCGGATGTCTTCAATTTCCTTGATGACCGACGCTTCCGAACGGCTCTGGATGATGCGCCCCTCATGCTCGGTGATGGAGCAAAAGGTGCAGCCACCAAAACAGCCGCGCATGATGTTGATGCTGAACCGGATCATCTCCCAGGCCGGGATTTTGGTGGCGTGGTCGTGGCTGCCGTTCTGGTCGGCGTAACTCGGGTGCGGGGCGCGGGCGTAGGGCAAATCAAACACCAGGTCCATCTCGGCCGTGGTGAGCGGAATGGGCGGTGGATTGAGCCACACATCGCGGGCGGTGGCACCCACGCCGTGCGCCTGCACCAGCGCACGGGCGTTGCCGGGGTTGGTTTCCAGGTGCAGCACGCGGTTGGCGTGGGCGTACAACACCGGGTCACTCTTGACTTGCTCGTAGCTGGGCAGACGAATCACGGTGCGGTCACGCGGCGGCAGCACCTGCTTGCCCACCCGCATGGGCAGCGCCGGGTTGTGCATGAAGGTGATGGGCTGGGCTCTTGCAGTCGTTGCAGTCGTTGCAATTTCTTCAAACTTTAAGCCTTTTTGACCTCTAGCCCTCGTGTCTATTGCGCGAGCAGCTATATTTTCAGTAGCATCTGAAGCCGCCTCATTTTCAGCCTCTTCCTTGGCGCAGCTGCTGCCCTGCCCGGCCGCTTGCTCGCTGGTGGTCAGGTAAGGATTAAGGTGCGACTCGACCGGGCCGGGTTGGTCTACATCGCTGGAATCGATCTCAAACCAGCCCAGACGGGTGTCGTCGTCAGAGTGGCGCACAAAGGCGGTGCCGCGCACGTCGGTGATCTGCTCGATGGGTTCACGGCGGCTCAGGCGGTGGGCAATTTCCACCAGGGCGCGCTCGGCGTTGCCGTAAAGAAGCAAATCACATTTGGCATCCACCACCACGCTGCGGCGCACCTTGTCGCTCCAGTAGTCGTAGTGGGCAATGCGGCGCAGGCTGCCTTCAATGCCGCCCAGAATGATTGGCACCTCCTTGAAGGCTTCACGGCAACGCTGGCTGTAGACCAGGGCGGCACGGTCGGGCCGCTTGCCACCCACGTCACCGGGGGTGTAGGCGTCGTCGGTGCGGATTTTGCGGTCGGCCGTGTAGCGGTTGATCATGCTGTCCATGTTGCCCGCCGTCACACCCCAGAACAGGTTGGGCTTGCCCAAAGCTTTGAACGGCTCGGCGCTTTGCCAGTCAGGCTGGGCGATGATGCCCACGCGAAAACCCTGGGCTTCGAGCATGCGGCCAATCACCGCCATGCCAAAGCTGGGGTGGTCCACATAGGCGTCACCGGTGACCAGCACCACGTCGCAACTGTCCCAGCCCAGTTGGGTCATTTCCTCGCGGCTCATCGGCAAAAACGGGGCCGTACCCAGGCGCGCAGCCCAGAACTTGCGGTAGCTGTTCAGGGGCTTGGCGTGGCGCGGAAAAAAGGAGACGTCAACAAGGGCGTTCATGAAAACTCACACAATGGAAAGGGGGCGAGTGTAAGGTTTTGAAGCCTTTTACACGGCTGGCAGGGCTACTGATGGGCGCGGTTCCAACGGATGTGAGCTTCTTGCCTCGCCCTCTGGGAGAGGGTCAGGGTGAGGGTCAGGGTGAGGGCTGGACTCCTACGGGCGGCAGAATCATCCGCTGATCTTTCACGTGAAGCGACCTGGTCACAGCGGGTGTAATTCAAAGTGAGGAGTGCAACATATGAATGGAATGGTTTCTTTCCAACGCACTCAAGGGCGTCTACTGGGTCGAGGCAAATCTCACGGTGGTGGATGAATCAGCCGGGCGATTGGGTACGCTGACAGGGAGGAATTCAAAAGTGTCTGAGTTGGAAGTGACGCAAATTGATGTGCGTCGTTGACTCAGAATTTCTGACCCGCACAACGTTAGGCACGGTGATTGGGCTATGTGACCGGGCTTTGGGTGAAAGGCGCGCGTCGACAAGCGCTTGCGTACCGCAGCGTCAATTCGCGTGTGTTTTCACCCCAAAACCGCATGCGCATAGCCCAGTCGCCGGGCCGGGTTCAATGCGCATCGCCGGGTTTGCCGTGAGGCCTTGACTTCTTCACGCGCCGGACCGGGTTTAATACGCAAAGCGGGGTTTGATGTCAGACCTTGACTTCTTCAAGGACGCCACTCAGTTTGAATCACACCTGGTCACATCCTGGTGTTGAACACCGCCACGGCTTTGGACAAGATGTGCGTCTGCCCCTTCATGCTCTCGGCCGCGGCGGCGGACTGTTCCACCAACGCGGCATTTTGCTGGGTCATCTGGTCCAGCTGATTGATGGCGGTGTTGACCTCATTGATGTCGTCCGACTGCGCCACCGACGCTTGCAGAATGTCGCCGATGATGTCACCCACTTTGTTGACCGAGCCCACAATTTCGTCCATGGTGCTGCCTGCCGCAAGCACCAGGCGCGAACCAGACGCCACGCTGTCAACCGAGGCACCGATCAGGCTCTTGATCTCCTTGGCGGCCTCGGCGCTGCGGCTGGCCAGGCTTCTGACCTCGCTGGCCACCACCGCAAAGCCCCGCCCCTGCTCGCCCGCGCGGGCGGCTTCCACAGCGGCGTTGAGCGCCAGAATATTGGTCTGAAAGGCAATGCCGTCAATGACCCCGATGATGTCGCCGATTTTCCGGGAGCTTTGGTTGATCTCATCCATGGTGCGCACCACCTCACCCACCACCTGGCCACCGCGCGCGGCCACTTCGGCCGCCGATGCCGCCAACTGGTTGGCCTGACGGGCCGCATCTGCCGACTGGCTGACGGCACCGGTGAGGGCCTCCATGCTGGAGGCGGTGCGCTGCAGGTTGCTGGCGGTCTGCTCGGTGCGCGCACTCAAGTCCTGGTTGCCGGCGGCAATTTCGCCAGAGGCCACTGAAATGCTCTGGGTGGCCTGGTGAATCTCACCCATGGTCGATTGCAGCGCCAACGCCAGCCGCTTGAGCGAGTGCAGCAGGCTGCCCTCTGCCGCCGCCGGAATATCGACTGCCAGATGGCCATCGGCAAGCGCTGCGAGTGCCACACTGGCCACCGCCGGGTCACCGCCCAGGACGTTCATGGCGGTGCGCTTGATCCAGACCGTGAAACCAAGGCAGGCGGCCACACAAATGGCAGTCAGCAAGGCAGTGAGCCAGCCACCCACCACCAGGTAGTCCACAATGGTTTGCGATGCTTGCGTCCGTGCCTTGCCCTGCAGCCACCAGGCCCCCAGCACCACGGCAGACCCGGCCCCCGCCACCATGGCGGTGGGCACCAGCATCGATAAAACCAGTTTTTGCGTGTAGTTCAAGCGGGTGCTCCTGAGGCGGGTTGGGGTTTGTTAAATCAGCATATTAGCAATGAACGATAGTTGCAGCCACCGGGACAACCCGCCCCTGCGCCGCACTTTGTGCGCCGAGCGTCAGGAGTTGCATCACGGCGTGCACTTGCCTCTGCGTGACCGCAGGCTCGGGCGTCAAGCCCCACAAGTGGTCACGCAGTTGGGCGTAATAGGCCAGATAGTTACCCGCCGGGTTGGGCGCCGCGCGGCGCACGGACACCGGTGCAGCCACGCCGGCCATGGTGTTAAAACTGCGAACCTGGCCGGGCTGCGGGTCAAGACCCCAGTGCTGCAACTGGCCCAGCTGTGGCCGCTCGCCGGTTTTCAGGGCCTCTTCCTGCACGTCCAGGCCAAATTTGGTGAAGCTACCCCGGCTGCCATGCACTGCCCAGCGCGGGCCCAGCTCGGCCACCAGCGTGCTGGCATGCAGCACCACGCGCAAACCGGCGTGCTTTGTGGTGTAACGCAGCGCGGCGTGAAACCAGTCGTTGACCTGCGCGCCGTCACGCAGGGCGGCCACATCCAATGAGATGTCATCGGGCAGGCCAAACAGCGTCAAGGCCTGGTCCAGCAGGTGCGGCCCCAGGTCAAACCACAAACCCGAACCCGGCAACGCTTGCTCGCGCCAGCGCACCGGCACGCTGGGGCGGTAGCGGTCAAAGTGCGAATTCACCTCAACCAGGCGGCCCAGCACGCCACTTTGAATGACCTGTTGCAAGGCCAGAAAGTCCGCATCAAAGCGCCGGTTCTGGAACACGGTGAGCACCCGGCCCTGGGCATGCGCCAGGTCAAGCAAGCCTTCAGTTTCAGCCAGCGTCACGGTGCAGGGTTTGTCGACCACCACATGTTTGCCAGCGGTCAAAGCGGCTTTGGCCAGCTCGAAATGGCTGGCGTTCGGGGTGGCAATCACCACCAGGTCAATCGCCGGGTCGGCAAACGCGTCATTGGCGCTGGCCACCCAGCGCACGTCGGGCCAATCGTTGTGCACCGCGTCGCGCTGGCGGGTCACGATGCACTTGAGTTGCAAGCCTGGCACGCCCGAGATCAGGGGTGCGTGGAAGATGCGGCCGGCGCCGCCATAACCGATCAAGGCGACTTGCAAGGCCGGGCGCTGGGCCGGTTGTGAGGCGCTGTGTTGGGGCAAATCAGGGGTCGTCATGTCTTAATCATCCTCGAAAATGGGCACAGTCAGGACTTACGCAAAATTGTCCCAGCTAGACGTTCCGACGCAGACAGTACAGGCATACGGCAAAGAGGAGCAACGACGCTGGGGCGGTTTTGCGTAAGTCCCAACAGTGTTACAAAACCGCTACAACCAAAGTTCAGACCATGCTCTCTTTTTTACCCGCGCCCCTGATCGGCCTGATCGCCAGCACGCTGATGCTGCTCAACATTTTGCTGTGGGTGCCCCTGTTGTTGCTGGTGTCATTGGCCAAGCTGCTGCTGCCTTTCAAGCCGGTGCGCTTGCGCATTGACCCGCTGCTGCTGCGCATTGCCGAGGCCTGGATTGCCGGCAACAGCGCCTGGATGCGTTTGACACAAGCGCTGGACTGGCAGGTCACTGGCGTCGAGGCTTTAAGCCCGCGCCAGTGGTACCTGGTGGTGTGCAACCACCAGAGCTGGGTTGACATTTTGGTGCTGCAGCATGTGCTGAACCGGCGCATTCCGCTGCTGAAATTCTTCCTGAAGAAAGAGCTGATGTGGGTGCCCATCATGGGCCTGGCCTGGTGGGCGCTGGAGTTTCCGTTCATGCGCCGGCACAGCGAGGCCTACCTCAGGCAACACCCCGAAGCCCGCGGCAAAGACGCCGCCACCACCCGCGCAGCCTGCGAAAAATACGCCCTGGTGCCCACCAGTGTGATGAATTTTCTGGAGGGCACACGCTTCACACCGGCCAAACAGGCGCGCCAGCAGTCGCCTTATCAGCATTTGCTGAAACCCAAGGCGGGTGGCCTGACGCTGGCGCTGGACGCCATGGGTGACAAATTTGGTGCGGTGCTGGATGTGACCATTGCCTACCCGAACGGCGCACCTGACTTCTGGCAGTTTTTGCAGGGTCGTGTGCCGCGCGTCATCGTGCACGCCCGCACCCTGCCGGTGCCGCAACGCCCGCCCGACGGCAGCACCAACCCCGAGCAGGCCTTGCGTGAGCTGGGGCAAAACTGGGTGAACCAGGTGTGGCACGACAAAGATGTGTTGCTGCACGAGCTGCGGACGCGAAAAACCCAACTTTTATATGAATAATCAGCCTGTAGCCCTTATGAATAGTGCGCAAGCAGCTATGTTTTATATAGCAATAAAAGCGCAATGACACATCGCTTGCCAGGGTTGACTTGTCGTGCGACCGCACCACCTGCGGCTGCGCGCCCAGACACACCTGTTTTGCCAAACGCAATGACACACAAAGGCACGTCATGACGGCCCTGGTCGGCACACTTCTCAGATGGCTGATTCGCCACGCGCTGAACTTGCTGGTCATTTTTGCCGTGCTGCTGCTGTGGCGGGTGGGCTCGGCAGACTGGCACGCGCTGCAATCTGCCCGTGCCGAGTTGGCCCAACTCACGCACGCAAATCAAGGCATCAGCGCCAGCGTCGAAGAGTTTGCCCGGGCGGTCACGGCGCGGGCAACGGCGATGCGGACGGCATCAAGGCAGATGCTCGAACAGCGTGTGACGGAAGTCGACCAGCAGATCACGGCCAAACGACTGGCACAGCAACAAACCAGCCGCTTTGGCCAGGTGTTGCGGGGCACCCCCATCGTTGCGGCGCAGCTGGAGGGCATGCGCCTTGCGACTGAGATTCACCTGCTTGAAAAAGAGCGCGCCTACCTCCTTGAACTGGTATTGCGGCTGGCCTCGGTGCAATCAGACCGGGACCAGCGCGTCAAACTCGAGGTTCTGCGCCAAGTTCACCTGCGTGTGTACCAAGAGTGGCAGGCCAGCAGGCGCGACGTAAAGGCACTGGCAATGCGCCATCCGGTCAAAAGCCTGCTGGCCATCGGCTCGCCCGAGTTCAACCAGCGCCAGCAACTGCTGGCACAGCAACAGCTGCTGCTCAGTACCAACCGCTTGGCTGCGGCAGATTACGCACAGCAGCTCGCGCTGGTGCAACAGACCCGGCCATTGGCGTCGCTTGCCGCTTTCAGCATACGCCCCAGTGACACCGATCTCTTTTTGCAACCGCTGCGCACCCGCCTTGAGGAACTGACACAGCACCGCACCAACCACTGGTTAGAAAAATGGATGCGCCCGATAGAAGACCTTGCACCCACTGCTTTTTTGATTCTGTTGTCCATCATCTTCCTGCCCATCGCCATCAAAGCGCTGTTCTATTTTGTGCTGGCACCGCTTGCAGCGCGTCGCCCGCCGGTGTGCCTGATGCCCGATACCTCTGGTGCGTTGCGGTTGCGAGCCGGCCAGTCGGCCGTGTCGCGCACGCTCGTGGTGGATGAGGGCCACGAATTGCTGGTGCACCCGGAGTTTCTGCAAAGTTCACCGACGCAAGGCGACAAAGACACGCGCTGGTTGCTTGACTGGCGCTTTCCGTTCACCAGCCTGGCCTCGAACATGGTGGCATTGACGCGCATCCGCACCCAGGCACCGGCATCCTTTGTGATTTCGGCCACCCAAGACCCGTTCAGTGAAATTGGCATTCTGCAGTTGCCGCAAGGCGCGGCCCTGGTGATGCAACCGCACAACCTGGTGGGCGTGCTGCAGCCACGGGGCGCACCCGTGCGCATCACATCCCTGTGGCGGCTCAACAGCCTGCACGCCTGGCTCACCCTGCAGTTGCGCTACCTGGCGTTTCATGGCCCGGCGGAGTTGATCGTGCAGGGCTGCCGCGGCGTGCGCATTGAGCCGGCCGATGCCGGGCGCAGCATCAACCAGGCGTCCACCATTGGCTTTAGCGCCAATCTGTCGTACGCCACGCGACGCTGCGAAACCTTCAGCGCCTACCTGCTGGGCAAGCAAGAGTTGCTCAACGACACCTTCAGCGGGGAGAGAGGTTTCTACGTCTACGAAGAAATGCCCCATTTCGGCAAAAAAACAGGCCTGACCGGGCGCGGGTTGGAAGGGTTCACGGACTCCCTGCTCAAGGTGTTGGGCATCTAAGGTGATTTCCTGCGAAAAATATACCCACCTGACTTGTCTTTTTGTCCATCTGCTGCGTTGCAAAAACGGTTGTATAGCTCGCTATACGCCCATTTTTACGCCTTGCAGCTGAACAAAAATCCTACGTCATCTGGGCA
>JBBQSS010000025.1:0-22138 GCA_038213665.1 Burkholderiales bacterium | reverse complement strand
CCCGCCTGAAGCCGCTCTGGCCAGCGACCCCGTTGACCGCTACCGCAGCTTCAAGCGCCGCCACGCCACACAAGGCATGCGTTGTGACGACCAGTTGCTGCTGGCCAGCTTTGTCAACCAGATTCGCGAGTTGTTCGAGCGGCACGCCGATGCGCTTGGGCTGGCGTGGCTGGACCAGCTGGAAAACGAATGTTTTTAGCCGCCGCATCACGCCATTAATTTGAGACTAATAAGCCTCTAGGCCTTATGCATAAAGCGCAAGCAGCTATTATTAAGATAGCTTAAATATCTTCCCCGGGTTCATGATGTTGTCGGGGTCAAGGGCTTGTTTGATGCTGCGCATCATGGCCACCGCACCGGCGCCGGTCTCATCCACCAAAAAACCCATTTTGTGCAGGCCCACGCCGTGTTCGCCGGTGCAGGTGCCGCCCAGCTTGAGGGCGCGGTGCACCAGCTGGTGGTTCAGTTTCTCGGCCAGCACGCGTTCTTCGGGTTGGTCGGGGTCGATCAAATAAGCCATGTGAAAGTTGCCGTCGCCCACATGGCCGACCAAAAAATAGGGGATGCCGCTTTGCTCGGCCTCCAGCACCGAGTCCAGCATGGCCTCGGCCAGCTGCGAGATCGGCACACAGGTGTCGGTGGTGATGGCTTTGCAGCCCGGGCGCGACTGCACGCCGGCAAAGTAGGCGTTGTGCCGCGCCGTCCACAGCCGGGTGCGCGCCTCGGGCGTGTTGGCCCATTCAAAGGCCTGGCCACCCTGGTCAGCCGCCAAACCCTGCACGATGTCCACCTGCTCTTGCACGCTCGCCGCTGAGCCATGAAACTCCATCAGCAGCAGGGCGCCTTCGCGCAAGTCCAGTTTGGCGTGCGCGTTCACAATCCGGACGGTGTTGGCGTCGAGCAGCTCGCAGCGGGCGATGGGCACGCCCAGCTGGATGATCAACATGGCGGTGTTCACCGCATCCGCCAGGCACGCAAAGCTGCAGGTGGCGGCCATCACCGCGTCGGGCAGTGGGTAGAGCTTGACGGTGACCTCGGTCATGATGCCCAGCGTGCCCTCACTGCCCACCATGAGGCGCGTCAGGTCGTAACCCGCGCTGCTTTTTTTGGCCCGTGTGCCGGTGCGAATGACCTCGCCGCTGGCCGTGACCACTTCCAGCGCCAGCACGTTTTCACGCATGGTGCCGTAACGCACGGCATTGGTGCCGCTGGCCCGCGTGGCCGCCATGCCGCCCAGCGTGGCATCGGCACCGGGGTCAATCGGAAAGAAGAGACCGGTGGATTTGACCGCTTCATTGAGCTGCTTGCGGGTCACGCCGGGCTGCACCGTCACCGTCAGGTCTTCGGCGTTGATCGCCAGCACCTGGTTCATGCGGCTCACATCCAGGCTGATGCCACCTTGCACCGCCAGCAAATGGCCTTCCAGAGACGAGCCCACGCCAAACGCAATCACCGGCACCTTGTACTGGGCTGCCAGCTTGACGGCGTCCGCCACATCTTGCGTGCTTTGTGCAAACACCACGGCCGCCGGCGGGGGCACGCTGAACGAAGACTCGTCGCGCCCGTGCTGCTCGCGCACCACCAGCGCGGTGGAAAACTGGGCGGCAAAGCGGTTTTGCAGCGCTTTCATCAGGGCTGCTGGCACGTCGCGGGCCTGCATGTGTGGCAGCAATTGCGCTGCGGCGGGGGGTGTGCGCATGGCGTGACTCCGTGATAATGATCGGTGATGAAACGCCACTGTACAAGCACATGAAGCGACACGAGTGGACCTGGCGAATTTGTCGCGCAACACGTGTTTTGAAAAAGGCGTGAAGATAGAAGTCGACACCGACACCCCGGCACCTGATCCCACCATTTACCAAAGAGGCCACGTATGGGCAACCGACTGACACAAATCGCCACCCGCACCGGTGACAACGGCACCACTGGCCTGGGCGACAACACCCGGGTGTCCAAAAACAGCCTGCGCGTGCACGCCATGGGCGATGTGGACGAACTCAATTCCAACCTTGGCGTGCTGCTGTGCGAGGCCATGCCAGAAGAGGTGCGCGCCCTGCTGGTGGAAATTCAGCACCAGCTCTTCAACCTGGGTGGCGAGCTGTCGATTCCGGGCTTTGAGTTGCTCAAGCCAGAGGCCGTGCTGGCGCTCGATGAGGCGCTGGAAACCCATAACGCGGCGTTACCGAAGCTGCAGGAATTCATCTTGCCGGCCGGCACACGAGCGGCCTCACTGGCCCATGTGTGCCGCACTGTGGCGCGTCGGGCCGAGCGGGCGGTGGTGGCACTGGGCGCACAAGACGCCCTGAAAGACACGCCCCGCCAGTACCTCAACCGCCTGTCAGACTTGATGTTTGTGCTGGCCCGGGTGCTCAACCGCTACCGCACCGATGGCAGCACCGGCGATGATGTCTACTGGCGCAGCGAGAAGCTGGCGCGCCAGTCAGTTGACTGACGCAAAAACCAGGGTGCAGCCGCGCCGCGCAAAGACCCGTCAGGCTTCGTCTTGGGCCGCTTTCTTCAGCATCACGTAAATCTGGTCTTTGAGCGCCAGCTTTTCTTTTTTCAGTTGCTCAATTTGTTCTGGCGTGCCGGGCTCAGTGCGCGAGACCATGTTCTCAATGTGCTGGTCGAGGGCGTTGTGCTCGTCAAACAGGCGCACGAAATGGTCGCCGGCGTTGTTGAGCCTGTCGATTTGCCATCGGGGTGGTGGCGGTGACCCAGCCGCTTTTGACGCCGCGCAAATGTTTGGTGTTGATGTCCGGCCCCACCGCCAGTACGGTGGCAGCCCTGTCGCAGCGGCTACCATGCGCTTGTGTTTTTTTGAATCGCTAAAAGGGTGCATGAATGATTGATGGATTGATAGCAGGCAGGTTGATCGGCGACCCCGAGCGGCGCCAGGGCAAGGGCGACACCACCTTTGTCGTGGCCAGGGTCAAGGCGCCAAGCAATGAGGGCGAGAGCCTGATGGTCAATGTGATTGCCTTTGACGACGCACCCTGTGCCGCCTTGTTGGCCCTGCGCGACGGCGATTCGGTGGCCGCCGCCGGCCATCTGAACCCCAAGGTGTGGACCGACAAACAGGGCAACACCAAGCCCGCCATTGACCTGGTGGCGCACCGGGTGGTGGGCACCGAGCCTGGGGCCTGATCGAACGTCAAAGACAATGGGCGCCAGCAACCGCCTTCACCTACGCCCCCCCCCATTCTCATGTTCAAGTACCTCACCCTTCCCGTCACCGCCTTCGCGCAAAACTGTTCACTGGTCTGGTGCGACCAGACCTTCAAAGCGGCCGTGATCGACCCCGGTGGAGACCTGGACCGGTTGCTGGCCGAAGTAGCCCGGCAGGGCCTGAAGCTGGAACAAATCTGGCTCACCCACGCCCACATTGACCACGCCGGGGGCACCGGTGAACTGGCCGAGCGGCTGCATTTGCCGATCATTGGCCCGCATGAGGCCGACCAGTTCTGGATTGACGGCTTGCCCGAGCAAAGCAAGATGTTTGGCTTTCCACCTGCCAAAACCTTCAAACCGACGCGCTGGCTGCATGATGGCGACAGCGTCACGGTGGGGGAATGCAGGCTCACGGTGCGGCATTGCCCAGGCCACACGCCGGGCCATGTGGTGTTTTATTCAAGTGAGGCCAAACGCGCCTTTGTTGGCGATGTGCTGTTTGCCGGGTCAATTGGCCGCACGGATTTTCCGCAAGGTGACCATGACACGCTGATTGCCAGCATCAAAAACCGCCTGTGGCCGATGGGCGACGACACGGTGTTCATTCCCGGCCACGGGCCAGAGAGCACGTTTGGGCGCGAGCGCCGCACAAACCCCTACGTGGCAGACGCCCGCTAACTTGAAAGAGCCGCCATGACGGTTGAAGTACACCCAGGACAGCGGTCCGTGCGCCATGGCGAGGGATGGTTTTGAAGGCATGAAACGCCTGCCTTTTTGACGCCTCAATCCGCCGACTCTGACGGCGGCGGCAGCTTCAGGCCGACAGCGGTCACCACACCCTCGGACATGGCGCGCACACTTAATTCGGCGCGGTCCAGCGCCACTTGGTCGCCCACCACCACCGGGCGCTTGACGGCTTTGGTGAGCCAGGCTTCCACGCACAGGCCAGCGTCCGGGGGCGCCTGCAGCCCGTAAAAGTCACACAAGCCAGTGGCCGTGCCACAAACATCAACACCGCAGCAACACCCAGCGCAGGCCAGGCAAACCCTGCGATTTCCGAGGGCGTTACCAGCAAACCCAGCAGCACGAACATCAGCGCCTGAGACAGCCAGGCGTAGCCGTCCAGCGCGGACAGGGCCGATTGCACCATGCGTGGCGCCCTGCGGTTCAAGACAATACCCAGCAGATAAACGGCCAGAAAGCCCGACCCGCCGACCCAGGTGGCAAAGGCAAACGTGCTCAGCCCCGCCATGGCCAGCAGCAACGCAATCACCGCCCCGGATTCTTCCAGCTGCTGAATTCGGGGCAAGAAGGAGGCCAACACCCGCCCAATGCCAATGCCCAAAAACGCCCCCCAGGCAAATTGCTGCAGCAAGGACCAGGCGATGGCAGCAGGCGACAGCGTCATGCCGACGGCAGAGGCCAGGGCAATCAGGGTGAGCGTCAGGTAAACCGCCATCGGGTCGTTCATGCCGGACTCGATTTCCAGCGTGGTGGCCACCCGCTCGCTCAACTGAACACCTGAGGTCTTGAGCAGCGAGAACACCGCCGCCGCATCGGTTGAGCCCACCACGGCACCGAGCAAAAAGGCGCTCGTCCAGCTCAGCTGGAGCAGGTAGACCGCAGCCACGGCAGTCAAGCCAGCCGTCAGCAAGACACCCAGCGACGCCAGAACCAGAGCTGGTTTCAGGCCGGTGCGAAACCTTGGGTAATCGGTGCGCAGGCCACCGTCGAGCAAGATGATGACCAGCGCAATATTGCCGACCCAAAAGCTGAGGCCGTAGTCATTGAATTCCCACCCCCCCGGCCCATCCACACCGGCCAGCATGCCCGTGACCAGAAAAGCCAGCAAAAATGAAAAGCCCGCCCTTTTTGAGAACACCCCCACCAACACGCTGACAAAGATCAGTGCAGAAGCACCGAGCAAGGGTAGGCTGAGAAAGTCAAGGTTCAAGGTCATCTTGACCGAAATTATCCTTGACACGGTGGCACATCAGCCCGGTGAGGGGCCGGGTCAAGGACTTCCCGGGTGTTCAGATCGCGGCCACCATGCTAAGCTGAACGCCACCGACACCCCTTATAAAGGAGCACTTCATGCCCGGACTTCTTCCCAACATCGACCCTGACGGCCTGCTTGAGTTTTCGGTGGTCTACACCGACCGCGCCTTGAACCACATGTCGCAGCGTTTTCAGGGCGTGATGCGCGACATCTCCAGCATCCTCAAAGAGGTTTACCACGCCCCCAGCGCCGTGTTGGTGCCGGGCAGCGGCACCTTTGGCATGGAAGCCGTGGCGCGCCAATTTGCCACCGGCAAAAAAACGCTGGTGATTCGCAACGGCTGGTTCAGCTACCGTTGGACGCAAATTTTTGACATGGGGCACATTCCAGCGGAATCCACCGTGCTGAAGGCGCGCAAAACCGGCTCCGGCGCACAAGACCCCTGGATTCCCTGCCCGGTCGACGAGGTGGTGGCCAGCATCCGCGCCAAAAAACCCGACGTGGTGTTTGCCCCGCATGTGGAAACTGCTGCTGGCATGATCTTGCCCGACAACTACCTGAAAACCGTGGCGGACGCGGTGCATGACGTGGGTGGCCTGTTTGTGCTGGATTGCATTGCCTCCGGCGCGATGTGGGTCAACATGGACGCCACTGGCGTCGACGTGCTGGTGACCGCGCCGCAAAAAGGCTGGAGCGGCTCACCCTGTTGCGCCATGGTGATGCTGAGCCCGCGCGCCCGCGCCGCCATTGACGCCACCAGCAGCACCAGCTTTGCCTGTGACCTCAAAAAATGGCTGCAAATCATGGAAGCCTACGAAGGCGGTGGCCACGCCTACCACGCCACCCTGCCCACCGACGCCCTGGTGCGCCTGCGCGAGGTCATGACGGAGACCCGCAACTACGGCTTTGAGAAGGTCAAAGCCGAACAACTTGCCCTGGGCACCAAGGTGCGGGCGCTGTTTGAGCAGCGCGGCATCCAAAGCGTGGCTGCCGACGGCTTCAAGGCGCCCGGTGTGGTGGTGAGCTACACCACTGACGCGGGCATTCAAAACAGCAAGAAGTTTCTGGCGCTGGGCCTGCAAACCGCCGCGGGTGTGCCCTTGCAGTGCGATGAACCGGCCGATTTCATGACTTTCCGCGTCGGCCTGTTTGGCCTGGAAAAGCTGCACAACATCGACCGCAGCGTGGCACAACTGGCCGCAGCGCTGGATGCCATGGGCATCACCGCGCCGCAGGAACTCGCCACCGCCTGAGTCAAGTCAAAAGTCGGTTCGTGCGGTTGCGGTTGCGCTTGCCACCGTCCTGAGGTTCAACAGCGCGTAGAGCACGATGGCGCCAAAGGTGGCGGTACCAATGCCGCCCAGCGCAAAGTCGCCAAACTTCAGAGTGAAGTCACCGGTGCCCAAAATCAGGGTGATGGCGGCCACGATCAGGTTTTTGTTGTCAGAAAAATCCACCTTGTTTTCAACCCAGATGCGCGCACCAGCCACCGCAATCAGGCCAAACACCACGATGCTCACGCCGCCCATCACCGGCAACGGAATGGTCTGAATCACGGCACCAAACTTCGGTGAAAAACCCAGCACCACGGCCAGCAGGGCGGCCACCAGAAACATGGCGGTGGAGTAGATTTTGGTGGCGGCCATGACACCGATGTTTTCTGCGTAGGTGGTCACGCCGGTGCCACCCACACCGCCGCTGACCATTGTGGCGACACCGTCGCCAATGAAGGCGCGGCCCATGTACACGTCCAGGTTTTTGCCGGTCATAGCCGTCACTGCCTTGATGTGACCCAGGTTTTCAGCCACCAGAATGATGGCCACGGGTGCCATCATCAACATGGCGCTGGCGTCAAACACCGGCGCTGAAAAACCCGGCATGCCGACCCAGGCAGCATTGAACAAGCCGCTCAGGTCCATCGGCTTGCCCAGACCCAGGCCGTTGGTCAGCACGGCATACAGCACGCTGGCCACCAGCAGCCCGACCAAAATCAGCAAACGCTGCAGCATGCCGCGGGTGAACACCGCCACCAACGCCACACAGACAAAAGTGGCGGCCTGCATCCAGCTGTCAAAGTTGCTGGCAGCCATGTTTTTGATCGGCACGCTGGCCAGGTTCAGGCCAATCACAGCCACCACCGAGCCGGTGACCACCGGGGGCATCAGTTTCTCGATCCAGCCGGTGCCCGACACCTGCACCAGCAAGCCAATCACGGTGTAGAGCGCACCGCAGGCGATGATGCCGCCCAGCGCCACGCCCATGTTGGGGTTGAGTCCCTTGCCCGCGTAACCGGTGGCGGCAATCACCACGCCGATGAAGGCAAAGCTGGACCCCAGGTAACTGGGCACCTTGCCACCCGTGATGAAAAAGAAAATGAGGGTGCCCACGCCGCTCATCAAAATGGCCAGGTTGGGGTCGAACCCCATCAATATGGGCGCCAGCACGGTGGCACCAAACATGGCAATCACGTGCTGCATGCCCATCACCGCAGTTTGCGGCCAGGGCAGGCGCTCGTCGGGGCCAATCACGCCGCCTTGGCGAAGTACCTCAGGACTTTTTTCGGTCCAGTCAAACAGGCTCATGGGGTTCCTTTAAATGTGTCAACCAGGACTATTGTCAACACATTCGACGCCCCCCCGGCCTAAACGAACTAATGCACCAAACGTTTGGCCCGGCTCGCCAGTTCCTGCGCCAAGCGGGCTTTGGCCTCCGGGTAAATCAAGGTCTCTTCCAGCACGATGTGGTCACGGCACAGGTTCAAAAACACCTCGGTGTTGTGCTTGAGTTCTGCCATGTCAGGCCAGTCTTCACCTTGCGCAATGGCGCGCAGCATCGGCGCCAGTTCCAGCCAGTTTTGCTCGATCCAGCCATGGTCTTGCTTGAGCGTCTGCACGGCTTGCACCACCTCGGGTTTCTCACTGAGCAGCAGATCGGGGAACACGTTGCGTTCTTCCTCGGCATGGTGCGTGCGCGCGGTTTCTGAAAAAAACGCCTCAATGGTTTTGGCTTTTTGACGGCAATGGGCACTGTCGCTGTCGGCATCGAGTCGATCCAGCAAGTCAGACAACTCCGTCAGGTGTTCTTGAATTTGCTGGTGGCAGGCATCCAGTGTGTTAAATCGGTCGGCTTGAAGGTCGTCTTTCATCAGAGGTTCTCCTTGGTATTGACATTGACATTGACATTGATTTGTCATTTTGGCGGGCGTTTGCTTTGCCGACTTGAGGTAAATCAAAGTCCGTCTTGATGCCGCCAAACAGCTGCTTTGACATTGATCAGCTAAGTGGCAGATTTGGGGGAAACCGCCGTATGCAAACGACATGCATAGGCGTAGCATGTTTTTTTGACCACAACGGTGCAACGCATGGCCGTGCGGGAACAGAAAAGAGGAGACAACTTTGCAAGCTACCAACATCACCAACCCGGCCTATTTCCACAAGGTCGTCGATTGCCAATGGGCCTGCCCGGCCCACACCCCCGTGCCGGAATACATTCGCCTGATTGGTCAGGGTCGCTACAGCGACGCCTACATGGTCAACTGGGTCAGCAACGTATTTCCAGGCGTTTTGGGCCGCACCTGCGACCGCCCCTGCGAGCCCGCCTGCAGGCGGACTCGCGTCGAGGAAAACAACGGCGCCAAGCCCGAGCCGGTGGCGATTTGCCGCCTCAAACGCGTGGCGGCTGATTTCAAGGACGACATCTCAGCGCGTATGCCCACCATTGCGCCAGCCAATGGCAAACGAGTCGCCTGCATCGGTGCCGGGCCCGCCTCACTGACCGTTGCCCGTGATCTGGTGCCTTGCGGCTATGCCGTCACGGTGTTTGAGGGCGAATCCAAAGCTGGAGGTTTTGTGCGCACGCAAATCCCCAAATTCAGGTTGCCCGAGTCGGTGCTGGATGAAGAAACCGGTCAGATACTGAATCTGGGCGTGGACTTTCAATCGGGCAAACGCATCGAGTCCATGAAGGCGCTGCTAGACCTAGGGTTTGATGCGATTTTTGTCGGCAGCGGCGCACCGCGTGGGCGTGATCTGGTGGTGCCTGGCCGCGCCGAGGCTGCCGCACAGATCCACATCGGCATTGACTGGCTGATGTCGGTGTCCTTTGGCCACATCACCAAAACGGCCGAGCGTGTGATTGTGCTGGGTGGCGGCAACACCGCCATGGACTGTTGCCGCAGTGCCCGACGCATGGGCGGCAAAGAGGTGCAAGTGATCGTGCGCAGCGGCTTTGAAGAGATGAAAGCCTCACCCTGGGAGAAAGAAGATGCCGCGCACGAAGGCATCCCGATCCTGAATTACCACGTGCCCAAAACCTTTGAGCACAGCGACGGCAAGCTCACTGGCATGACGTTTGAGTTGGTTCGGGCGCAATACGATGCCACGGGCAAACGCAGCCTCATTCCCACCGGTGAGCCCAATGTGCTTGTTCCCTGCGACGAAGTCCTGATTGCCGTGGGCCAGGAAAATTCCTTCAACTGGATCGAGCGCGACATCGGCATTGAATTTGACAAATGGGGCTTGCCGGTGCTGGGTGAGGGCACCTTCCAGTCCACCTTGCCTCGGGTCTTCTTTGGTGGCGATGCGGCTTATGGCCCCAAAAACATCATCACGGCGGTGGCGCACGGGCACGAAGCCGCCGTGTCGATTGACCGCTTGCTCAACGGTGAAGAGGTGGCGCAACGCCTACCGCCCATGACCAACCTGATGTCGCAAAAAATGGGCATTCATGAGTGGAGCTATAAAAACGCCGTGTCCAACGACGTGCGTTTCAAAGTGCCATGGACTTCCGCCGAGAAAGCCTTGGCCAGCATCAAGGTCGAAGTCGAACTGGGCTTTGACGCCGCCACCGCCTTCAAGGAAGCCAGCCGCTGCCTCAATTGCGATGTGCAAACCGTGTTCAAAGACAACTTGTGCATTGAGTGCGATGCCTGTGTGGACATTTGCCCAATGGACTGCATCACCTTCACCCACAACGGTGAAGAAGCTGATTTGCGTACCCGGCTCAAAGCGCCCGCCACCCACAGTGAGCAAGACCTGTATGTGTCAGCCGAACTCAAGACCGGGCGCGTCATGGTGAAAGACGAAGACGTGTGCCTGCACTGCGGCTTTTGTGCCGAGCGTTGCCCCACGGGTGCCTGGGACATGCAGAAGTTTTTGCTCAACACCACGCAGGCCGGGCCGCGCGCACGCGATACCCAATCAGCGGCGACCCACTTGAACGCGACGGAGGCCGCATGAAACGCATTGAAGCCATTAACGATTTCGTCATCAAATTTGCCAACATCAACGGCTCTGGCTCAGCCAGCGCCAATGAGCTGTTTGCCAAGGCCGTGATGCGCATGGGTGTGCCGGTGAGCCCGCGCAACATCTTCCCCAGCAACATTCAGGGTATGCCCACCTGGTACGAAGCCCGCGTGTGTGAAAAAGGCTACCACGGCCGCCGTGGTGGTGTCGACATGATGGTGGCCATGAACCCGCAAACCTGGGACGCTGACGTGGCCGAGATCGAGCCCGGCGGTTACTTGTTCTATGACAGCACGCGGCCGATTCCCTTGGACAAATTCCGCAAGGACGTGCACGTCATTGGCGTGCCGCTGACCGAGATCACTAACGCCGTTTACACCGACCCACGGCAGCGCCAGCTGTTCAAAAACATCGTTTACGTGGGTGCGTTGTCGGTGCTGCTGGACCTGGATGCCAGCGTGTTCGAGAAGCTGTTTGCCGAGCAGTTCAAGGGCAAAGAGCGCTTGCTGGCCGCCAATTTGCAGGCCCTCAACCTGGGCCGGGACTACGTCAAGCAACACCTGGCTTATCCGCTGGGGCTGACGGTGCGCCAATCAGACCAAGTGGGCGACCAGATTTTTACCGACGGCAACAGTGCGCTGGCGCTGGGCTGCGTGTATGGCGGCGCCACGGTGGCCGCCTGGTACCCGATCACGCCTTCGTCCTCGGTGCCGGAAAATTTTCAAAAATATTGCGACAAGTTCCGGGTGGACCCCAACACCGGTCAACACCGCTTTGCCATCGTGCAGGCCGAAGACGAACTGGCATCAATCGGCATGGCCATTGGCGCGGGGTGGAATGGCGCGCGGGCCTTTACCGCCACCTCGGGCGCAGGCATTTCGCTGATGACCGAGTTCATTGGGTTGGCTTATTTTGCCGAGATTGCGGTCACGCTGATCAACGTGCAACGCGGCGGCCCCAGCACCGGCATGCCCACGCGCACGCAGCAGTCTGACCTGCTCTCGTGCGCCTACGCCTCGCACGGCGACACCCGCCACGTGATGCTGTTTCCCCAAGACCCGCACGAGTGTTTTGAGCACGCTGCCGCCGCGCTTGATTTGGCCGACCGGTTGCAAACGCCGGTGTTTGTCATGAGCGACCTCGACATCGGCATGAACCAGCGCCTGTGCAAACCCTTTGTGTGGGACGACGCGCGTGACTACGACCGTGGCAAGGTCATGACCGCCGAAGAACTGGAGGCCGGCAAAGATTTTGGCCGCTACAACGATGTGGACGGCGACGGTATTCCGTGGCGCACCTACCCCGGCACGCATCCCAGCAAAGGCAGTTTCTTTACCCGGGGCACCTCCAAAGATGCCTATGCGCGTTACTCCGAGCGCGGGCCGGACTACATCTACAACATGGAGCGGCTGCTGAAAAAGTTCAAAACCGCCGCTGATCTGGTGCCGCAGCCCCTCATCCACATGGCGGCGCAAGACACCAGGCTGGGTGTGATTTATTTCGGCTCCACCGCGCCAGCCATGCGCGAAGCGCTGGATGTGATGGAGGCCGACGGCGTGCATCTGGACGCCTTGCGCCTGCAGGCTTTTCCGTTCCCGGCCTCGGTGGAAAAATTTCTGGAGAGCCACGACACGGTGTTTGTGGTAGAGCAAAACCGCGATGCACAAATGCGCGCCCTGCTGGTCAATGAGCTTGATGTCAACCCCAGACAACTGGTCAAAGTGCTGCACTATGACGGCACACCCATCACCGCGCGCTTCATTGTGAGTGCCATTGCCGCCAAGCTGGCGCTTTTGAAGGAAACCGTATGACCTACCTTGCCAAACCCCGGTTGCACCACCCCACGCTGACCAAAAACAAGGTCGGCTACACCCGGCGCGACTACGAAGGCCCGGTGTCGACCCTGTGTGCCGGCTGCGGCCATGACAGCATCAGCGCGGCCATCATCCAGGCTTGCTGGGAGCTTGACATTGAGCCGCACCGCGTGGCCAAGTTGTCCGGCATTGGCTGCAGCTCTAAAACACCCACCTACTTTCTGGGTGCCTCGCACGGCTTCAACACCGTGCACGGGCGCATGCCCAGCGTGTTGACAGGCGCCAACCTGGCCAACCGCGAACTGCTTTACCTGGGTGTCTCAGGCGACGGCGACTCGGCCTCCATTGGCCTGGGGCAATTTGCCAACGCCATGCGCCGGGGTGTCAACATGGCCTACATCGTGGAAAACAACGGCGTGTATGGCCTGACCAAGGGCCAGTTTTCAGCCACCGCAGACCGTGGTTCCAAGAGCAAAAAAGGTGTCATCAACACCGACAACCCGGTGGACCTGGTGGGCATTGCGCTGCAGTTGGGTGCCACCTATGTGGCGCGGAGTTTCTCGGGCGACAAAGAGCAACTGGTGCCGCTCATCAAGGGTGCGCTGGCGCATGGAGGTGCGGCGTTCATTGACGTGATCAGCCCCTGCGTCACCTTCAACAACCACAGCGGCAGCACCAAGAGCTACGACTACGTGCGCCAGCACGACGAAGCGGTCAGCGTGATTGACTTCTTCACCCCCGGCCAGGAGATCACCACCCGCTACGCGCCGGGTGAAGTGGTGGACGTGGAACAGCATGACGGCTCCGTGCTGCGGCTGCGCAAGTTGCATGACGACTACGACCCCACGGATCGCTACGCAGCCATGAGCTACATGCACGCCCACGCGGCACGCGGCGAAGTGGTCACCGGCTTGCTCTACCTTGACCCGCTGCCAACCGACCTGCACACCTCGCTCAACACCTGTGCGCAGCCGCTCAACACCCTCGGCGTGGCGCAGCTTTGCCCCGGGGCGCAGGCGCTGGAAAAAATCAATGCGGGCTTGCGTTAATTTATGAAAAATCAGGCTGTAGCCCTTGTGTATAAAGCGTAAGCAGCTATTGTTTTTGAATGTTATCCAAAGGAGGCCAGCATGCCAGAACGCACCGTATTTCAATCGATGGCGCAGCGCCATGTGGTCAGCGTGGTGCCCACGGCCACGGCCTACACCGCCGCCTGTGTCATGACCCGGGCCAACTGTGGCAGCGTCCTGGTGATTGACACCCACAACACGCTGCTGGGCATCGTCACCGAGCGCGACCTGATGACCCGCTTGGTGGCCAAGGCGCTCGACCCCGCCACCACCACGGTGGCTGACCTCATGACGCGCAACCCGCAATGCGTGGTGCCCGAGACCAAAGTGGCTGATGCGGTGCTGATCATGATCGAACGGGGTTTTAGGCACCTGCCCGTCGTCACCCAAGCCCACAAGATATTGGGCGTGTTCTCGATTCGTGACGCCGTGGCGCGTGAAGTACAAGCGGCCGAAAGCCTGGCGGAATTCAATGAACAGGTAAACGACGCGCTGGGTTGACCGTTGCGCAGCGAGCGCAACACCTGTGCGTGCTGGCTGGCTGCGTTGCATCAATAGGCGATGCTGTTTCTTGTGCTCAACTTGACCCGCTTGGGCACACCGCACAGGCCGGGGGTACTTGATGGACTGGAGAACTTAATGCACTACAAGACAATCAACAAAGACAAAGCTGCGGTCAATGAGCCACAGCTCAGTCCGGTGGCCACATTGACTGCGTCGATGCAGCAAAGCCTGGACCCCTACGGCATGATGACCTCGGTGGCCAACGCCCAAGTCGCCTGGCTGATGCATCCACAAGAGTTGTCTCAGGCCGCCCATTCCCTGTTGGTTGATTCCGCGAAGTTTCAGGCGCACCTGATGCGCCTGGCCATGGGTTTACCCACAAAAGACGTGATCAAGCCGCATGTGGATGACGTGCGTTTTGCCGACCCTGAATGGGACAACAACCCGGTGTGGGACACCCTCAAGGAGTTGTACCTCGGGCTCACGCACCGCACCGAAGACATGCTGTTTGATGCCCCCGGGCTGTCAGACATGCAACGCAGGCGTGCCGCTTTTTGGGCGCGGCAGTGGCTCAATGCCGTGGCGCCGACGAATTTTTTCTTCAGCAACCCGGTGGCCATGCGCCGCTACATTGAATCCCACGGCGACAGCCTGAAACGGGGCTTCATGCACCTGCTGCGCGATGCCAAGGCCAAAAATATCCGCATGGTGGACGCCGATGCCTTCAAGGTGGGCACCGACTTGGCCACCACGCCGGGGCGGGTGGTGCTGCGCAACCGGCTGGTGGAATTGATCCACTACACACCCAGCACGGCGCAAGTGCACCAAACACCGATTCTGATCGTCACGCCCTGGATCAACAAATACTACGTGCTGGACCTGACACCGCAGAAAAGCCTGGTCAAGTACCTCACCGACCAGGGCTACAGCGTCTTCATCACCAGCTGGAAAAATCCCACAGCCGACATGGCCAGCCTGAGCTTTGACGATTACTTGCTGGAGGGTGTGGACCAGTCGGTGCACACCGTGCGTCAGATTTGCCAAGTGCCGCAGGTGCACCTGAGCGGTTACTGCATTGGCGGCACGCTGGTGGCCACCTACATGGCCTGGGCCAGCCGCCACTACCCGGCGCAAGAACATCCGGTGGCGCATTGGACCCTGCTCACCACACTCACCAATTTTGCCAAGCCGGGCGACATCGACGTGTTCATTGACGAAGGGTCGATTGCCGAGCTGGAGAAAAAAATGGCGCAAACCGGCTTTCTTGACGGCAGCGACATGGCCACCAGCTTCAGGCTCTTACGCCCCAACAGCCTGGTTTGGCACTATGTGGAACACAGTTACCTGCTGGGTGAAGAACTGCCCGCGTTTGATGTGTTGTTCTGGAACATGGACACCACGCGCATGCCTGCCGCCATGCACGCGTTCTACCTGCGCCAGATGTACCTGCACAATAACCTGGTCAAGCCCGATGCCCTGACCATAGGCGGCGAGCCGATTGACCTGACCCGCATCACCCAGCCACTGTATGCGGTCAGCGCCCAAGATGACCACATCGTGCCGTGGGAACAATCCTTGCGCATTCGCCAGCACGTCAACGTGGCGGCACCGGTACGCTTTGTGCTGACCACGTCGGGCCACATCTTTGGCGTGGTCAACCCGGTGGTCACCCCTGCGAAGCGTCATTTCTGGGTGGCTGAGCCTGCCAGCAACGAACACAGCGCGCACTGGCTTGAACACGCCAGCAAGCAACCGGGCAGCTGGTGGCCGGACTGGCTGGCTTGGCTGGCACCGCAGTCCGGGCCCATGGTGGACGCACCCAACGTCAATGCCAAGTCGTACCCTGACCTGGGGGCCGCACCTGGCACCTACGTGTTTGAGTAAGTGACCGGCCAGAAGCCGACATCCGTGAATGGCTTCGGGTCTCTGTAGGCGATGTGCGGGTGTTACCCTTGCCCCCCTCAAGATTCACCCGCGCACCCGCGCAACAACTGCAAGGAACACCCCAAAATGGGCGCACAGTGGAAAGCCAAACACAAAGATTTAGCAGCCAACGTCAGGGGCCGCATTTTTGGCAAATTGGCCAAAGACATCATGCTGGCGGCCCGCAGCGGTGCCGACCCAGCGTCCAACTCGCACCTGCGGCTGGTGATGGAGCAGGCGCGCAAAGCCTCCATGCCCAAAGACACGCTGGAGCGCGCCATCAAAAAAGGCGCTGGCCTGACCGGCGAGGTGGTCAATTTCGAGCGCGTGATTTACGAAGGTTTTGCACCGCACCAAGTGCCTGTGATGGTCGAGTGCTTGACCGACAACGTCAACCGCACCGCACCTGAAATGCGCGTGCTGTTTCGCAAAGGGCAACTCGGCACCTCGGGCTCGGTGGCCTGGGACTTTGACCATGTGGGCATGGTCGAGGCCGAACCGCTTGCCGCCGGTGCTGACGCTGAAGTGGCGGCCATTGAGGCCGGTGCGCAAGACTTCGAGCCCGGCGAAGAAGACGGCACCACGCTGTTCCTCACCGACCCCACCGACCTCGATCTGGTGAGCCGTGCGCTGCCTCAGCACGGCTTCAACGTCTTGTCCGCCAAGCTCGGCTACAAGCCTAAAAACCCGGTTAGCCCGGCGAGTCTGAGCGCCCAACACCTGGAAGAAGTAGAAGCCTTCCTGGCTGCCATTGATGCCAACGACGACGTGCAAAACGTCTACGTGGGCCTGGCTGGCTAGCAACCCGGCGCGTGTGGCGGCAGTGCCCGGATGCGTGCCACGGCCGCGCCGATCGCCGGGTCGGCCAGGGCTGCCGCAGAGGTATCGAGCAGCGCGCGGCGCACCAGGCGCTCCAGGGTTTGCGCCTGCGGCGTGAGTGGGCCAAAAAACTGCGGTGCATCACCAACCGCAATCAACAAGGTCGGAAAATCAACCACATCGAGCGGGTGCAACAGGTCGGCTTCGTCTTCGACATCCAGCCAGACAAACTGCGCGTGCGGGTGCTCGGCGGTCACGGTGGCCTGCACCTGCGCAAAGCGGCTGCGGTAATCGCCGCACACGTGGCACCATTCGGCGCACAGGCACACCACCAGCAGCGGTGCCGCAACCTCAACGCCCGCAGGGTGTTCAGTCGCCAAAACAGATGCCGAGGTCACGGCCGGTTTGCAGGGTGTCGCAGCCCATGGGCACATTGCGAATGTGGCCGGCCACTTCTTCCAGTCCCACATAGTCCACACCATCCACGCCCAGCGACACCATCACGCCGCTTTGGCCCTCGTCGAGCGCGCGCACGGCGGCGGCACCAAAGCGCAGGGCGGCCAGCCGGTCAAACGACGTCGGGCTGCCGCCGCGCAGCAGGTGCCCTAGCACCACCACCCGGGTGTCTTTGCCAGTGCTCTTGGTCAGTGCCTGGGCAATGTTCTCACCGATGCCACCCAGGCGCTCGGCATGGCCCACTTCAGCCGGGGCCACCAGTTCACGTTGACCATCCTTGGGCTGGGCGCCTTCCGCCACGACGACGATCGAGTACATGTGGCCATTGGCCTCGCGCTCACGAATCTTGGCGGTGACCTTGTCCAGGTCAAAGCCAATTTCGGGAATCAAAATGGCGTGCGCGTTGCCGGCAATACCGGCGTGCAGGGCGATCCAGCCGGCGTAGCGGCCCATCACCTCGACCACCATCACGCGCTGGTGGCTCTCGGCGGTGCTGTGCAGGCGGTCCAGGCACTCGGTGGCAAACCCCACGGCGGTATCAAAGCCAAAGGTGGTGAAGGTTTTGTCCAGGTCGTTGTCAATGGTTTTTGGCACACCCACCACACGCAGGCCTTTTTGGTACAACGCGTTGGCAATGGTCAAGGAGCCGTCGCCGCCGATCGACACCAACGCGTCAATTTCATGGGTGGCAAAGTAGGTCAGGATTTCGTCCGAGCGGTCAATTTCACGCACGGTGCCATCGGGCATTTGAATCGGGAAATGCAGCGGGTTGCCCTTGTTGGTGGTGCCCAAAATGGTGCCGCCCAGGTGGCTGATGCCACGTACCCGCTCAAGCGTGAGTCGCTTCACGCCACCCTCTGAATAACGCTCGGGAAACAGGATGCCGTTGAAACCGTCACGGATGCCAAAACAGTCCCAGCCCCGGTTATGGGCTGCAATCATGACCGACTGGATCACGGCGTTGAGCCCGGGTGCGTCACCGCCGCCGGTGTTGACTGCAATGCGTTTGATGGGTTTGATGGGGTTGCTCATGAGAGATGTCCTTGAAAAAGCGCAGCGCACCTGCTGCATGTGTCATTGTGCCGTGAAAAATTAGGCTATTTTTTGCTATATTATTAATAGCTGCTTGCGCTTTATTTATATGGTCTAGAAGCTTATTTTACATATAAGAATCCGACTGCAAGCGGCCCAGTTTGTGGGCCAGCTCAATGGCCGAACTCACGCCCATTTTCTCGAAAATGTTGGCGCGATGAAATTCCACCGTGCGCGGGGTAATGCCCAAATGGTCGGCAATATTTTTGTTGTAATGCCCGTGCACCAGCTCATCAAGCACCTCGCGCTCGCGCGGGCTCAAGGAAAGTAGCGCCTGGCGCAAGCGGCGCGTCTCGCTGTCACCTTGCAGCGCAGCACTGGCGGCGGCCAGGGCTTGCTGCACGCGGTCGACCAGTTCGTTGTCCTGAAACGGTTTTTCCAGAAAGTCCCAGGCGCCCCGTTTGACCGCCGCCACTGCCGTGCCGACATCGCCATGGCCGGTTAAAAACAGCACCGGCCATGGGCAGCCCAGCGCGCGAAGCCGCTCAAAGGTCAGGGTGCCCGACAAGGGCGCCATGCGCATGTCAAGCAACACCACGGCAGCGCCCCAGTCCCCCTCAAGCGCACGTGCGCTGTCCAGAAACGTCAGGCCACCGTCCCAGGTGGCGCTGGGCAGACCGCGCGAGTCAAACAGCCAGGCCAGGCCGTCGCGAATGTCGGGGTCGTCGTCCACAATGTGCACGCAGGGGCGGGTCATGTCATCTCCTCAAGTGGGTCAGGGTCGGCCAGCGGCAAGCGCACGGTAAAGCAGGCACCACCCAGCAGCGGGTCGCGGCTGACCTCAATGCGGCCGTGGTGCGCCTCCGCAATCGATCGGCAAATCGCCAGCCCCATGCCCATGCCACCCTCTTTGCGGCTGACAAAGGCGTTAAAAATGGTGGTTTGCGCGTCTTCACTGACACCCGGGCCGGTGTCAGCCACCGACAACACCGCCATGCCCTGTGCGCCATCCAGCCGCAAAGTCACCCACACCTGGGCGCGCTGTCCGCCCTGCGCAGCCCAGTCTTGCGCGTTGCCTACCAGGTTGTTCACCAAATGCGCCAGCAGCAGCTCGTCAGCCTCGACCCAGACCGGGTGCTCCGGCAGCGCCCAGCCAGGTGCCACGGCGTGGTCGTCACCCAGCAACACCAGCACCCGCTGCAAAAATGCCCTCAGGTCCAGCCGCTGGCGTGACAACTCGCGCCGCCGCGCAAACGCATTCACGCGCTGGATGATGCCGCCGGCGCGCTCGGCCAGGCGGGCCATGCGCGCCACCACCGGTAACAGCTCGGGCAAGCTGATGCTGCCCGAGTTCAGGCGGTTGAGCAGGCCGTTGGCAAAGCTGCTCAAGGCACCCAGCGGCTGGTTCAGTTCGTGCGCCAGCGTCGACGCCACTTCACCGACGGCCACCATGCGGCCAGAGGCCTCCAGCCTTTCCTGCTGCGCCGCCGCCATGCGCTGGGCGCGCTTGCGCTCGCTGATGTCGAGCACCGAACTCATCCAGCCCATTTGCTCACCTGCGGAGGTGTTCAAGGGCGCTTCATGAATGAGCACATCCACCAGGTGCCCGTCACGGTGCTGAAACTGCACCTCAATGCCCTCGCGGCTGGTGCCTTGCGCCATGATGGCGTTGTTGACTCGCTGCAGGGTGTCGATCTGGTCAGATGGCCAGTAAGGGAAGGGGGTGGAGTGGCCAATGAGTTGCGCCGGGCCGTAGCCCACCATGCGGCAAAAGGCGTCATTGACATACAAAATCTTGCCGTACATGTCCCAGGCGCGCAAGCCGATCGTCACCGAGTTTTCCATGGCCGTGCGCAGCGCCACCTGGGTTTGCAACAAGGCTTGCACCTGCTGGCGCTTGGAGAAATCGCGGCGCAACGCATACAGGCTCACCAGCATGCCCAACAAAAACAACACCGCGACCAAAAAAAAGATGCGCGGCACGGTGGTGGGTTGGGCTTGGGTCAGGGCCACCTGCACAAACAAGTCGGTGCCGGCCAAGTTCAGCGCGACCCGGTAGGCGGCCTCCACCGGCACCGTGGCCTCGTCCATCAGCAGTTGCACGCTGTGGTCTTGTGTGAACCAGCCAGGCACCAAGGCGGCCAGCGCCTGCGTCACTGCCACCGCCACCAGGTAATTGCCGGCAAACGCGCCACGGTCAAAAAATGGCACGGCCAGCCAGATCACATCGGTGGGCTGGCCGTCTGCCTGCCGCATCAACCCCGCATAGGCGGCACGGCGCAAGCCCCGGCTGGTACTTTGCATGAGCGCCAAGGCCTGCGCGTTGTCGGGGTGGGCCTGCCAGTCCAGCTGCCAGCGCTCGGGGCCAACACGTTGCTCATCCCATTGACCGGCGGAAATCCACCCGCTGGACAAGATCACCCCCGGCGCGCGCCATAGCAAACCGGCTTTCAAGTCACTGGGGTCCGCAGGCAACGGGCGTGCGGCGGGTGGCTCCTGCTGCACCGCCTGGCGCGCCAGCACCAGCAAGTCGTCTTCGAGCCTGCGAAAGTGAAACTGCACACTTTGCTCCAGCCACTGGGCGTCGGCAGCGCGGCGGCGGGCGGCCTCTTCAAGCTCAAAGTTATTCAGGTACAACAGCAGGGTCACCACCGAACCCAACAGCAAGCCCAGCAAGCCCAGCAGCCACCACAAGGCCCGCCGGTTGCGCCCGCCATGGCGCGCGGCCGACTGTTGCAGCAAGGCAAAGTCAAGCGAATGGTCAGCGGTAGAAGCGGGCGTTGGGGTCATTGTCAACCGGGGCGGTGGATCGCATGATAGCTACTTGGTGTACCCTCGCGGGGCCGTGTTCAACATCATCCAAGGAGTTCCCCATGCGCATTCGAAGTCTTTTTTTATTGTTGGTCCTGACCCTCATCGGCGCCTTCACGGCCTTGAACTGGAGCGCATTTTTGACCACCACCACCTTGTCATTCGGGGTGGCCACGCTGCAGGTGCCGCTGGGGCTCATCATGCTGGGCTTGCTGATTTTTGTGGTGGCCTACTTCCTGGTGTATGTGCTGTACCTGCAGTCGACGGTGCTGTTTGATACGCGCCGCAACGCCAAGGAGCTGCAACTCAACCGCGAGCTGGCCGACAAGGCCGAGGCCTCGCGGTTTACCGAGCTGCGCGGTTTTCTGGATGCCGGCCTAAAGCAGCGTGCCGAGCAGGACGTGGCCGGCCAACAGGCTGTGCTGGCCCGTCTGGATGCGCTGGAAAAAGCCCTGCGCACCACCGTAGAGCAAAGCGGCAACTCGCTCAGCGCCTACATCGGCGAGCTGGAGGACCGCCTGAACACGCAAGGCCCTGGTGCCAGTGCGGCCCGCAACCCCTGAGCTCAGGCCATCACCCAGAGGGCGCGCGCGTGGTGTCTGGGTTGGCACCACGCGGGTCGAGTTGCAACAACGCGGGCGAGCTGCTGCCCATGGCCACATAGCCGTCTTTTTGACCGGACTCGCCCCGGTTTGTCGGTATGGCCCGGATGAAGTACACAATCATTGCGGCCAGCACCACCAGCACGCCGGTGAAATAAAGCAGCAGGCTGCCCGGCCCTAGCCAGTCCATCAGCCCGCCTGCCAATGTGGGCCCCACGGTGGCACCCACACCGTGCAGCAACAACAAGCCACCTGTGACCTGCAGCACCTTGCTGCGGTCAATCAGGTCGTTGACGTGGGCCACACTCAGCCCATACACCGTGAAGGTCAGGCCGCCATAGACCACACCCAAGGCGATCAAGACCGCTTCCGATTTCAGCGCCAAATAAAACCCGGCCATGGCCACCGCAGCACCTGCGGCACACACCCAGAGCAACACCCAACGCCTGTCGTGTCTGTCAGACAGATGCCCCACCGGCCACTGAAACACCGCCCCGCCCAAAATGGTGGCGGCCATGAACGTGGCAATGCCCAGTTCGCTAAAGCCCACACGCTGGCCGAACACATGGCCCAGGCTGTAAAAGGCGCCGGTCAACAAGCCCGACCCGACGGCACCCAGCACGCCGATCGGCGAGGTGGCAAATAACGCCATCAAAGCCAGCTTGGGCGCTGCCGTGGGCTCTGGCTCTGCCAC
>JBBQSS010000024.1:0-22179 GCA_038213665.1 Burkholderiales bacterium | reverse complement strand
TTGAAGAGCACCGTGCACTCATGGAAGCCTTTTCTGCAAGAGACGCCGTTTTGTGTCAGCAACGCATGCAAACGCATTTCAGCAACGGTCTTGAGGCGGCTAACTGAGATTTCAAAGGTGGGGGCAAATGCGCGAATGGCCTGCCCGGAGGGGATCGAACCCCCGACCCACAGCTTAGAAGGCTGTTGCTCTATCCAACTGAGCTACGGGCAGAGATCACGAGAGAATAATGGTCGGGGCGAAAGGATTCGAACCTTCGACCCTCTGGTCCCAAACCAGATGCGCTACCAGGCTGCGCTACGCCCCGACCTGCTTATTGTAATGGCTCTCACATCCATTTTCAGACCGCAACCACTGAGCGACAGACTTCTTTTTGGCACAGCGGGCACCAAACGTCTATCCAGCACAAAAATTTAAACCACATTTCCCACATGACAAGCAAAAATCCATCATTGCCCTGGCTGGAACCAGGGCAAGTTTTCCCGGCAGCGTCGCAGGCATGGGGCCCAGGCAGTCCCGTGCCAGGGCTATTGTGTGCGGGCAACGACCTCCAACCTGACACACTGAAAAGCGCTTACGCCAATGGCATTTTTCCTTGGTACAGCGTGGGGCAACCGGTGCTTTGGTGGAGCCCGGAGCCACGCATGGTGCTGCATGTAGATGAGTTTCGGGTGCACCCGTCGCTGAAAAAGGCACTGAAAAAATTCATGCAAACATCCACATGTGAAATTCGTGTCGATTCAGCATTCGAAGAAGTGATTCGCGCCTGCAGCACCAGCCCAAGAGATGGCCAGGCGGGCACCTGGATATTGCCCGAGATGATCAACGCTTATATCGAATTTCATCGCTCCGGTTTTGCCCACAGCCTTGAGGTCTGGGTGAATGGGGAACTGAGCGGCGGTCTTTATTGCATTGGCATTGGCCAAGCGGTATTTGGTGAATCCATGTTCCACCGCGCCACAGACAGCTCCAAAATTGCGTTGGCCGCGCTGGTCGCTCTGTGCCGCCGTCACCGCATTCCCCTCATTGATTGCCAGCAAAACACCCGGCACCTGGCGTCTCTGGGGGCTCGGGAAATTTCAAGAGATGTGTTTGTTAAAAGCGTCGAGCGCCTTGTCAGTCAGACCGCGCCCGTATGGGACTTTGACCCCGTATACTGGAATGAGCTTGTTGAATGGAAGCCTGCCAACGCGTGACACACCGTCCAACTCTGACCTCAAATCAAACGCAGTATTACGCCACGGCGGCTTATCCTTGTAGCTACATTGAAGGCCGCATCGCCCGCTCGCAAGTCGTGGGCCCTGATACCCAAATTGACACCCTGCTTTACAGTGACTTGGTCCGCCAGGGGTTTCGTCGCAGCGGCGCTTATGTCTACCGGCCTCTTTGTGACCATTGCCAGGCCTGCACGCCCATACGGGTTCCCGTTGCCAAATTTCAACCAGACAGAAGTCAACGCCGCGCACGAAGGCTACACAGCAACCTGACAGTGGCTATCTGCAAACCGTATTTCTCTGAGGAACACCACGCGCTTTACCAGCGATACCAAAAGGCCAGACACGCAGAAGGTGGCATGGATCAGGACGATGTCGCGCAATACATTGAGTTTATGGTGAACAGCCCGGTCGACTCTTACATGGTCGAGTTCCGGGAGACCGACATCAACAAATCGGCGAATGCACTCAAAATGGTTTCCATCATCGACCAACTCAGTGATGGTTTGTCAGCCGTTTACACGTTCTATGAACCACGTGCTGGTCAGAGCTACGGCACGTTCAACGTGCTTTGGCAAATTGAGTACGCCCTGTCTCTTGGTTTGACCTACGTGTACCTTGGGTATTGGATACAGGCGTGCCGAAAGATGTCTTACAAAACCCGATTCCGTCCGGCTGAATTATTGTGTTCTGGGCACTGGACGTGAGCTCACGCTGCACCGTCATCTGTCGCACCATTTTTCACAAAGTAAAATATAGCATGAGGAAAAGATGTCATGCGCCACACTAAAACTGGAATTCCCGCCACTCCCACAGTTCAAGTGATCGAAAGATTGTTTGCGCTGATGGACGTCCTTGCATCTCGTGAAGAAGCGATCTCCCTCAAGGAAATCAGTGAAAAAACGGGTCTTCACCCCTCTACGGCGCATCGTATTTTGAACGATCTGGCGATTGGACGATTTGTGGACCGTCCACAGCCCGGTAACTACAGGCTCGGGATGCGGTTGCTGGAGCTTGGCAACCTCGTCAAGAACAGGTTAAATGTGCGAGATGCCGCCTTGGGCCCCATGCGCGAATTGCATCGCATCACGCAGCAACCGGTGAACTTGAGTATGCGTCAAGGTGACGAAATTGTTTACATAGAGCGCTCGTACAGCGAGAGATCCGGCATGCAGGTGATCAGAGCCATTGGTGGCCGCGCACCGCTGCATTTGACGTCGGTTGGCAAGCTGTTTCTCTCGGTCGACGATGCACAAAAGGTAAGGGCCTACGCGGCCAGGACAGGCTTAAATGGTCACACTAAAAACAGCTTGACGCAGCTGCCTGCACTGGAGCGTGAACTCGCCAAGGTGCGCCGTGACGCTTGTGCCAACGATAACGAAGAGCTTGAACTGGGCGTCAGGTGCATGGCCGCCGGGATTTATGACGACCAGGGGAAGCTGGTAGCGGGGCTTTCGATTTCAGCCCCGGCAGGTCGACTCGACGAGGCATGGCTGGGTAAACTCAAGGCGACAACCAATGAGATTTCAGAAAGTCTTGGATTCAGGCCGGTGGAGGTTTGAACCCGGCTTCAATGCGTGGCCCACGGGTGCAAAACTCACATCACTTTCCCACTCAAAATGGTGCTTGGATTCAGCAGGGTAGATGCACTTGGGGTTGACTCCACCCATTGCCGAACGCGCTCGGCATCGGCCAATCGGGTCAATTTTCCAGCAGAATCCAGAAAAACCATGATCAGTTGACGGCCCGCCACTTTTGTCTGCATCACCAAACACCGACCCGCTTCTGAGATATACCCGGTTTTTTGCAATCCGATCTCCCAAGTTGGGTTCTTGACCAGCCGGTTGGTATTGTTGTACTGCAACATGCGATTGCCGACCGCCACCTGATAGCCCGTCGATGTGGAAAGTTCACGCATCAAAGGCTGACGATGTGCCACGTTGACCAGCTTCACCAAATCGCGGGCGCTGGATTGATTAAGGCTGGATAAGCCCGTGGGCTCGACGTATCGGGTGTCTTTCATTCCCAGCGCCAATGCTTTGCTGTTCATGAGCTTCATAAAGACCACCAAACCGCCCGGATAGGTACGTCCGAGTGCGTGTGCAGCCCGATTTTCACTAGACATCAGCGCCAAATGCAGGAGTTCGCCACGGCTGAGTTCGGTTCCCACGCTCAAACGTGAAGAGCTGCCTTTTTCGGTGTCAACGTCTTCTTGCGTCACTATGATTTTTTCATTCATGGGCAGGTTCGCCTCGCTGATGATCAAACCTGTCATCAGCTTGGTGAGAGAAGCAATGGGTAAAACGGCCTTGTCGTTCTTGCTGAAAAGGACTTCATTGGTTTCCTGATCCACCACCAATGCCACGCTGGACTTCAGGTTCAGCTCGTCTTGCGAGCCGTGCAATCCTGCCATTTGTCCAAAAGATAGTTTCGGTGCCACTGCCAAAACTGGGGGAGGCGAAGCTTTACGTTTGACGGTCACAAATGCTTGGCTCACACGACGCGTACTGACAAGCACAGATTTTTTGGACTTGCTGACAACTGCAGATTTCCTGGTCTTGCTGACAAGCACGGATTTCCTGGACTTGCTGACGACTGCCGCCTTTTTTGCCTTGCTGACATGTATTTTTGCTGGCGCTGAATGCACCACCGGCGACCATGCGAACCAGCTTAACAAACCCAGAAGGCAAACCAAACTGCGTGATTTCTTTCCAAAAAAGCTCAACTGAAAGTTTGTCATGTCATTGTCTCCTGGCGCTATGTGTTCAAGCAAACAAGTTTAAACGCAAAAAGTCTCGCAGTGGCAGGTACTTGCGAGACTTTCTTAAACCACAATACCCGGTTTAACCTTGCGCTGCGACCCGTTCCGCCTGACTCTGAAGTTTATTCAACGCATTCACATAGGCCTTGGCGGATGCCACCACGATGTCGGGGTCGGCGCCCACCCCATTGACCACCCGGCCACCGTGTTGAAGCCGCACTGTCACCTCGCCCTGACTCTCGGTGGAGCCACTGATCGCGTTCACAGAGTAAAGCACCATCTCTGCCCCACTCTTGACATGGACCTCAATGGCTTTAAGCGACGCATCCACTGGCCCATTTCCGTTGGCGGTGCCCGTAACTTCCTTGCCGCCGATGGTAATGACCACCGTTGCCTGAGGCATTTCACCGGTTTCACTGTGCTGCGAAAGTGACACAAAACCATATTGATCATGACTTTGAGCCACGCTTTCCTCGCTGACCAAAGCCAGAATGTCTTCATCAAAAATCTCACTTTTGCGGTCAGCAAGCTCCTTGAACTTGGCAAAGGCCAGATTGACTTCTGCTTCACTGTTCATCTGCACGCCAAGTTCTTGCAGACGCTGCTTGAACGCATTGCGACCACTCAATTTACCCATCACGATCTTGTTGGCCGACCAGCCCACATCTTCAGCCCGCATGATCTCGTAAGTGTCACGCGCCTTCATGATGCCATCCTGATGAATGCCTGAGGCGTGCGCAAAGGCGTTCGCGCCGACGATGGCCTTGTTGGGCTGAACGACAAATCCGGTGGTCTGGCTCACCATGCGGCTTGCGGCCAGAATTTGTGAGGCATCGATGCCTACATCCAGATCAAAATAATCGCGCCGTGTGCGTATCGCCATGACCACTTCTTCAAGGCTGCAGTTGCCGGCACGCTCACCCAAGCCATTGATGGTGCACTCCACCTGGCGGGCACCACCAATCTTGACGCCAGCCAGCGAGTTTGCCACCGCCATGCCAAGGTCATTGTGGCAATGCACTGACCAAATTGCTTTATCCGAATTGGGCACCCGCTCACGCAGCGACTTGATGAAATTGCCGTACAACTCGGGAATGGCATAGCCCACAGTGTCCGGCACATTGATGGTAGTGGCACCCTCATTGATCACGGCTTCGATGACGCGGCACAAAAAGTCTTCCTCGCTTCGATAAGCATCTTCGGCGCTGAATTCAACATCAGCGACGCGGTTTCGCGCAAACCGCACGGCTTGCTTGGCTTGCTCCAGCACTTGCTCCGGTGTCATGCGCAACTTTTTTTCCATGTGCACTTGAGAGGTCGCAATGAACGTGTGAATTCGAGCCCGGTTGGCGTTTTGGAGTGCATCAGCTGCCAGCGTGATGTCACGGTCATTGGCGCGCGACAAGGAACACACCGTTGAGTCCTTTATGGTGTTGGCGATGGCCTTGATGGCCTCAAAGTCACCATTGGAACTGGCTGCAAAACCGGCTTCGATCACGTCGACTTTCAGTCGCTCCAATTGACGTGCAATGCGCAACTTTTCATCGCGCGTCATGGAGGCGCCAGGTGACTGCTCGCCGTCGCGCAATGTGGTGTCAAAGATTATTAATTTATCGGACATGTCATCTCTCCAAAAGTATCTTGCAGTTGCAAGAGGTTGTTTCAGCACACAAAAAAGCCCGTAGCGATTGCATACGGGCTTTTTTGTTTGATGCGTTCACGCGCTAACCACTTCGCCCGAGAGAGAGTAGAGTTAGTGCTAGTGAAATATTTTGCATGAGTTCAATGTAACACAGCTTGTTCAGGCAAACCGGCGATGAAGATGGGCGCGCAACCCGGTTTATTTGTGCAAACCCCGCTCCTCTGGTTCGTCGGTGGAGGTACTGATGACGCTCGCCGGGATGCCTTTGGCTTTGCGCCAGAAGTAAATTACATACCCACTCAAACCATACAAGACAAAAATGGCAAACATCACAATCGGCGGGTCGATATTGACCACAGCAATGGCGATGGCGATCAACACAATGACAGCAAAGGGCACGCTTCTTTTCATCTGGATATCTTTGAAGCTATAGAACGGCACGTTGGTCACCATCGTCAGACCGGCATACAAAGCCATTGCAAACATGGGCCAAGCCCACTGAGCGCCTTCAAACCCCAAATCAGTCATGACCCAAATGAAGCCAGCCACCAGTGCTGCTGCGGCAGGCGATGGCAAGCCTTGAAAATAACGCTTGTCAACGACGGTCGTGTTGACATTGAACCGAGCCAAGCGCAAAGCCGCGCAGGCGCAATACACGAAAGCCGCAATCCAGCCCCAGCGTCCTAACTCCTTAAGTGCCCAGACATAGGCAATCAGCGCGGGTGCAGCGCCAAAAGACACCATATCAGACAAAGAGTCCATCTGCTCGCCGAAAGCACTTTGCGTATTGGTCATCCGGGCCACCCGACCATCAAGGCTGTCGAGAACCATGGCACAAAACACGCCCACCGCTGCCAGATCAAAACGACCATTGATGGCCATCACCACCGCATAAAACCCGCCAAACAAGGCCGCGAGCGTGAACAGGTTAGGCAGAATATAAATGCCTTTGCGGCGCTTTTTCAGCAACACACCATCACTTTGATCAACGTTCTGTGTAGTCACATCTTCCAATCGTTTCGCCATAGCGGGCCACCATAATAACAAAGGCCACCGAAGTGGCCTTTGCCTGTAAACGCAAAAAATCAATTGCGCGTTTGGTCCACCAGCTTGTTCTTGGCAATCCACGGCATCATCGCCCGCAATTGGGCACCCACCACTTCAATTTTGTGATCTGCGGTGTTGCGGCGACGTGCGGTCATGCTGGGGTAGTTGGTGCGGCCTTCCAAAATGAACATCTTGGCATAGTCACCGTTTTGAATGCGCTTCAATGCGTTGCGCATAGCTTCGCGACTTTGGGCATTGATCACCTCAGGGCCGGTCACATACTCGCCGAATTCCGCATTGTTGGAAATTGAGTAATTCATGTTGGCAATACCGCCTTCATAGATCAAATCCACAATCAACTTCAATTCATGCAGGCACTCAAAATAGGCCATTTCAGGCGCGTAGCCCGCTTCGACCAAGGTCTCAAAACCCATTTTGATCAGTTCAACGGCACCACCGCACAACACGGCTTGTTCACCAAACAGGTCAGTCTCGGTTTCTTCTTTGAACGAGGTTTCGATGATGCCGGCCTTGCCACCGCCGTTGGCCATAGCGTAGGACAAAGCCAGATCACGTGCCTTGCCGCTCTTGTCCTGATGAATGGCAATCAGATGGGGCACGCCGCCGCCCTGCGTGTAGGTGTTGCGCACAGTGTGGCCTGGCGCCTTGGGGGCAACCATCCAGACATCCAGATCGGCGCGTGGCGTGACCTGGTTGTAGTGCACGTTGAAGCCATGGGCAAATACCAAGGATGCACCTAGCTTGATGTTGGGTGCCACATTGTTGGTGTACACATCACCAATTTGCTCGTCTGGCAACAATATCATGACCACGTCCGCGATTTTTACAGCATCGTTGACTTCCATCACGTTGAGTCCAGCCTTGCCGACCTTGTCCCAAGAGGCCCCACCCTTGCGCAGGCCAACCACAACCTTGACGCCACTGTCGTTCAGATTTTGAGCGTGCGCATGGCCTTGACTGCCGTAACCGATGATGGCGACTGTTTTGCCCTTGATCAGGCTCAGATCGCAATCCTTATCGTAAAAAACTTTCATCAATCTCTCCGTTGTAAAAAATTAATAACTTTGTGGGACAGATCTTTAGCTCTGTCCCCAACCGACTAAACCTTTGCGGGACAGACCTTCAGCGCTGCCCCGACTGACTAGACGCGCAAAATTCTTTCGCCGCGGCCGATGCCACTGGAGCCGGTACGCACCGTCTCCAAAATTGCACCGTGTTCAATCGCACCCAGAAACGCATCGTTTTTAGACTGATCACCCGTGAGCTCAATGGTGTAGCTTTTTTCGGTCACATCGATGATGCGTCCCCTGAAAATATCCGCCATGCGCTTCATCTCTTCGCGCTCCTTGCCCACGGCGCGTACCTTCACCATCATGAGCTCGCGCTCCGTGTAAGCACCTTCAGTCAGGTCCACCACCTTGACCACCTCGATCAAACGATTCAAGTGTTTGGTAATTTGCTCAATCACCTCATCTGAACCACTCGTTTGAATCGTCATGCGCGACAAGCTTGGGTCTTCGGTAGGTGCCACCGTGAGCGACTCAATGTTGTAGCCGCGTGCAGAGAACAATCCCACGACACGCGACAACGCACCCGCTTCATTTTCAAGCAAAACTGCAATGATATGTTTCATATTCAAAGATCCTCCGAGCTCAGCAACATTTCAGTGATGCCCTTGCCAGCCTGCACCATGGGGAACACGTTTTCAGTCGGATCCGTGCGGAAATCCATGAACACCGTGCGATCTTTGAGCTTGCGAGCCTCGCGCAAGGCGGGTTCAACGTCCTGCGCCCGCTCAATCAGCATGCCCACATGACCGTAGGCCTCGGCAAGCTTCACAAAGTTGGGCAATGCGTCCATGTAGCTGTGGCTGTAACGGCCCTCATATTCAACTTCTTGCCACTGACGCACCATGCCAAGGTAGCGGTTGTTCAACGCCATGATCTTGATGGGCGTGTTGTATTGCAAGCAAGTCGACAACTCTTGAATGCACATTTGCACGGAACCTTCGCCCGTGATGCAAAACACTTCACTTTCAGGCTTGGCCAATTTGATGCCCATGGCATAGGGAATACCCACGCCCATGGTGCCCAAACCGCCAGAATTGATCCAACGCCTGGGCTCATCAAACCGGTAATACTGCGCGGCCCACATCTGGTGCTGACCCACATCTGAGGTGATGTAGGCATCGGCATCTTTGGTCATATTCCAAAGCGTCTCCACCACATATTGTGGTTTGATGATGTCATTTTTGCCATGGTCGTATTTCATGCAGTCACGCTTACGCCAGCTCTCGATGGTGTCCCACCAAGCGCCCAATGCATGGGTGTCGGGCTTGACCGTGCTTTCTTTGATCATCGCGATCATTTCCGACAACACGTCTTTCACGTCGCCCACGATGGGTATGTCCACCCTAACCCGCTTGGAAATGCTGGAGGGGTCAATGTCAATGTGAATGATCTTGCGCTCGTTTTGCGCAAAGTGTTTGGGGTTGCCGATCACGCGGTCATCAAAACGCGCGCCGACCGCCAACAGCACATCGCAGTTTTGCATGGCGTTGTTGGCTTCTACCGTGCCGTGCATGCCCAACATGCCCAAAAATTTACGGTCGCTGGCGGGGTAGGCACCCAAGCCCATCAGCGTATGGGTCACGGGGTAGCCCAACATGTCAACCAACTGCCGCAGTTCACTGGAGGCATTGCTTAGCAACACACCACCGCCCGTGTAAATATAGGGACGCTTGGCAGCCAACAACAATTGCAAGGCCTTGCGGATTTGCCCGCCATGGCCTTTGCGAACCGGGTTGTAGGACCGCATCTCAACCGTCTCCGGGTAGCCGTGGTAGGGCACTTTTTTAAAAGACACATCCTTGGGAATATCCACCACCACAGGGCCAGGGCGGCCGCTGCGAGCAATGTGAAACGCTTTTTTCATGGTGTCAGCCAAGTGACGGGCATCTTTCACCAAAAAATTGTGCTTCACGATTGGGCGTGTGATGCCCACGGTGTCGCACTCTTGAAAGGCATCCATGCCAATGGCATGAGTGGGCACCTGACCACACACAATGACCATGGGGATGCTGTCCATGTAGGCGGTAGCGATACCGGTGACCGCGTTGGTCACGCCGGGGCCGGAAGTCACCAAGGCCACACCCACATCACCAGTTGCACGGGCGTAACCGTCAGCTGCATGGACTGCAGCCTGCTCGTGGCGCACCAGCACATGTTGAATCGTATCTTGCTTGAAAAAAGCGTCGTAAATGTGCAAAACCGCACCGCCGGGGTAACCCCAAACGTACTTGACACCTTCAGCCTGCAGGGCTTTGATGAGAATCTCTGCGCCTCTGAGTTCGTGCTCAGCGCCTGTTGACACAGGTTTTGTCTTGGAGAGAAGCTGTGGGCTTGAAGAATTTGAGACCGAAGCAACTTCGGCTTTTGATGTTTCCATGATGAACCTTTGTGAATTTCTCTGACGAAAAACCTTGGGTGCTTCTTTGCAAACACTTTTGGCGTTGCATTGAAACTTAAGGCCAAAACCATGAGCGCATTGATTTTTGCGCCGGACCTTGACCCGTTTGCGTTATTGAGCAAACCGGATTATCGCATTGTCCAAAGCCGGCGCTTTGAGCACGCGCTGCAGTGCAATAATCCGGCCCAGACAATAAACGCCAATCCTGGGCACCCGGGCCCCTTGTTCCATCTGACTGCTTGAGACCCCCCATTGGCCACGCCCGCTGAACTCTCTGATTTTTTGAAAAGCGTCGAAAAACGTGCCTTCAAACGCACCACCTACCACGTTCGCAACGACGAGTTGTCCCTTGACATTATTCAGGACGGCATGATGAAACTTGCCGAGCACTACGGCCACAAGCCCGCCGGTGAGTTGCCCATGCTGTTTCATCGGATACTTTTCAACAGCACGATGGATTGGTTCAGGCGACAAAAAGTTAAAAATGCCTTGTTTTCGTCTTTCAGTGATTTTCAGTCGGCAAGTGAGGATGACTGTGAGGATGACTGCTTTGATGTGCTGGAAATGCTTTCAACCGCCGAACCAGCGCCGGCGTTTGAGAATCCGGAGACCAGCAGCCAGCGTGCACAGACACTGCGTGTGATTGAAGAAGAATTATTGTTGTTGCCGAATCGTCAACGAGAAGCCTTCTTGTTGCGTTATTGGGAAGATATGAACGTGGCAGAAACCGCGACCGCCATGGGGTGTTCCGAGGGCAGCGTCAAAACCCATTGCTCGCGTGCCACACATGCCCTGTCCAAAGCACTCAAAACGAAAGACCTGAAATGATGAACAGCGACAAGCTCCACAGTTCAGCAAATAACGTAGAGGCACTTGGCCAACTTATTGCGGCTCGGTTGGCGCCATCCGCAGACCGGTTGCCTCACGACATCACTGAACGTTTACGCGCTGCGCGGCTGCAAGCGGTGGAAAAGCGCAAACTGTTGTTGCGGCAAGGTGCCACGGTTTGGCTGCCCCAAAGTCACTCCGGTGCTCTCAGCGTGGGTCAAGCCGGTGGCCCTTCAAGCTGGTGGAACCGGTTGGGTGCTGTCGGTTTGTTGTTGGTGTTGGCGGTGGGCCTGTTGCTCATCAATGTGGTTCAGGACGACATTGGCACCCGAGAATTGGCAGACATTGATGCGGCCCTTCTGACCGACGACCTCCCGCCAACCGCTTATGTGGATGCGGGTTTTGCCCAATTTCTGAAAGTCGGCTATCGACAGGATCCCTCGTAGTCCGTTTCACCAAAACGGACTCCTCATTTGATGTACCTGAAATTCTCGCTTCCCCTATGTGCGCGACAAACGGTGGCCCCGCGCGCCCAGTTGGGACTTTTTGTGCTTTCAGCCGGACTGCTGCTGATGGCCGCGCCAAGCTTAGCCCAAGCGCCCTCTGCTGCCTTAGTCAAGCCCGAAAGAGCACCAACCAATGCCGCCTCGCCCGCAAGCTCAAACGCGCCCGAGTGGCCTTCGCTCACCCCGGCACAACACGACGCATTGAAACCACTGGCCAACAGCTGGAAAAACCTGAGTGACGTGCAAAAGCGCCAATGGATCACGCTGAGCGCCAATTACCCCCGAATGTCGGTCACCGAACAAGCCAAATTGCATGCGCACATGGTGCAGTGGGCGGCCCTGACGCCACGGCAACGGGAGCAGGCAAGGCTCAATTTCGCAGAAACAAAGCAGATTAGCCCCCAGCAAAAGAGCGAAAAGTGGCAAGCCTACCAGGCGTTAAGCGCCCAAGAGAAGCAAAATCTGGCCAAATCCGCGCAACCCAAACCGCCAAGCACCGCACTGGCTGCTCAGCCTGTGGCGTCTGACAAAATCAACCGCCTGCCCATGATAAAAAATGGCCATGGTGTTGCACTGCCGGCAACGGCACACGGCTTGTTAAAAAACACCCTGCTGGTCAAGCCCAAGCCCCCCACACCGCCCAACTTACCCAAAGCTCCCGCCCCTGCGGTCACCCATGGCGCCAATTCACAATAAACCGATATCGGCCCAGAGCCACACCACCCCTAGTTTGATGCGCCGCATGGCCTGCTGGCTGTACGAAGGCATGCTGTTGTTCGGCGTGGTGTTCATTTCAGGCTACCTGTTTGGCACCTTGAGCCAGACCAAAAATGCCATGGACAACCGGCATGCGCTGCAAGCATTTCTGTTTGTGGTGTTCGGCATTTATTTCGTCTGGCTGTGGACCAAAGGGCAAACCCTGGCCATGAAGACTTGGCACATTCGCGTGCTTGACCGCACTGGCCAGCCACTTACCCAAACCCGGGCGCTGATTCGCTACGTGTGGAGTTGGTTGTGGTTTTTACCGCCCCTGATCGCATCTTGGGGCTTTGACCTTAAAGGTGGCGAATCCGTTGTGATCGTGTTGGGTTGGGTCGCGGTATGGGCCGTGCTGAGCCGCTTTCACCCCCAGCAGCAGTTTTGGCATGATGCATTCGCGGGCACGCGGCTGGTGAACACCAACGCACCCAAGCCCTGATTCAGCCGCGCAGGCTCAAATCGCTGATTCGTCAAGTTCACCGGTGCGAATGCGCACCACGCGCTCCACTGTGGTGACAAAAATCTTGCCGTCACCAATTTTCCCGGTGTGGGCGGCCTTGACGATGGCATCCACACAACGGTCGACGTCGCCGGTTTTCACCACCACTTCAACTTTGACCTTGGGCAGAAAATCGACCACATATTCCGCACCCCGATACAGCTCGGTGTGCCCCTTTTGCCGGCCAAAGCCCTTGACTTCGGTCACTGTCAAGCCTGTCACACCGCACTCGGCAAGTGCTTCTCGCACTTCTTCAAGTTTGAAGGGTTTGACAATGGCTGTGATTTGTTTCATGAAATTCCTTGTTTAAAAATTGGGCGGGTGTCGTCACAGAGCGCTGGAGGCTCAAGCCCGAAACTTGTTGGTAATAGGATACCGCCAATCCTTGCCAAAGCTGCGGTGCGTCACACGAATCCCCACGGGCGACTGGCGCCGCTTGTACTCGTTGATCTTGATCAGCCACGTGACGCGCTCCACGTCGGCTGGCGCAAAGCCAGCGGCAATGATCTGCGCAATGCTTTCGTCGTTTTCCATATACCGCTCCAGGATCGCATCCAGCACCTCATAAGGCGGCAGGCTGTCCTGATCAACCTGGTCCGGGCGCAACTCCGCACTGGGCGGGCGGGTGATGATGCGCTCAGGAATCGGTGCCTGCCCGGTGCCGTACGGGTCATGTGCATTACGCCAGCGGGCGAGCCGGAACACGGTCGTTTTGGCCAGGTCCTTGATCACGGCAAAACCACCCGCCATGTCACCATAAAGCGTGCAATACCCCGTGGCCATCTCTGATTTATTGCCAGTGGTCAGCACAATGCTGCCAAACTTGTTGCTCAACGCCATCAGCAAGGTGCCGCGAATACGCGCCTGGATGTTCTCTTCAGTGGTGTCCTGCGCCAGGCCCTTGAATTCGTCTGAGAGCGTGGCGTTGAATGCGTCAAATTCGGGCACGATGGACAACTCCGTGTAACGCACGCCCAGTCGGGCGGCCATGTCACGCGCGTCAATCCAGCTGATGTCTGCGGTGTAGGGCGAAGGCATCATGACCGTGCGCACCCGCTCTTTGCCCAAGGCATCCACGGCAATGGCCAGCACCAAGGCCGAGTCAATGCCGCCCGACAAGCCCAGCAACACGCTGGGGAAGCCGTTTTTATTGATGTAGTCGCGCACGCCCAGCACCAGCGCATCCCACAAATCGGCATCAGGGGTGCGATCGGGCTCGATAGATGCTACCAAATAAATAGCTTCCTGCGCTTTATTGGCAAGGACTAGGAGGCTATTTTCTATAAAACTCGGGGCACGTCCCGCCAAGGTCCCATCGGCATTCAATGCAAACGAATGGCCCTCAAACACCACCTCGTCTTGCCCGCCCACCAAGTGCGCGTAGACCAGCGGCAACCCGCAGGCCAACACCCGCTCACGCATCATCTGCTCGCGTTCATTGCCTTTGCCGACATGAAACGGCGAGGCGTTGATCACCGCCAGCAGCTCAGCACCAGCCTGAGCAGCGTCCTGCGCGGGCGCCTCAAACCAGGCGTCTTCACAAATCAGCAAACCCACTTTGACCTTGTGGCCTGGCTCGCCAGCTTCAAACACACACACGCCCTGCCCTGGCGTGAAATAGCGGCGCTCGTCAAACACCTGGTAGTTGGGCAGTTCGCGCTTGGCATACGTGGCCAGCATCTCGCCTTCACACAGCACACTGGCCGCATTGAAGCGGCTTTGCACCGCCACGGAGCGGGTGCGATGGTCGCCGCCGCTCGGGTGCCCCACCACCACGCAAAGGTCTTTGAGATCTGCCAACGCAGCAGCCACCGATTTCACGGCATCATCACAAGCGGCGACAAACGCCGTGCGCAAAAACAGGTCTTCTGCGGCGTAACCACAAATGGACAACTCGGGTGTCAGCACCAGGCGGGCACCGTCATGGTAGGCGCAGCGGGCGGCCACAATGATTTTTTTCGCATTGCCGGGCAGGTCGCCCACCACCAGATTGAGTTGGGCCACGCAGATTTTGAGTGTCATAAGAAACGGTTGAAAAAACATGGGAAACAACAGGCGTCCCGACGCAAATGATTATGTCATCCGGGTGGTGGAATCGCCGCTGCAAGTCGACGCAGACGGTTGGAACGCGCTGCTTGATGCGCAGGCAGACGCCACCCCGTTCATGCAGCATGCCTACCTGGCGGCGCTGCACACCAGCGGCTGCGCCACGCCGCGCACCGGTTGGTCGCCCCGGTTTGTGCTGTTGGAGCGCCACGGCCAGTTGGCCGGGGCTTGCGCGCTGTACCTCAAAACCCATTCACACGGCGAATACGTGTTTGACTTTGGCTGGGCCAACGCCTATGCCCAGCACGGTTTGGCCTACTACCCCAAAGCCGTGCTGGCGGTGCCATTCACCCCGGTGCCGGGCGCCCGGCTGTTGGCGCGCACGGCGCAAGAGCGTGCGTTGTTGGCCCAAGGGCTCATCGCATGGTGCCAGGAGCAAGGCCTGTCAGGCTTGCACTGCCTGTTTGCCAGCCAAGACGACCTGCTGGCCTGCCAGAGCGCGGGCATGATGCAGCGCCACAGCGTGCAATTTCACTGGCACAACGGCCCGAATGGCTACACCTACTTTGACCACTTTTTGACCTCATTGACGCCTGACAAGCGCAAAAAAATCCGCCAGGAACGACGCAAGGTGTTTGACGCCGGGGTCACCTTTCGCCAGGCGCAAGGCCGAGACATCAGCACTGAAGACTGGGATTTTTTCTACCGTTGTTACGAACGCACCTACCTCGAGCATGGCAACGCGCCCTACCTGAACCGGGCGTTTTTTGCCGCCATGGCCGCGCACATGTCCGACAACTGGCTGCTGTTCACCGCAGAGCGGGCGGGTCAACCGATAGCTACTAGTTTGATAGCTATTAGCGCAATGGAAATAAGGGCTAGAGGCCAAAAAGACCAAAAAGACCAAAAAATATTAGCACGCGTGGCATACGGCCGCTACTGGGGCGCTCTGGAACGGGTCGACTGCCTGCACTTTGACGCCTGCTATTACCAACCCCTGGCGTGGTGCATTGCCAATGGCTACACACGTTTTGAAGGGGGTGCGCAAGGCGAGCACAAGCTGGCGCGCGCCTTGCTGCCGGTCAAAACCACCAGTGCCCACTGGCTGGCGCATACCGGGTTTGCCAACGCGGTGGAGAACTTTTTAAATGCTGAGGGTCAGGCGGTGGCCGGCTACATCAACGAACTGGATCAGCACAGCCCACTCCTAAAAAGGCCGACATGAACACATTCACCCCTGGATGACACGCTTGGCCTGTGTCGCAACCCAGGCCCCGGCATGCCAAGACGGCCTGCCACTGTGACTGATTGACGAACTGGTTGGCTAACCTGTCTGGTGCATCTTCGTATGATGGCGCCAATGTACCAAGTCAAACGAATTTCCAACAGCGAGTTTGTCCCAATTCGCAGCCTCAGCTACCACGTGCGGCGCTGGGGCAAGCCCGGCCCTGACAAAACGCCGCTGGTGCTGCTGCATGGCTGGATGGACGTGGCGGCCAGCTTCCAGTTTGTGGTGGATGCGCTCACATCCGACCCCTTCATCATCGCCCCCGACTGGCGCGGCTTTGGCCTGACTGCCTCCGATGCCGATTGTTTTTGGTACCCCGACTACCTGGCCGACCTGGATGCCTTGCTGGACCACTACGCCCCGAATCAAACCGTGAACCTGGTGGGCCACAGCATGGGCGCCAACGTGGCCATGATTTACGCCGGTGTTCGCCCCGAACGCGTTGCCAGGCTGGTCAATCTGGAAGGTTTTGGCATGCCGGCCACGCAACCAGAGCAAGCCGCAGGCCAATTCGCCCAGTGGATGAACGAAGTCAAGCAGTTCCACGGCGGAGCAATCCAGCTCAAAGCCTACGACTCGCTCAACGCCGTTGCTGCCCGCCTGATGAAAACCAACACGCGCTTGGGCCCCGACAAAGCGCGCTGGCTGGCCAGCCACTGGTCGGCCGAACTGACGCCGGGCCAGTGGTCCATTTTGGGCGAAGCCGCTCACAAAATCACCACGGCACAGCTGTACCGGGAAGACGAAACGTTGGCCATCTTTCGCAACATCAGCGCCCCGACCCTGATGCTTGAGGCCTCAGACGACAGCATGGCGCAATGGTGGAAGGGCCGCTTCACGTTGGCACAACACCACCAGCGACTGAAGTCCGTGGCCCACGTCGAGACTGTCCAAGTGCCCGACTGCGGCCACATGCTGCACCACGACCAGCCGCAAGCGGTGGCTGCTTTGCTGGCGCGTTTCCTTCATGCGCCTGGCGTGAGAAAATAGCCATTTATTTGACCCCCTCAAGACATTAGGACCCGCATCATGGAAGCAGAACGCATCAACGCCCTTGGCACCCAACTCACCGATTTGACCGCCCGTACCCTTGATTTACGGGGGTATCTTTGACTACGATGCCAAATTTGAGCGTCTGAGAACCGTTAACGCCAGTCTGGAAGACCCCACGGTCTGGAACGACCCCAAACGCGCCCAGGAGCTCGGACGTGAGAAAAAGGCGCTTGACGGCGTGGTCGTCACCATCAGCGACCTAGAGCGCGACCTCTCTGACAACACCGAATTGTTCGAGATGAGCAAAGAAGACAACGACGAAGCCGGCCTGATCACGATCGAGGCCGACGTGGCCAAACTCGAAGAGATCGTCAAAGGCCTGGAATTCCGCCGCATGTTCAACAACCCGGCTGACCCGTTGAACTGCTTTGTCGACATCCAGTCGGGCGCGGGCGGCACCGAAGCCTGCGACTGGGCCAGCATGCTGCTGCGCCAGTACCTGCGCTACTGCGAGCGCAAGGGCTTCAAGACCGAGATTGAAGACGAAACCCCCGGCGACACGGCGGGCATCAAAGGCGCGTCGTTCAAGGTCGAGGGTGAATACGCCTTTGGCCTGCTGCGCACCGAGACCGGCGTGCACCGCCTGGTGCGCAAAAGCCCGTTTGACTCCTCTGGTGGCCGCCACACCAGCTTTGCCAGCGTGTTTGTCTATCCCGAGATTGATGACTCGATCGAGATCAACATCAACCCATCTGACGTGCGCACCGACACCTACCGTGCCAGCGGCGCCGGTGGCCAGCACATCAACAAAACCGACTCGGCGGTGCGCCTGACCCACTTGCCCACCGGCATTGTGGTGCAGTGCCAGGACGGCCGCAGCCAGCACGGCAACCGTGACATCGCCTGGAAGCGCCTGCGCTCCAAGCTGTATGACCATGAGTTGCGCAAGCAGCAAGAAGAGCAGCAAAAGCTCGAAGACGGCAAACCGACGTGGGTTGGGGCCACCAGATTCGCTCTTATGTGCTGGACAACAGCCGCATCAAGGATTTGCGCACCAACTACGAAACCTCGGCCACGCAAAAGGTGCTCGACGGTGACCTGGACCAGTTCATTGAAGCCTCTTTGAAGCAAGGTGTGTGACCGACATGTTGAGCCACATGAAGGCGGCGGCCCGGTGCAGCGCCCACTTTCCCGCACAACCGGCGGACCCCACGTGATCGACGCAGTGTGCGATGACCATCAACTGTCAAGTTTGAATTTCCTGGAGACTCAACATGCTGCAACTTCGTGACGCCAGTGGCCCAACCACAGTGATTCACCGTGCCGACTACTCGGCCCCAGCCTACTGGATCGACACCGTTCACCTGTGCTTTGACTTGGACCCGGCCAAGACCCGTGTCCTGAACAAAATGACGCTGCGCCGTAACCCGGACGTGGCGGGGCAAGCGTTGCGCCTGGACGGTGACGAACTGAACCTGGCGCGGGTGCTGGTCAACGGCGCAGGCACCTCCTTCAAAATGGAAGCGGGCCAGCTGGTGCTGGAAAACCTGCCTTTGGAGGGCAGCTTTGAACTGGAAATTTTCACTACCTGCGCCCCTGTCAAAAACACATCTCTATCGGGCTTGTACGTCAGCAACGACTCCTTCTTTACCCAGTGTGAGGCCGAGGGCTTCCGGCGCATCACCTACTTCATGGACCGCCCGGATGTCATGGCCAGCTTCACTGTGACGCTGCGCGCTGACAAAGAAAAATACCCGGTCCTGCTCTCAAACGGCAACCTGACGGACAGCGGCCCACTCGACGATGGCCGCCACTTTGCCACCTGGGTCGACCCGCACAAGAAGCCCTGCTATTTGTTTGCGCTGGTGGCGGGCAAACTGGTGGCGCGTGAGCAACGCATCACCTCGCGTGGTGGCAAAGACCACCTGCTGCAGGTGTACGTGCGCCCCGGCGACATGGACAAAACCGAGCACGCCATGAACTCGCTGATCAACTCTTGTGTCTGGGACGAAGCCCGCTTTGGCCTGGCGCTGGACCTGGAGCGCTTCATGATTGTGGCCACCAGCGACTTCAACATGGGCGCCATGGAAAACAAGGGCCTGAACATCTTCAACACCAAGTACGTGCTGGCCAACCAGGCCACCGCCACCGACGTGGACTTTGCCAACATCGAGAGCGTGGTCGGACACGAATACTTTCACAACTGGACCGGCAACCGCGTCACTTGCCGCGACTGGTTCCAGCTCTCATTGAAGGAAGGCCTGACCGTGTTCCGCGACCAGGAGTTCAGCATGGACATGTGCGCTGAGCCGTCGGCGCGTGCCGTCAAGCGCATTGAAGATGTGCGCGTGTTGCGAACCGCCCAGTTCCCGGAAGATGCAGGCCCGATGGCGCACCCGGTGCGCCCAGACAGCTACATCGAAATCAACAACTTCTACACCGTCACCATTTACGAAAAAGGTGCCGAGGTGGTGCGTATGATGCAGACCCTGACCAGCAGTTCGTCCGATCCTTTCGGACGCGACGGTTTCGCCCGTGGCATGACGCGGTACTTTGCCCGCCACGATGGCCAGGCCGTCACCTGTGATGACTTTGCCCAGTCCGTCGCTGATGCCAACCCGGACTCTGCCCTGTCCAAGCTGCTGCCGCAATTCAAGCGCTGGTACAGCCAGGCCGGCACACCACGACTGGCCGCCAGCGCGCACTACGACGCCACAGCGCAAACTTACACCCTCAATTTCAGCCAAAGCTGCCCGGCCACACCGGGGCAAGAGGCCAAAGAGCCATTTGTGATTCCAGTCAGTCTGGGTCTGGTAGGCAGCCAAACCGGTGCCGCCCTGCCCTTGCAGGTCCAAGGCCTGGCAGAAGCTTCTGGTACAAGCCATCTGTTCGTCATGACCCAAGCGGCCCAGTCCGTCACTTTTATGAATGTGACTGAAGAACCAGTACCGTCCATCCTGCGCGGGTTCAGCGCCCCGGTGATCGTCGTCTTTGACTACACCGACGCCCAGTTGCTCACGCTATTGGCAAACGACCCGGACCCCTTCAACCGCTGGGAAGCCGGGCAGCGCCTGGCCTTGCGAGCAGCTATTGAATCAATAGCTGCTAGCGCAACAAACACGGGGGCTAGAGGCCTAAATAGTGTATATATTTCAGCCATGCGCTCGGTGCTTCGCCACACCACGCTGGATGCCGCGTTCAAAGAGATGGTGCTGACTTTGCCGTCGGAAACCTACATGGCAGAGCAACTCGACGTCGTGGACCCGCAACGCATTCACGCCGTGCGCGAAGGCATGCGCGAACAACTCGCCACCGAGCTGGCTGCAGACTGGCAGTGGGCGTTTGAGATGCATGGCCAAAACAGCCGCTATTGCCCTGACACCTTGTCCAGCGGACGCCGCGCCTTGGCCGGTCTGGCCCTTTCGATGCTTTGTCTGGCGGCCCGCAGCACCGGTGATGTCGTCTGGCCAGGCATTGCGTACCAGCGCTTCAAAGACGCCAACAACATGACCGACCGCGCCAACGCCTTGAGCGCCCTGGTGCAAAGCGGCCATGCGCTGGCCACGCCCGCGCTGGCGCGTTTTCACAGCCTGTTCAAAACCGAAGCGCTGGTGTTGGACAAATGGTTTGCCCTGCAAGCAGGCTGCACCGACCGTGATGGCAACGTGCTGCCGGCGGTGCGCCAGTTGCTCAAACACCCCGACTTCTCACTGCGCAATCCGAACCGCGCACGCAGTGTGATCTTCAGCTATTGCAGCGCCAACCCCGGTGCGTTTCACCGTTGCGATGGCGCAGGCTATGTCTTTTGGACAGAGCAGGTGCTGGCGCTTGATGCCATCAACCCACAAGTCGCGGCGCGTTTGGCGCGCGCGCTTGACCGCTGGAAAAAACTCGCTGAGCCTTACCGCCATGCCGCACATGACGCACTGGCCCGAGTCGCGGCCAAAACCGATTTAAGCAATGATGTGCGTGAGGTGATCAGCCGCGCACTGGCCGATTAAACACAACAAGGAAATAAACATGCCAAAAAAATCATCCCTGACGCGCTACCTGGTAGAACAGCAGCGCCTGGAGGGCCACATCCCGCCAGAGCTTCGGCTGATGCTGGAAGTGGTGGCACGGGCCTGCAAACGCATCAGCCAAGCCGTCAACAAAGGCGCGCTGGGCGACGTGATGGGCAGCGCTGAGAGTGAAAACGTGCAAGGCGAGATGCAAAAAAGGCTTGACATCATTGCCAACGAAGTGCTGATTGAAGCCAACGAATGGGGCGGCCACCTGGCCGCCATGGCCAGCGAGGAAATGGAAGGCATCTACGTGGTGCCCAACCGCTACCCGCAGGGCGAATACCTGCTTTTATTTGACCCGCTGGACGGCTCCAGCAACATCGACGTCAACGTCAGCATTGGCACCATTTTCAGCGTGCTGGTCAAGCCCGAGGGCGCAGGCGTGTCGGAACAAGACTTTTTGCAGCCAGGCACGCAACAAGTAGCTGCAGGCTACTGCGTTTATGGCCCACAAACCACGTTGGTACTGACTGTGGGCGACGGCGTGGCGGTGTTCACCCTGGACCGCGAGCAGGGCTCCTTCATACTGACCGAAGAAGACCTGCGTGTGCCTGATGACACCAAGGAATTCGCCATCAACATGAGCAACGAACGCCATTGGGCCACGCCCGTGACGCGCTACATTGACGAATGCCTGCAAGGCCGAGACGGCCCGCGCAACAAAGACTTCAACATGCGCTGGGTCGGCAGCATGGTGGCCGACGTGCACCGCATCCTGACGCGTGGCGGCATCTTTATGTACCCCTGGGACAAGCGAGAGCCCGACAAGCCAGGCAAACTGCGCCTGATGTATGAGGCCAACCCGATGAGCTGGCTGGTCGAGCAAGCCGGTGGCGCGTCTACCAACGGCAAACAGCGCATCATGGACATCGTGCCCACCAAGCTGCATGAGCGCGTGAGCGTCTTCATGGGCTCCAAAAATGAGGTGGAACGCGTCACCCACTACCACAGCGAGGCCTGACCTGACCGCTATAATTTGACACTCACCAAGCCGGTGTAGCTCAGTCGGTAGAGCAGCTCATTCGTAATGAAACATGCTCTAA
>JBBQSS010000023.1:0-22506 GCA_038213665.1 Burkholderiales bacterium | reverse complement strand
AGGCATCGGGGTGCGCCGCCAGCAGCTCCTGAAAAATGCCCAGTTTGAGCGGCAAGAAGCGCTCGCCAAACAGCTGGGGGTAGAGCTCAAACAGCTTTTCGAGCACCGGTTGTGCGGATTCAAAGCGGTTTTTTGGCTTGTCTGTCTTGGGCGCGGTCGCCGCTGGTGCCGTTGTATCGGTCAAAAGTTCAGTGTGGACCTCCGCCGTCTCGGTAGCCACAGGCGTGTGTGCGGCCATTTCGGGCAGGTCGGTGGCCATATCAGTATTTGTATCGGTCATGTCGAGCAATGTGTTGGGGAACCTTGGATTGTCAACGAAAGCGCCGCATCGCTGGCATACTCCACGCGATGAGTGAAGCACAAGTGTCCCAAAACAAAAATCAAAGCGCCCCTGCCCCGTCAATTGCTACGCTGGCCCTGCGCTGCCATGCAGCGTTTGGGCACTTTGATGAGCTCTCGGGCGAGGTGGCGACGGCTACCCCCGACTCAGCCAAAAATACGACTGATTTGAAAGCAGACAGCCCAAGCTTGACAAAGGCTTGGACCAATTTCTTCTCTGAACTTTCAAATGACAATGTGGCCGACATGAACCAGCGCGCCACCAGTTTGACGCGCCAGGTGCGCGACAACGGCATCACCTACAACGTCTATGCCGACCAAAACGGTCCGCAGCGCCCCTGGTCACTGGACGTGTTTCCGCTGCTGGTCGACGCACCCGATTGGCACCGCATCGAAGCCGGTGTGTTGCAACGGGTGCGGCTGCTGGAACACGTCATGGCCGACGTGTACGGACCTCAAACCTTGCTGCGGCAAGGTTTTTTGCCCCCGGCGTTGGTGCACGGTCACCCCGGCTACTTGCGCGCCATGCACGGCATCAAGCCGGTTGGCGGGCGCTACCTGCACATTGCGGCATTCGATCTGGCACGCGGGCCCGACGGCAACTGGTGGGTGGTGGGGCAGCGCACCCAGGCCCCATCCGGCCTAGGCTACCTGCTGGAAAACCGCCTGGCTGTTGCGGTGCTGTACCCGCAGGCGTTCGGGAACATGCGGGTACAACGGCTGGCGGGTACTTACCGCGCCCTGATGGACAGCCTGCGCAGCATGAGTCCGCTGGGCCAGGATGCACACCTGGCGTTGTTAACCCCCGGCCCTTACAACGAAACCTATTTTGAACACGCTTACCTGGCGCGTTATCTCGGCCTCACCCTGGTGGAAGGTGGCGACCTGCTGGTGCGCGACGAGCATCTGTTCTTGAAAACCCTCAAGGGGCTGGTGCCGGTGCATGGTTTGCTCAAGCGCGTGGATGACGAGTATCTGGACCCCCTGGAGCTGCGCGCCGACTCCACGCTGGGTGTGCCCGGGCTTTTGCAAGCGATTCGGGCCGGCAATGTGCTGATGGCCAATGCGCCCGGCACGGCATTTTTGGAATCGCCCGCCCTGCTGGGCTTTTTGCCAGCGCTGTCGCGCCACGTGTTTGGCGAAAAATTGCGTTTGCCCGCGTTACCCACCTGGTGGTGCGGCGAGCGCGGCGCCATGGAAGAAGCGCTGGAAACCCTGAAGAGCAGCGCCATCAAATCGACCTACCCAGGGTCGCCAAGCCATGGCAACTTTGATGCCGTGCTGGGCGTTCAGCAAGACCAGCAAGCGCTGGACGAATGGGCCGGGCGCATCGTCCGCCAGCCCGAGGAATACACCGTGCAGGTCTACACGCCGCTGTCGCAGATGCCGACATGGCGTGCCCCATCCAATGACCCTGTGACCGAACCGCAGAGCAGCCAACTCAGGGCACGTTCCGTGATGCTGCGGGTATTTGCCGTGTCTGATGGCGCACAAGGCTGGCGTGTGCTGCCGGGCGGCCTGGCCCGGGTGGCCGGTCGCGGCCAGGAGATCACCGCCATGCAGCGCGGCGGCAGCAGTGCCGATGTCTGGGCGCTCACGCAAGGTGAGGTTGATGCCACCACCCTGCTGGCACCGCACCTGACGCCTGAAAGCCTGATGCAACGCAAACGCCTGGTGACCAGCCGCGCTGCTGAAAACCTGTTTTGGCTGGGTCGCTACACCGAGCGTGCTGAAAACGCCATTCGCCTGGCACGTTTGACACTTGAATGTCTGCATGGCGAAGAGCAATCCAGCCCAGCCCTGATCACCTGGCTTGGCCAGATGGCGCTGGCCAACACGCTGGTACTGCCCGGCGTGCCCACACCAACGCAAGCCGTGCGCGTGTTCGAGCGCTCCCTGATCGACAGTCTTGGCAGCACCACCGGCGCCACCAGCGTGGGCTACCACCTGCGTGCCCTGAAAATGGCCGCCTCCAGTGTGCGCGAACGTCTGTCACAAGAGCATTGGCGCATCATCACCCGAGCCGAAGAAGACCTGTTCAGCCGCTTTGATAAAGCGCATCAAAAAGGCGATTTTTCAACCCTGGAGGCGCTGCAAATCCTGAAGGACACCAGCGACCACATGGCGGCCATCACCGGTGCGCAAACCGACCGCATGACGCGTGATGATGGCTGGCGACTGCTGAGCATCGGCCGACATGTGGAGCGCCTGGGGTTTCTTTCCGGGGCCTTAAGCCGTGCGCTGGCCTGTGGCAGCCTCGACACCGACAGCGGCTTTGATGCCATGGTGGAGTTGTTTGACAGCGCCATCACCTTTCACGCCCTGTTTCAGCAAAGTCGCGACATGGCCGCGCTGATTGACCTGCTGGTGCTTGACCGTGACAACCCGCGCTCGGTCGCCTGGGTGGCGCACACCCTGCGTGGCCGCCTTGCCAAGCTGGCAGGCAGTGAGCCGCAGGAGCTGAGCCCCCTGGCCTTGAAGGTTCCCAACCCCAACGTGTGGGGCCTGGCCCAGTTGTGCGACATGCAGGCCAATCTGGTCACCCCGGGGTTCAACCAGACCCTTGATGCCGTTCAAGTCGGCGACATGGCGGCAAGCCCGCGCTTTGAGCTGCTCAAAGCGGTGCTGCAGCAATGTACCCAGGCGGCGTTTGAGGTGTCGGACGAGATCAGCGCCACTTACTTCACCCACAGTGGCCTGGCCAATCGCAGCCTGGGGGCCACATGAGGTTACGCATTACCCACGAGACCGTGTACAGCTACCGGCCAGCGGTAGAAACGGCCCAGCACATGGCCTACCTGACACCGCTGCAAACTCAGGCCCAGCAGCTGATCAGCCACCAGCTTGAGCTACTACCCTGCCCCGAACGCTTGCGCGAAGCGCTGGATGTGTACGGCAACAACCGCTGCTATTTCTCGCTGCAAATCACGCATCGCCAATTGCGCGTGACGGCGCAAAGTGAGGTAGTCACCCAGCCAAGCGCCTTGCCAAACAGCAAAGTACCTTGGGAAAACGTGCGCGAGCGCCTGCGCTACCTGGCGGGTGAGCCCTTTGATTCAGCCAGTGAATTTGTCTTTGCCTCGCCCATGGTGCCCAGACAAAGCGAATTTGCGCTGTATGCGCGCCCCAGTTTCCCGCCGGGTCGCCCAGTGCTGGTCGGCGCGCTTGACCTGATGCACCGTATGTTTGCCGACTTTAGCTATGAGAGCCAGAGCACCGAGGTCAACACCCCGGCACTCGTTGCCCTGCGCCAGCGCAAAGGGGTATGCCAGGACTTTGCCCATATCTTGATTGCCGGCCTGCGCTCCTTGGGGCTGGCGGCGCGCTATGTTAGTGGCTATTTGCTGACACTGCCGGCACCGGGCACGGTCAAACTCAAGGGTAGCGATGCCTCCCATGCGTGGGCGGCGGTGTATGTGCCCGACTTGCCCCCCGGCCAGCGCTGGGTTGACCTTGACCCGACCAATGACCGCGCTGGCTGGACCTCACCCGGTGAAGACTATGTGACGCTGGCCATTGGGCGCGATTTTTCTGATGTGTCACCGCTGCGCGGCGTCATCCACGGCGGGGCCAGTCACACCCTGGAAGTGGGTGTCACGGTCGAACCGGTGGCTGAATTGACGGCAGTACCGCTCAGCCAGTCACAGGGCCAGGGCCAGGGCCAGGGCCAGGCGCAAAATCAATCCTCGGGACCAGCAGCGCTGCAATGACAAAGCCAAGACAAGCTCAGGTGATGAAGGTGGGTGATTTATTAAAATTAAATTGATAGCTGCTTACGCATATATATAAAGGGCTAGAGCCCATTTTTACCTAAATTTTTATTCAAGGACATGGTCATGAGCATTTACGCCAAACTCACGCAACTCGGCATCACCCTGCCCCCGGTGGCAACCCCAGCTGCCGCCTATGTGCCCTTTGTTCAAACCGGCAACCTGGTGTTTTTGAGCGGTCACATTGCCAAACAAGATGGCAAGGTATGGGTCGGTCAATTTGGCCACAACATGAGCACCGAAGAAGGTCAGGCTGCTGCCCGCGCGGTGGCGATTGATTTGATGGGCACACTGCACGCCGCCGTGGGCGACCTGAACCGCGTCACGCGCATTGTCAAATTGATGTCATTGGTCAACTCCACCGGCGATTTCACCGAACAGCACCTGGTGACCAACGGTGCCAGCGAATTGATCGGTGAAATCTTTGGTGCCAAGGGTGCGCATGCCCGCAGCGCCTTTGGCGTGGCCCAGATCCCATTGGGCGCGTGTGTGGAAATTGAGCTGATTGCCGAAGTGGCCTGACCCGACTCAACCTGGCCAGACGCTGCCTAATCCGGCTTGGCCCAGCCCGGCCTGACGCGGCAAGGCAACGTGCGGCGCGGTCTCGGGGCTTACCGCCTTTCAATTCAAAAAGTTTCCCAGTCCGAGTCGCTGCTCGCTGCGGGTGCCGCTTTGGCGGCTGCAGGTCTTTGTGGCGCGGGCTTTTGCAAGGCGGGCTTGGCCAGCGCAGGCCTTTGCGGGGCGGCGTTGGCTGCAACTGCCTTAGGCGCTGACCCCAGCTGCTTCAAGGCTGGCCGCCCTGACAACGCGGGCTTGGCCTTGGCCGTCGGCAGTCTGGCGTGAGGCTGGACCTGGACTGGCCGCTGGTAAGCCACTTGCTGGGGCCGTGGCGTGATGTCTTTCATCGGGTGCTGCACCACGCTCAGCGCAGAACCATTGGTTTTGAACACCGCCACCGCGCGTGCCAATTGATCGGCCTGGTCACGCAGGCTTGCTGCTGCGGCGGCACTTTGCTCGACCAAGGCGGCATTTTGTTGCGTCAGCTGATCCAGGTTGCCGATGGCACCGTTGATCTCGGAAATGCCTGCACTTTGTTCGCCCGAGGCCGCCGTGATCTCACCAATGACATCTGCCACCTTGCGCACAGACTGCACGATGTCGTTCATGGTGACGCCGGCATCTGACACCAGCTGCGAGCCAGAGGCCACTTTGTCGACTGAGGTGTTGATCAGCATCTTGATTTCTTTGGCCGCCTCGGCGCTGCGCTGTGCCAGGCTGCGCACTTCGCTGGCCACCACGGCAAACCCCCTGCCCTGTTCACCGGCACGTGCGGCTTCTACCGCAGCGTTCAGGGCCAGAATATTGGTTTGAAACGCAATGCCATCAATCACGCCAATGATGTCGGAAATTTTGCGGCTGCTGGCGTTGATGTCTTCCATGGTGCTGACCACCTGACGCACCACCGCGCCACCGCGTTCAGCCACCTGTGATGCCGTGGCTGCCAGCGTGCTGGCCTGGCGGGCGTTGTCGGCGCTGATCTGTACCGTTTGTGTCAGGTGGTTCATGCTGGAGGCGGTGGACTGCAGGTTGCCGGCCGTTTGCTCGGTGCGCTGGGCCAGGTCGTTGTTGCCAGTGGCAATGTCCGAGCTGGCATTGGCGATGTTGTCGGTGCTGCTGCGCACTTGGTTGACCATGTGGCTGAGCGCCTCACTCATGGCCGCCAGCGACTTCATCAAATCGCCAAACTCATCACCACGACGGGTGTCAATGGGCGTGCTGAGGTCGCCCCGGGCGATGCGCGCAGCCACCTCAGTGGCTTGCATCAAAGGCTGGCGAATGGTGCGAATCAGCCACGCTGCGCCCATCAAAATACACAGCAGCAGTACCAACATCAGGCCGCCGGCAAGGGCAATCAATTCTTTGGCACGTTGGGCATAGCTGTCATAGGTTGTCTGGTACGCCTGCTCCTGCATGGCCACAAAGTCCCGCAGGGAGTTTTGATAAACCTCGTACGCGGGCGTCACCTGGGTTTTGAAGGCTTCAAGAACATTGGCCGCAGCATCGGGTGCGACCAATGGTGGGCTTGCACCTGCCAGAGTTGCATCAGCTGCCACCGTTGCACCAGTTGCCACATTTGCATCGGCAAGCGTAGGCGTCGCCGTAGCGGCCGGGGCGGCATCCTGCTTCAAGACCTGGTCCCGAATCTGTCGGACTTTTTGAAGGTTTTGGGCAATCACCTGCAGCTGCTGGCGCTCCGGTTCGGACAGGTCGCCACCCTCAATGTTCTTTTGAATGCGGTTGACTTCTGCGCGCGTGGCCTGCAGGGCTTTTGCCAGCTCTTGACGCATGTTCGGGTCAGTGATCAACAACTCGGCCTGTGAGCGCGCCACGTTGGTTTGCACCAAACCAACCCAGCGAATGGACTGCTTCACACGCTCGTTCAACTTGTCCAGCACGACTGCGCTTTCTGCGCGGTCACTGGCAGAACGCATGGCAGTAAAGCTCACCACCATGGCAATACCCAACACAATGAGCAAGGTGGACAGCCACAGCTTGGAGGCCAGGCGAAGGTTTTGCAGATTCATTGACAGATCCATTTGAACAAGTAACAGGGGCGCATCTTAGCGCGGTAAGGTGTGGGGTCCAACGCCTCGGAAGACGGGTTGCAGGTCAGGCGGCAGACGGTCAATGCGCTGGGTAGCCACCGCGGCCAATTGCGCGGCGTTCACCCGGTCAGGGGCAATTTCAGCCAGCGGCAACAGCACAAAAGCCCGTTCCCTCATGCGCGGGTGCGGCACCACCAGGTGCGGGCTGTCAATGCAGGCTTCACCATACAGCAGCAGGTCCAGGTCGAGCGTGCGCGGGGCGTTGGCATAGGGCCGTTGGCGCCCGGCAAGCGTTTCAATGTGCTGCAACTTCAACAGCAGCTCGTGCGCATTCAGCCGGGTTTCTACCGCCATCACCGCGTTGACATAGTCGGGGCCTGTAGACACAACGGGCGCTGTACGGTACAGGCTGGACTGGCTCACCAAACGCGTATGGGGCAAGGCCGCCACCTGGTTCATGGCGGAGCATACGGTGGCTTGTGCGTCACCCAAGTTGCCGCCGAGCGCGATGTAGGCCAGTACGTCAGCCCGCGCGCCTTGGTTCACGCCAGGCACCCGCAAGGCCCAGCGCGGCAGGTTGTTGTCACGGATGCGGCCAAGGCTGTGAGTCCACTCACTCTTGCGGACCTTGCTGGGGTGCGTCGCCCGTGCTGGGGCTCGACGGGCGGCGACGGCGGCGGCGTTTTTTCGGTGCCTCCAGGCCATCGCCGGACGTGACATCCAAAGATGCACCGGGGTGGTCGGCGGCATCATCGCCAGGCAGTGGCGATGATGCTGGCACGGGGGCCACGCCGCCGACCGTACCACTTGGTACTTTGTGTACGCGGGGCACGCGCACGGGTTTGGCGCGTTGCTGCTGCTCGCGTTTGACCTCTTCGACCATGTCGTTGCGCAGGTTGTCATCTGCCAGACTGAACTCTTGCCACCAGTCTGACAACACAATATCGAGTTCGCCGTTTTCAGCGCGCAGTCGCATGAAGTCAAAGGCCGCCCGAAAACGTGGCTGTTCAGTCAGGCCAAAAGGTACACTGCCGACCCGCTTCTCAAAGCGCGGCTGCATCAGCCAGATCTCGCGCATGTCACCCGCCAACCTGCCGCGGCCAGACACATCACCGATGCGGGCATTGAACACGTCTTCAATCGCGTCTTGCAGCGCGGCATGCCCCTGCTGCTTGGCCTTGATGCGTGCAGCCCAGCCCTCACGCACGTCAGCCCACAGCACACAGGCGAGTAAAAAGCTGGGCGCCACCGGCTTGCCTTCGCCCACCCGGCGGTCGGTGTCTTGCAGCGCAGACTTGACGAACGGCGACTCGACACGTTCCACCACCACATCCAACAGCGGGTAAATACCATGCGCCAAGCCCAGCTCTTTAAGCTTGTCGATGGAGGCCAGCGCATGGCCGGTTTGCAGCAGCTTGAGCATTTCGTCAAACAGGCGGCTTTGCGGCACCTCCGCCAGTAACGCCCGTGATTTCACCAGCGGCGTGGCAGTTTTGGGCTCCAGCTTGAAGCCCAGGCCATTGAGCTTGGCGGCAAAGCGAATGGCGCGGATGATGCGCACCGGGTCTTCGCGGTAGCGCGCGGCGGGGTCGCCAATCATGCGGATGACGCGGTTTTTGGAATCCTTGATGCCGTGGTGGTAATCGACCACGATTTGCGTCTCGGGGTCGTAGTACATGGCGTTGATGGTGAAGTCACGCCGCACCGCGTCTTCTTCCTGCGGGCCCCAGACGTTGTCGCGCAGCACCCTGCCCGTGGAATCCACCGCGTGGGTCATGCCGGCCAGCTCGCTCTTGCTGGTTTTCTCGTTGCCGGCCACCTGCTCGGCGGCCACGTTGTCAAGGTAGGCGCGAAACGTGGAGACCTCAATCACCTCATGCTCGCGGCCACGCCCGTACACCACGTGCACAATGCGAAAACGCCGACCGATGATGAAGGCGCGCCGAAACAGCCCCTTGACCTGTTCGGGCGTGGCGTTGGTGGCCACGTCAAAGTCTTTGGGCGCCAGGCCCAGCATCAGGTCGCGTACGGCACCGCCGACGATGTAGGCCTCAAAACCCGCCTGTTTGAGTGTGCGCACCACGTTTGCGGCACGTTCGTCCACCAGTTTGGGGTCGATGCCGTGCTCTTGCGGCCCAATTTCTGCGCGTTTGCCAAAAGGATGTTTATTTGCCGGGGCAGGTTTGCCCAAAAGTTTATTGATGAAATTTTTGATCATTGTTGTGTGTGTTCTTGGCTAGGCAATATCAGCCGTCATCGTCATCGTCATTGCGAATGCCAATCCATGCAGTCCGGATGGCTGTACGCAGGGTGATGGCATACGGTCACGTCCGCGCGCGCACCGGTGAGTCCACAGAAGCTGCTGCGCCGAGCCTTTGACTTCAGTCACGTCCGCGCGCGCACCGGTGAGTCTGCTCATTTTAAAAAAGCTCAAGTATGCGCCAGCCGCGCGCCTGCGCGACTGCCCGCAACTGCGCGTCGGGGTTGGTGGCCACTGGGTGGCTTACTTTCTCAAGCAAGGGCAGATCGTTGCTGGAGTCACTGTAAAACGTGCTGTCGACATCTTGCCAGGTCAAGCCGCGCGCCTGCAACCACTGCTCAACCCGCGTCACCTTGCCTTCACGAAACGAGGGGGTGCCCTCAATTTCACCGGTAAACCAGCCACTGGCAGGGTCACGCGCCAAGTTGACGGCAATCAGCTCCGGCACACCAAAAGCCTTGGCAATGGGGGTGGTGACAAACTCGTTGGTGGCCGTCACGATCACCACCGCATCCCCCGCGGCCTGATGCTGACGCACCAAATCAAGGGCTTTGGGTTGTATGGATTTTTGCACCACAGCCCTCATGAATTCAGCGTGAGCCGCTTCTGAATGAATAGCACCTTGGCGACGAATGGCGGTGGTGGCGAAACGAATGTACGCAAAAATATCAAGCGTACCGGCTTTGTATTGGGCCAGAAAACCATCATTGCGCCGGCTGAATTCAGTTGCGTCATTCCAGCCCAGCGCGGTGGTGAACACGCCCCACTCGTAGTCGGAATCCATCGGGATCAAGGTGTGATCCAGGTCAAAAAGCGCAAGTTTCATTTTCAAGTGTTGTCCATCATGGTTTTGATCAGGGGGATGGTAATGGCGCGCTGGGTTTGCAAGGCGTAGCCGTCCATCAGGTTCAGCAATTCCATCAGGCTGCCCAGATCACGGCTGAAACGCGTCAGCATGAAGTCCATCACCTCGTCGCTCAAAAAAATCCCGCGCGCATCGGCCGCTTGGCGCAGCACCGCGCGGCGCTCGGGCTCACTCAAGGCGTGCAGGGCAAACACATGGCCCCAGCCCAAACGGGTGCGAAGGTCGTCGCGCAACTTCAGGTCAGCCGGTGGCAGGCTGCCTGCGGCCAGCACCGCCAGCTGCAGGGTTTGGGCGTGGACAAACCAGTTGAACGCCGCTTGCTGCTGGCCTGCATTGAACGCGTGCACATCGTCCATGAAGACGCAGGCCCAGCGCTCGTCAAACTCTGCAGGCACCTGCACGCCGGCGTCAAGCCAGCCCACGCTGGCGCCCTGCTGCTGCAGCGCGCTGCACAGGGCTTTGAGCAAGTGGGTTTTTCCGCAGCCACTGCCACCCCACAAATAGGTCGGAACCGGAGATCGTGGCTCGCTGCTGGCGTCACCCAGCCAGAGCAACAGGTGCGCCAAAGCGGCTTCATTGGGCCCGGTACAGAAATTGTTCAGGCTCGGCCCGGCAGGCAGGCCCATGTCAAGCACCAGTTGTTTCATCATGCGCTTTTAGCGTCCTGGTAAAGCGTGCTGCCCAGATAAGCACTGCGCACGCGACGAACCGCCACCAGCAGCACGGCGCTCAGCGGCAGGGCAATCAGCACGCCAACAAAGCCTAGCAGGTGGCCAAACGCCATCAAGGCAAAAATAACCGCCAGTGGATGCAGGCCAATGCGCTCACCCACCAGCTGCGGCGTCAATACAAAACTTTCCAGCATCTGACCGATGCCGTACACCACGGCCACCATCACCAGTGCGCTGACATGGCCCGCCTGCGCTGAAAACTCCAAAAACCCCGCAAGCAGGGCCAAAATCAGTCCCAAACCAAAGCCGAGGTAAGGAATGGCCACTGCCAAACCTGTGAACACGCCAATCGGCAAGGCCAGATCCAGGCCAAACAAGGCCAGGCCGGCGCTGTAATAGGCCGCCAGCACCACCATCACCAGCAACTGGCCGCGCAAGTATTGGCCCAGCACACTGTCAGCCTCTGCGGTGAAGCTGTCGACTGCCGCGCGCATTCTTGGTGGCACCAGCGCCATCAGCAGACCCATGAAACGCTGCCACTCCATCAGCAGGTAAAACAACACCACGGGTATCAACACGGCGTTGCCCACCACCGACAGCGCCACACTGCCGCCCAACTTGGCAGACGCGAGCAAGCGGCCCAGGCCGTCTTCAAAATTCGTACTGAGATGCTCGGTGGCAAAGGCTTTCAGCCCAGCCACGTCCAGCGACACGTGCAGGCCAAACTGGGACAAAAACGGCTGCAAAGCGCCATTAAAACGGTCCAGCATCGGCGGCACTTGCTCACGCAACAGCGGCCACTGCTTGATCAAAATTGGCACCACCAACAGCATCAAGGCCAGCAACAGCAACAAAAACACAATTTCCACCAGCACCACGGCCAGCACGCGGGGAATGCGGCCACGGCCCAAATGGTCAAGCCAATCGACCACCGGGGTCAGCGCATAAGCCAAAATGGCCGCCACCACAAACGGCGTCAGCACCGGCGCCAGCAGCCACAGCACCGCCACCGTGCCCAGCAACAACGCGCCCCAGGTGATGGCTCTTTTTTGTGTGGAAGTAAATTGCATCGAAATGGCTAAAAGCCGAACCTTTAAAACAAATAGGACTGATGCAAAATTGCCCCAGCTGGGCACGCCGCCGCAGGCAGTACGCCTTGTACGACAAGGCGGTGCAACGACGCTGGGGCGGTTTTGCGGAAGTCCTGACAAAGTTTCAGTGCAGGCCAACTTACGCAAGTTGTGTCGCAACTAAAATCTGGCCAAATTCTATCGGGCTTGCCTGACGGGTCTGATCCACAGCCGTATTCGCGTTCGATGGTCTGGCCCGCAGACTGCCCCTCCCCGTTTCTCTCTTGAATGACCCACACCATGACCGCATCCAACACACCCACTCCATCCGCCCTGTCCTACAAAGATGCAGGCGTTGACATCGACGCCGGCGACGCGCTGGTGGAGCGCATCAAACCCTTGGCCAAAAAAACCATGCGTGAAGGCGTGCTGGCAGGCATTGGCGGCTTTGGCGCGCTGTTTGAAGTGCCCAAGCGCTACAAGGAGCCGGTGCTGGTGAGTGGCACCGATGGTGTCGGCACCAAGCTGAAACTGGCGTTCGAGTGGCAAATGCACGACACCGTGGGCATCGACTTGGTGGCCATGAGCGTCAACGACGTGCTGGTGCAAGGCGCAGAACCCCTGTTTTTTCTGGATTATTTTGCCTGCGGCAAGCTCGACGTGGACACCGCCGCCGCCGTGGTTGGTGGCATTGCCAGGGGCTGCGAGCTGTCCGGCTGCGCGCTCATCGGTGGTGAAACCGCTGAAATGCCCGGCATGTACCCAGCCGGTGAATACGATCTGGCCGGCTTTGCCGTCGGCGCGGTCGAAAAATCCAAAATCCTGACCGGGGCGAACGTATCGCCCGGCGACGTGGTGCTGGGCCTGGCCTCCAGCGGCGTGCACTCGAACGGCTTCAGCCTGGTGCGCAAGTGCATTGAGCGCGCTGAAAACGCTGGCAGCGTGCCCGCCATGCTGGACGGCAAGCCCTTCAAACAAGCCCTGATGGAACCCACCCGCCTGTATGTGCTGAACGTGCTGGCCGCGCTAAGACAACACCCGATCAAGGCGCTGGCCCACATCACCGGCGGCGGCTTGCTGGAAAACATTCCCCGTGTGCTGCCCGAAGGCGCCGCTGCCCATTTGGTCAAGGGCAGCTGGCCCCAAACCGAGCTGTTTGCCTGGCTGCAAGCCACCGCCGGCATTGACGACTTCGAGATGAACCGCACCTTCAACAACGGCATTGGCATGGTGGTGGTGATTGACGCTGCCCATGCAGCGGCTTGTGCGGCCACGTTGCGTGAGGCGGGCGAAACCGTGTACGAGATCGGTGTGATTGCCGAGCGCGGCGAGTCTGCCGCCGTGCTGGTGCGCTAAGGCTAAGTCGTAAGGGCTTGCCCACGCATCACATGTACCTTTGGTTCGCCAGTTTATGAAACGCAAGCGTCGTTGCATATCGTTGGTGCGGCAGCGCTGCATTCTTCAAGTTTCATAGCTGTCAGCGCTTATCACATAAGGGCTAGCGTTGTTTTTTATTAATAAACTGCCATGAACCAGCGCACTTCCACCCTGCGCAAAATCCCGGCCAGCATCTGGGCGCTGGGTTTTGTCAGCCTGCTGATGGATGTGTCGAGCGAGCTCATTCACAGCCTGCTGCCGGTCTTCATGGTCACCACCTTGGGCATCAGCGTCTTCACCGTGGGGCTGATTGAAGGCACGGCCGAAGCCACGGCACTGATCGTCAAAGTGTTCTCAGGCGCTTTGAGCGATTACTGGGGCAAGCGCAAACCGCTGGCGGTGCTGGGCTACGGCCTGGGTGCGCTCACTAAACCGATGTTTGCATTGGCCACCTCGGCGGGTTGGATCATCACGGCGCGGCTGGCTGACCGGGTGGGCAAAGGCATACGCGGTGCGCCGCGTGACGCGCTGGTGGCCGACCTTGCACCGCCCGAGTTACGTGGTGCGGCCTTTGGCTTGCGCCAGTCGCTTGACACCGTGGGTGCGTTTCTGGGGCCGATGCTGGCGGTGGGTTTCATGTTGTTGTGGGCTGACGACTTTCGCGCCGTGTTCTGGGTGGCCAGCGTGCCGGCCTTTTTGTGTGTGGCATTGTTGATCTGGGGTGTGCACGAGCCCGATCGCCCACTGGTCACCAAACGTGTCAACCCCATCAGCCGCGCCAATCTGGCTCGGCTAAGCCCGGCTTACTGGTGGGTGGTGGGTGTGGGCGCGGTGTTTACCCTGGCGCGTTTCAGCGAAGCCTTTTTGGTGCTGCGCGCCGCCCAAGGCGGCCTGCCTCTGGCCTGGACCCCGGTGGTGCTGATCGGCATGAACATCGTCTACGCCGCGTGTGCCTACCCGTTTGGCAAGCTGGCTGACAAAGTGAGCCACACCAAGCTGCTGGGCTGGGGCCTGCTGCTGTTGATGGGCGCGGACGCCCTGTTGGCCTATCACAACAGCGGCGTGGTGTTTTGGGCTGGTGTGGCGCTGTGGGGCCTGCACATGGCCATGACGCAAGGGCTGCTGGCGGCGATGGTGGCCGACACCGCACCCGCTGATTTGCGGGGCACGGGCTACGGCTTTTTCAACCTGCTCAGCGGCCTGGCGATGCTGGTGGCCAGTGGGCTGGCCGGCTGGCTGTGGCAAAGCTGGGGCGCGTCCAGCACCTTCATGGCGGGGATCGGGTTTGCGGCACTGGCGCTGTTGCTGCTGATGATGCGGCCGCGGGTATTTGCGGGTTAGCGTTCAGCCCAAGCGAGCACTATTTCAAAAAATCAATATTGATGTCTCAATTTGATTGATACTTGTCTTTCATAAATTGGCTTTGCGCACACAAGACGTGCACTATAGAGCTTTTCAACTCATGGATTAATTTATGAAAACATGTCTTATTTTGATTGATGCACAAGAGTCTTTCCGCCAGCGCCCGTACTTCACGAGCACCGACCTGCCAGCCTTTGTGGCCGCGCAAAACACCTTGATTGACGGCTGCATTGCCCAAGGTGTGCCCATCGTTCGCGTCCTTCACATCGATGGCCCGAAGACGGCCAGCAACCCGTTTGCGCTGGAATCCGGTTTTGTACAGCCGCTGACTGAGCTGCATGCCTTTGAGCCTGCAGCCACTTTTCTTAAAAGTCGCCACAGTGCGCTGGTCGGTACTGGGCTGGACGTGTGGCTGACGGAGCACGGCATTCAAAAACTCATCATCAGCGGCATCCGCACCGAGCAGTGCTGCGAAACCACCACCCGCCACGCCTCGGACCTGGGCTGGCAGGTGGACTACTGCTTGGAGGCCACGCTGACCTGGGACATGCAGCAGTTCGACAACAGCACCTTGAGCGCAGCCGAGATCAAGGCCCGTACCGCCACAGTGCTCAAAGACCGCTTTGCCACCATTTGCAGCCCGACACAGGCGCTGGCACGCGCGACCGCCTGACACCAATCGTCTGCCCGCGATGCGATCACCATGCCCGACCTGATACCGAACACCGCCATGGGAGCCGCTGCGGCCAAGCAAAGCCAGCTGCCCATTGACGTGCTGTTTGCCTTGCTGCCAGAAAGCCTGGCGCTGGATTGGGCCGGGCCTGCCGAGGCCTTGCGCATCGCCAACCAGGCCCTGTTGGTGCAAGGCCAGCCCGCACGCTTTGTGTTGCGTTTTGTCGGACCAGACAGTGAGGCGATCAGCTCGGTTGGCCTCAAGCTTGCAGGTTTGGAGCCGCTGCCAGCCACTTTTTCAGGACCTACCTGGCTGGTGCTGGTGGGCCAGCCGGGGACCACGATCACGGTGCAGTCGGAGGCCTCCCAGGTGTTGTTGCACTGGTTGCGCGGCCTGCGGCTGAAAACCGGACAGCTTGAATTGGTCACGGTCTGCGCCGGTGCCGTGCTGGCTGCCCACGCCGGGCTGCTGGCCGGGCGCCATGTCACCACGCACCACCATCACCTGGCTGAATTGCAGGCGGTCGAGCCGGCGTGCCATGTGGTTGAAAACCGGGTGTTTGTGGAAGATGCCCCGGTGTACAGCAGCGCCGGCGTGACCACCGGTGTGGACCTGATGCTGCACCGCATTGCTCAGCGCTGTGGTGAGCCAATCGCAGCGCAGGTGGCACAAACCATGGTGGTGGCCATGCGCCGCGGCCCGCAAGACCCTGAACTGTCGCCGTTTCTGGCGTATCGCAACCACCTGCACCCTGCCCTGCACCGCGTGCAGGACGCGGTCAGCAGCCAACCCGCGCAAGACTGGCACCTGGCCAGTATGGCGGCGGTGGCTTGTACATCGCCCCGGCACCTGACGCGGTTGTTCATGGCGCACGCCGGGATTGCGCCGCTGCAGTACCTGCGCCGCATCCGTCTGGCCATGGCGCAAACCGCGCTGCAATCAGGCCGCAATGTGACGCAGGCGGCGGCGCTGGCAGGCTTCAGCTCAGACACACAGCTGCGCCGGGCCTGGCATCAGCTGGGTGAAACCGGCACGCCGTCGAACCCGAAGTCACTACAAAACAAATAGCTGCATACGCATATTTTACAAGGTCTATAGCCCTATTTTTTTGATATTCAAGTTGCAAAGGTAGGTATTCGGTTGACCCGTAAGGTGCAGACGTGCTGTCCGATGTCCAGGAACCTCAATGTACCAGCGTTCGATTCCGACCCTGGTCCTTGGCCTGGTAGAGCGCGGTGTCGGCCCTTTTTAATAACTGCTCCGGGCTGTCGTCCTGCGACTCGCCCGGTACGAAGGTCGCGACACCGATGCTTGCCGTGACATGGCCATAGGGTGACAGCGCGTGAGGCATGGCGCGCTGTTCCAACTGTCGACAGATTTGCGTGGTGACACTCAAGGCCGCCTGGCTGTCGGTTGCTGGGGCGAGCAGGACAAACTCTTCGCCGCCGTAGCGCGCGACCAGATCACCGGCGCGACAGGCTGCTGCGGCAAAAACCTCCGCAACCTGACGCAGACAGTCGTCACCGGCTTGATGACCGTAGTGGTCGTTGTATTTCTTGAACCAGTCGACATCCAACATGGCCACCGACAGGGGTGAGCCGGTGCGTTTGGCGCGGTTCCATTCGAGCTGAAACAGTTCATCGAAACGGCGCCTGTTGGCGATTCCGGTGAGACCATCGGTGTTGCTCAGGGCTGACAAGCGCGCGTTCGCGTCTTCCAGTTCGCGGGTGCGCTCGGCCACCTTGCGCTCCAGGGATTCGTACAGGCGAGCGTTTTCGATAGAAGTCGCCAACTGCCGGGCCAGTAGCGAAACGTTTTTGACCTGTTCGGCGCTGAAGGCGGCGCGCATCAGACGATTCTCCAAGATCAAAAAGGCGGCCACCCGGCCACGCACCGCTATCGGAAAGCCGAGCACGGCACAGCCGCCGTCCAGGCCCTGAAAGTACGCATCCGTGGCAAAGCGCGGGTCGCGGGTGGCATCGTCGCTGACCACCGGCTTGCCGGTATTCAGCCCCAAACGCATGACACTGGCGGGGAAGCTGCGTCCCTCGCCGCCGTCGACCGGTTGGCGCGGCAAGGCTTGTTCGGAATGGCTTGCGCCTTCGAGAATCCACCGGTCTTTTTCGTCACACAACAAAAACGACACCTCTGTGGCACCGGTCATTTTGCTGATCACCTCGATCAGCGTCGTCACCAGGCGAGACACTGAAATTTCCGAGGCCAGGGCTTGCGAAGCCTGCAAAATGGCCAGATGATCGAGCACGGCGTGGCTGTCATGTTGCGTGCTATTGACACCCTGGCTGGCGCGCAGAAAGGGCCAGCGTGTCTCCATGTGTTGCACTTTGCCTGCGGCACCCCAGGCCTGATAGCTTTGGTGCGCCTGCGTCAACAGCAGCCGTCCGCTGCCCTCATGCCCGCGGCGCAGGTGAAACAGGGCAAAACGTTCAACTGTCAAGGCGTGATGCCAGGCCCGCCGATGCGTGCGCGCGCGCGCCATGGCCCGCTCAAAAGCCTGGTGCGCCTCCCACGGCTGATCCTGTATGTCGTAACGCTCGGCGGCGATCAAATCGTGCAGGTGGCCGAAGTTTTGCTCGGCATCCGCCGCCCGCTGCGCGAGCCAGGTCTGAGCATCGTTCAATGATTCGAGGAGCGAGGCACGCGCATCGCCGCTCGCACTGGCGCACTGTTGCACCAAGGCCAGCGCGTGCAGAAAATGCATCAGCGCAACGGGATAAAACCCGGTGATGTTCGTGGCCAGCGCCAGTGCCGTCTGACTGTGCGCAATGAGCGCGCCGGTATCGTCGAACACGCAGGCCGACAGCGCCCGGTAACAGTGATAGTAGGCTTGCGCTATCGGACTGGCGCGCACGGCCTGGAGATGCGTCTGCTCGCAAAAATCGGCATCATTAAAGCTGCCGTGGGGGGTGGTGCGACCTTCCAGGGCGCGCATCAGTTGCCGAATGGCAAGAAATGACGCCTCGGCGTGACGGTTGCCGGTTTTGCGAGAAAACAGCAGAGTGGTTTCAAGTTCCGCAGCCAGCTCGCTCAGGTGCTCGCTGCACTCGACCACGCCGGCGAGCGAGGCGAAAAAGGCGTTGCAGGCAAACGCCATTTCGCCGAAGTAGTGCAGCTTGATGTGGGCCTCATGGGCGTGGCCGATGCCGGCTTCGAGCGGTTCAAACCAGTGGCAGTTGAACAGGGCAAACACATGCTGGGCGTGGGCGGTCTCCAGTCCGTGATCGCGTATCAGACCGATGTCCAGGCTCAAACGCGCGGCGCGGTAGCCGGTGGCGTAGTCGTTCCGAAAGGCGACGGTAGGTAGCAGCATGCAGGCCAGCACGTAGTTGACTTCGGGGCAATAGCCCTCTTCAAACCACAAGCGCGACCCACGCAGCACGCACCAGAAGGACACCAGCGGCTGGCAGAAAAAGGCCGCCGACACCACGCGGCTGAGCAAGCGCATGCTGCCGATGCGTTGCGCATCCGTGAGCACAGGGCTATTCGGCAAACGGTCGAATCCGCCCCGCTCGACATGGCCGTAAAACAGCGCCAGCTCCTCCTGCAGGGCAGGCATCAGCGCCTCATCGGCGGGCACCGGGATACCCAAGCGACCCAGCAAGTCCCTGGCAAGGGCAACGGCATCGCCGTAACGGGTGCGGTTGGACAGGCTCATCACCTGAATGCAAGCCGCATCGACCAGCGCCAACTGATCGGCCTGGGCACTCAAGAGCGCATAGGTGGCATCGACATCGGCGTGGCGGGCCAGACAGAAGCGCACCAGATGCTGTTGGGTGTGGAGCGCGCCGGTCACCGCCGGTGCGTCGCGCCAGGGGTTAGGCGGCAGCAGACCAATGGAGATGGCCAGCAACGCCTCGGCGTCAGCAAAGGCACCGGCTTGACGCGCCTCGGTGGCGGCGGCGGCAATCAGGTCACGCGCACGGGCGCGCTCGTCGGCATCAACCAGGCGTGAGACGGCCTGTGCATAGTGGCGAGCGGCGCGCATTGGCATGGCCGTTGCGGCATCGCCTGCGGCAAAGCGCCGCGCCAGGTGCAGATTCAGGTCGATCCATTCGCCCGACCCGCAGAGATCGTGGGCGGCTTGCTGCATGCGGTCATGGCAAAAGCGCAGGGTGACGCTGGGCTCGGCCTGTTGAAAACTCAGGGCACTCCGGGTCACCACGATGCCCTGCTCCAAGGCTGGGGCCAGCCGTGCGACCAACTGCTCGAGCGCACTGTCCAAGGCTCGCGCCAACATCCCCAGAGCAAACTCGTTGCCCAGACAGGCGGCAGTCAGCAGGGCCTGCCGGGTCTCGGGGGCGAGTCGGCCCAGGCGTTCGGTCAGAAAATCGACCACGCTGTCGCTGGCAGCGCGGGCCGACAGATGGGCGCTGTCCCAGTGCCATTGGCCGCTTTGGGAATCGAGCACCAGCACGCCATCACGGTAGAGCGCGGTCAAAAACTCGATGGTATAGAAGGGGTTGCCGCCGGTTTTGGCATGAGTGACAGCCGCCAGGGGTGCGACTGCCGCCGGTGGCATTTGCAGCATGTCGGCAAGCAACTCGGTGGTATCGCTGGGTGTCAGGCCGGCCAGGGTCAGTTGGGGCACCACCAGGCCCTCTGCCGCCAGATCGCGCAACAGCACGGCGAGCGGATGGGCGGCATCGACCTCGTTGTCGCGGTAGGCGCCGATCAGCGTCAAGCCCTGGATCTGGCCGTTGTGCAATAGATCAGCCAGAAATGCCAGCGACGGCTGGTCGGCCCACTGCAAATCGTCGATAAAGAGCACCAGCGGGTGCTGCGGTGCCGCCACGGCACCGAGCAGCGCCAGCAACGCCCGGCGCAAGCGCGCCTGCGCCTCGATGGGCCCCAGCTCGTTTGCTGGCGGTTGCGGCCCGACCAGGGCTTGCAGCTCGGGGATGATGGGCAAGAGCGCCGCCGTGTCCGCCCCCAGCGCCGCCGGAATGCACTGCCGCCAGTGCGCCAGCCGCTGCTCAGACTCCGCCAGCAGCAGTTGACAGAGTTGCCGCAGCGATTGCGCCGGGGCGGCAAAGGGCTGACGCGAAAACTGATCGAATTTCCCGCTGACGAACAAGCCCTTGTGCGCCGTGATCTCGGTGTGGAGTTCCTGCACCAGCGAGGTTTTGCCCACGCCCGAGTAGCCGGCCACCAGCATGGATTGGGTGCCGCCCCGGAGCGTTTTGGCAAAGACATCCTTTAAGGCGGCGATTTCATGGTCACGACCAATCTGGCGACGTGGCGGACGCGGCGCGATCATGCGGTCGCTTTGCTTGCGCCGCACGGCCTCAAGCGGTTCGCCCTGTGCCAGTTGCCGGGCACACAGGCGCAGGTCGGCGGCCACGCCGGCGGCACTTTGGTAGCGGCTGTCTGGCTCCTTCGCCAGCAAGTCGAGGATCAGATCAGAGAGCACGCCGGGCAACCAGGGCGCCATGGTGTTCGGTGCGGCCGGGGTGCGGGCCAGATGGGCGTGAATGAGGGTCAGCGGGTCGGTATCGGTAAAGGGCGTGACCCCGGTGGCGAGTTCATACAGAGTGCAGCCCAGGGCGTAGAGGTCGGTGCGATAGTCCACCGGCCGATTCATGCGCCCGGTTTGCTCGGGCGAGAGGTAAGCCAGGCTGCAGCGCAGTCGGCTTTGATGGTCGAACTCGGGGTGCTCGTCGGTAAAGGTGGTGGCCAGACCAAAGTCGATCACCTGAATCTGATGGTTTTCAAGATCGACCAGCAGATTGGCGGGATTGACGTCCTTGTGCGTGACACCCTTGGCGTGGATGCCGGCCAGCGCCTGCGCCAGCCGCTCGGCGAGCAGCAGGAAGGACAGCAGATCAACCTGGCCCAAAAGGCCGGAACTGGCCAGAGACAGGCCGCCGAAATCTTCCAGCACCAATTGGCGCCGTGGGCTGTCGAGCCGAACCAGTCGTGCACAACCCGGCACATCGCGCAGTCTCTCCAGCATCGCTGCCTCATTGCGCAGCTCAGCCCAGGCCTGCGCGCTGTCTTCGTCCATCGAGACGCGCTTGACCACCACCGACTGCCCCGAGTCGGCATCTTCGGTTCTCAGAATGTCGTAGCGCGCCGAACGGTTCAGGATGGTTTCGTCCACGACTGCCTCATTTTTCGGTCACCTTGGATAAAGAAGTGACTCGGTTTGTTTGAAGATAAAAGTATCGGATAAGCTGACAGTAACCATCCCTCAGGAAAACCGGATGCATTCAATCAACTGATGGCGCGGCGCAACTCGACCACGCGCCGGGCAATGGCTGCGCGGTCGTTGTATTGGCCGTCCTCGGTGCCATGTGGGGTGTTGGCCAAGTAGGTTTCCAGATCTTCCAGGGCATGGCCTTTGCGGCCGGCTTCGGCGTGGGCCAGGCCGCGGTCGCGGTATTCGCTCCAGGCCCGGGGCAGCAGCACAATCAGGCGGTCAAGCACGGCGATCAGGCGTACCCAGTCTTCCTGGGCGGCGTGGATTTCTTTCAGGTTGTGCAGCATGCGGGCAATGATGTCGCGCGGCAGCGCCGCCTGCAGGTACAGGCCCAGCGGCACCTCTTGTTCGTCCACCAAACCACTCAGCTGGCGGTAGGGTTCCAGCCGCTCTGCCAAGTCTTCGCGGCTGAGGGACTGACCGGTGAGCGGGTCAATCACCACCTGACCTTCAGCCAAATTGACCTTGACCAAAAAATGCCCCGGGAAAGCAATGCCGCGCGCTTTCAGCCCAATGCCTTGCGCCAGTTCCAACCAAATCACGGCCAACGAGATCGGAATGGCCAGCCGGGTGCGCAGCACCACATGCACGAAGCTGTTGTCGGGGTCGGTGTAGTTGTTGAAGTTGCCCGCGAAATTGAGGTCGCGAAAGACAAACTGGTTGAGGGTACGCAAGCGTTGCAGCGGCCCGGCATCTGTGGGCAAGCGCCGGTTCAGGCGGGCCAGCAGTTGGTCCACATCGCCCAACACCTGCTGCACGCTGAAGTCGGGGTACTCGTCCTGGGCCAGGCTGATGGCGGCTTCAAGCAGCGGAAAATCTGCGTCAGCATGCACCAGAGCAGCAAAATACTCCAGTGGGGTGGGCAAGTTCAGGCAAAGGTTCATGGGCATGATTGTCTATCAGCGTGGTTTGCCGTCGATTTTATCGCCGCACCAGGTGTCTGAGTTTCATGCCTGCGGTGATCAATGCTATAAAATAAATAGCTGATGACGCAAATAAAACAAGGGCTAGAAGCCATATTCTCTTAAAGCTTTGAGCCCGCAGGGCAATCCAGTCAACGCTGCCATTGGCCCACATCAAAAAGACCGCCAGCAACACGCAAGCCGCCAGCACCTGCAGTGCAAACACGGCCCACCCCGGCTGCGGCTTGTAACTGCCACGCTTGAGCAAGCCCAGCAGCAGCCACAGCGCATTCACCATGGCGCCGATGCCAATCGACAGCGTGAGGGCGGCGTGGGCAAAAAACGGCACCAGAAAATAATTCAATATCTGGGTGATGACCAGCACCGCCACGGC
>JBBQSS010000022.1:0-23366 GCA_038213665.1 Burkholderiales bacterium | reverse complement strand
CCTTGCGGGACAGACCAAGATTTGTAAAGCAAATTTGCTCTGTCCCCAACAATCTTGAAACCTTGCGGGACAGACCAAGATTTGCAAAGCAAATTTGCTCTGTCCCCAACTGATTAAAAAGACACCATGACAAACGCACCTGTTGAACTATTGGCCAAAGACCTGAACCACCAAGGTGGCGTGTTTTGCCCAAGCCCTTTGGCCCACATGAGCCTCTGGAACAGCCACCCCAAGGTGTACCTGGATGTGGCTGGCACCGGCCAGGCCAAATGCCCCTATTGCGGGACAGTTTACAAACTCAAAGACGGCGAGCACGTTGACGGCCAACACTAAATGCGGGTAAAGCCAGCAGGCGGTCACCCGACACATGGCGCGGGCGTGCGCAGCCTGGTCATCGCCCCGCAATGGATTGGCGACGCGGTGATGACCGAGCCGCTGCTGCGCCGGTTGCACGCGCGCGGTGAGCGCCTGACGGTTGGCGCCTTACCCTGGGTGGTGCCGGTGTACCGGGCCATGCCGCAAGTGGCAGAGGTGATTGAATTCCCCTTTGCCCACGGCGGCCTGCAACTGCGCGAACGCCTGCGCCTGGCGAGGCAAATCGATGGCCAATATGACGTGGCCTACGTCTGCCCCAATTCCCTCAAAAGCGCGCTGCTGCCTCTTTTGGCGGGCATCCCGAAACGCCTTGGCTACCTGGGCGAGGCGCGCGTGGGGCTGTTGACACACCGCCTGAAAAACCCGGCCAAGGGCCAGCGCCCACCCATGGTGGCGTTCTATTCAGCGCTCAGTGGCGACACCGACATTGCCCATGACCGTCCGCAGCTGCAGCTTGCGCCCCAAGAGGTCGATGAGACGCTGTGCGGCCTGGGCCTGGCGCGCATGGGTTTTCATGTGTTTGCCCCCGGTGCAGAATATGGGGAAGCCAAGCGCTGGCCAGCCAGCCATTTTGCCGAACTGGCCGCGCTACTGGACTTGCCCGTGCTGCTGCTGGGCTCGGGCAAAGAGGCCGAGCTGTGCGCCAGCATTGCCGCCCCGGTCAATGCCAGCCGCCCGGGACAGTGCATCAACCTGGCGGGCAAAACCACGCTGACCCAGGCGCTGTGTGCAATTTCTGCGGCAAAAAGCATGGTCAGCAACGACTCCGGCCTGATGCATGTGGCAGCAGGTTTTGGCGTGCGCCAAGTGGCCATTTTTGGCTCAAGCAGCCCGCTGCACACACCGCCCCTCAATGACCAGGCCAGCGTGCTGTGGCTCAAGAACAATCCCGATTACCAGCCGCCATTAAGTTGCGCGCCCTGCTTTGAGCGCACCTGCCCGCTCGGTCACACCCGTTGCCTGCGCGACATCAGCGCTCGGGATGTGCTACACATACTATAGCTGCTTGCGCAGTATTCACGGGGACTAGAGGCCAATTTTGCTTAAAAAAAAGCCACCCGAAGGTGGCTTGTAAAAATTCCCCCCGGGGGGGGAACGTCGTTGGAAACTTGACGCGAACTCTTTTTAAACCAGCGGCTAAATCAGAGTTTCTTGACTTTGGTACTGTGACAGCAGTTAAGAAGTACTGTAGCTGCCAAAAAATGGCTTGGGTATCCCCCATTTGGGGGATTTTGCAAACTATTTTGATCAACATTGATGTGCCAGCGGGCTGATTACGCGCTTGGCGGCAGGCTTAGCGGCAACTCAATGACAAAACAAGCGCCGCCGCCGGGACGACTCTCGCAATAGACGCGTCCACCATGGCGCTCGGCAATGGATTTCACCAGCGCCAGGCCCAAGCCGACACCGCCGTCGCGTTCAGTGGCGCCCGGCAAGCGGTAAAACGGCTCAAAAATGCGCGCTTGAAGCTCTGGCGGCACACCCGGGCCACGGTCATCGACGCGAATCTCGGCAAACTGCAGGGTCTGGCGCAAGCTCAGGCTGATGCTGCCGGCACCGTAGCGCCGGGCGTTTTCCAACAGGTTGCGCAAGGCGCGGCGCAGCAGTTTGGAGACCCCCTGCACATTCAGTTCGGTGCGGCTGGCTGCCGGGTTGCCCAGGGAGGTGTCAAACTGCACATCCAACTCGGCGTCGACACGGGCGCATTCTTCAGCGGCCAGCCCGATCAGGTCGACCGACTCCACCGTGCCCATGTCGGCCTCGCGTGCGTCCAGGCGGCTGGCCAGCAGAATTTCTTCAATCAGCTGGTCAAGCTCGCTGATGTTGCGCGAGATCTCCTCACGAAACGCCGACGTGCTTGTGGGCCCCATCAGCTCCAGCCCCATGCGGATGCGGGTCAGCGGTGAGCGCAATTCGTGTGAGGCATTGGCCAAGAGTGATTTTTGCGAGGCCAGCAGCGACTCATGCGACTGCACCAGGGCTTGAATGCGCTGGGCCGCCTGGTTGAAACGTTTGCCCAAAAATGCCACTTCGTCCTGCCCGCTTTCTGGCACGCGAATCGACAAGTCACCCTGACCAAACTGCTGCACACCGTCTTGCAGGCGCTCCAGGCGGCGCGTGAGTTTGCGCACAATCGGGTAAGTGACCAGCGCCACGGCAATGCCCACCCACACCAGCATCCAGGCAAAACCAAAGGGTGGTCGGCTCCAGAAGGATGAGGGGGCGCGCATCAAACGCATGCGCATGGTCTGGCCGTCGTGCATGTGGACCACAAACTCCGGCGCATGTCCGCCCGGCGGGCGTTCTGCGGCATCTGGCACATCGGCAGTTTGGGGGTCGCCATCGGGCGCGGGCGCGGTAGCGGCGGTAGCGGCGGAGGCAGCGGGGGCAGCGGGGGCAGCAGGCGCAAGAACCATCGGCGCATCACGCCGCCTGGCCTGGCGCATCATCCGGGCATGCATCTCTTCGTCAGTCAGTGCCGCGCGGGGCCGACCCCGGCCAATGACCTGACCGGCTTCATCGCGCACCACCAACTCACGCAGTGGTGGCTCAGCCGCCAGCTGCCAGACCCAACCCACCAACAGGATCAGCACCGCCACGGCCAGCACCACCGCCAGCCAGATGCGAATATAAAGTTTGTTGAGCATAGTCAGTTGAGGACAGCGCAAATTTGCTTCGCAAATCTTGATCTGTCCCGCATAGTCTCAATCTTGCTGGCGCGCAAACACGTAGCCGACACCGCGCACCGTCAAAATGCGTTTAGGGTTCTTGGCATCGACCTCAATGGCGGCGCGAATGCGGCCCATGTGGACGTCAATCGAGCGGTCAAAGGCTTCAAGTTCGCGCCCGCGCACGGCCTCCATGATCTGGTCACGGGTCAGCACCCGCCCGGCGCGCTCGGCCAGCGCCGCCAGCAGGTCAAATTGGTAAGAGGTCAGGTCACTCGCCAGGCCGACCACCCTCACCATGCGGGCATCACGGTCGATTTCCAGGGAGCCAAAATGCAGGGTGTTGCCGTTGGCGACCACCGCACCGTCACCCAAGCGGCGCAGCACGGCGCGAATGCGGGCCAGCAACTCGCGCGGCTCGAAAGGTTTGGGCAGGTAGTCGTCGGCACCCATTTCAAGGCCAATGATGCGGTCCATTGGGTCGCCTTTGGCGGTCAGCATCAACACCGGCGTGCGCGCCAGCGTACCAGGGAGCGCGCGAATCCGGCGGCACACTTCCAGGCCGTCCATGTCGGGCAGCATCAAGTCCAGGATCACCAGGTCGAAAGCATTGGCCTGCAAGCGCGCCAAGCCCGTCTGCCCGTCGCCGGCGTGCGTGACCTGGTAGCCAGACTGGCCCAGGTAAGCGCTCACCATGTCGGCCAGGCGCGCGTCGTCTTCAATCATCAGCAGCTGTTGGTTCATGGTGGCAGTCTAGTGCGCCGCCACATCGCCGTCTTGTCGCGGGCGTAAAGATAGGTAAAAGACGCGCCTGACACTTTTCAAAAAATATAGCTGCTTGCGCTTATTTCACGGGGGCTAGAGGCTTATTTAGCCTTGAAGTCAGCCACACCAGAAGCAACACGGGCGCGCCCAGCATGGCGGTGGCCACAAAAAAATCTGCGTAGCCAAAGGCATCCACATAACGCCCCGAGTAGCCTGCCAAAAATTTTGGCAGCAACAGCATCATGGAACTGAACAGCGCGTATTGCGTGGCCGAATAGTTCACATTGGTCAGGCTTGACAGGTAGGCAATGAACGCTGCAGAGGCAATGCCGCTGGCCAGGTTGTCGGCCGAGATCACAAAAATCAGGCCGTTGAGGTCATGGCCGCGTGTGCTCAGGGCGGCAAACAACAGGTTGCTGGCAGCACTCAGCACAGCCCCCAGCATCAGCACCCGCATCACACCCAGGCGCATGGCCAGCACGCCGCCGACAAACGCACCCACCAGGGTCATGATGACGCCAAACACTTTGGTGACCGCTGCCACCTCGTCCTTGCTGTAGCCCATGTCCACATAAAACGGGTTGGCCATGATGCCCATCACCACGTCGCTGATGCGGTAAGTGGCAATCAGCGCCAGGATCAGTGCCGCTTGCCAGCGGTAGCGTCCGATAAAGTCGGCAAACGGCTCCACCAGGGCGCCGCGCAGCCAGTCCAGCGCGTTTTTGGCCGGCGGCAGCTGGCGGCGCAGCGGCTCTTTTGAGAGCAACACCGTCAACACGCCGGGCAACATGCTGGCCGCCATGACCAGGTAGGCGGTGTGCCAGGCGCCCTGCTGGTAGCCCACGGCACCCGCCACTTCGGCCCGGGCGGCCAGCCACAACACACCGGCGCCGGCCCAGATCATGGCCAGCCGGTAACCGGTTTGGTAGGCCGCGGCCAGCGCCGCCTGGCGGTCCATGTCGGCGGACTCAATGCGAAACGCGTCCAGCGCAATGTCTTGCGTGGCCGAGCCAAAAGCCACCGCCAAGGCGCCCCACACCACCGGCAGCAGCGCCACTTGCGGATCATTGAAGGACATGGCGATCAGGCCCAGCATGATGGCCACCTGTGACAGCAGCAGCCAGCTGCGCCTGCGCCCCAGCGTGCGCGTCAACAATGGAATGGGCATGCGGTCCACCAGCGGCGCCCAAACCCACTTGAAAGCGTAGGCCAACCCGACCCAGCTTAGGTAGCCGATGGTGGTGCGGTCAATACCGGCCTCACGCAGCCAAAAACTCAAGGTGCCCAGCACCAGCAACAGCGGCAAGCCGGCTGAAAACCCGAGCGAGAGCATGCGCAGTGAAGGAGGCTCCAGGTAGACCTTGAAGGCGGCCAGCCAGCTGCGCTGACGCATGGCGTTTTGTGTAGGGGTGGTTGTCATTTAATTGATAATATTCAGCGCGCGCAATAACTTAAGCGCCGCTATTGCCAAAGAGTTGGCACATTCAACAAATTTTTATACTAAAAGCGAAGGCCAGGTTGTAAAAAACAAAGTTACATGACCTACAGTTTGCCTACAGATTTTGCCAGCTGCCCCCCCGCAGACCACCATCCCATTTAAGAACAACGACCATGACAGAGAACACCTTGCCAGCCTATTTTCGTCAACACCAGGTGTCGCCTCAGTGGTTGACCGTGTTACGGGCCATGGCTCAAGTATTACAAGCTGGCCAGAATGAAACCGGCCCCAAGGCGCTATTTTTTAAAATAGGCGAGCATTTGGCGCATGACATAGAAGCTCGATTTGTGTCGATTGAGACCTTGGATGACCTTGAGGCGCGCATCAATGCGCACTGGAGTGACCTCAATTGGGGCTGGGTCTGCCTGAAAGAGCTCGACGATGCCATTGGCATTGAGCACCATGCGTGTCCCTTGGCAGAGGCTTTTGGTGACGCGGCCCTGCCTTGGACGGTGGGCTTGCTCGAAGGGTATTACCAGACCATTTTCAAAGTTCTTGGCGCGGGTGAGTCCATGAAGGTTCAAGTGGTTGAAGGGGTCGCCACAGCTACGCTGATTCACTTGCGTTTTGGGCAGGCTCGCCCTTGATATCTGACTCAACACCCATGGTCTTTGAGTATGACAAATTCTAAAAACAAACTGTCGTCCATTTTCAAGGCTTTGGATGCCGATGTGTCCGCCATTGAGGACACATCGGCTGCTGTAGTGCAAGAAGAAGCTGAAAAATGGCCGCTCTTCAGGGCATTGGCACCCAGAAGGCCTGCCAGCCCCGCAGCCTTGACTCCTGTCGACAAACAAAACTGGCTGAGCGCCGAGCCCACACCACAAGCACATCATCAGGACATCACGCATTCGGCACCAACTCTCAGCGACAAGTTGGCTGCCGGACTGAACAAGATGGCCAGTCCAGGCAGGTCAACTGCGCGCGCACAGGCCCCTGCCAAAAAATTGAGCGCCCCACCGAAAGCGACTCGTGCCAAACCGCAAGCCATGCAAGCGGCCAAAAAATCGACGCCAGAACAGACGCCCAAGGCGAATATTGATCCAATAGCCGTCAAGCCAAAACCTGAGGCTGCGTCATTTTCAAACACCATCATGGCACCCAAAACGGTTGCGGAAGTGGACTCGGTGCCTACACCTTTGCCCAAATTGACCATCAAGCTGCCACCTGCGCCATTGACGGTGGTCAGCATCCAGCCCAATCACCCCGTTCCTGATCAACAGGTCGCAATCGGAGTCGAAGAAAAAAAAGCACCGCCGCCCGTTTTGGCCACGCCAACTGTCGACTCCCTGTTGAGCTTGTTCAACCTGGATGTTCCATCGGCTGAGATGCCCTCTGGTACGCCAGCATCAAACCAGAACGACCTTCAGCCAGATGATGAACGGGATGACGCGTCACAGCGATCGCCAGCACAAACTTTGGAAAAGCCGTCAACCCCGGCAGCAGACATGGTTCAAACGCCAGTGTCAGATGTGCCTATTGAGTCGACCCCCGCTTGCATGGAGCCGCTGACAGAGGTAGCTGCTGAGCGTCAAAACACACCGCCTGCTCCGGTCGCCACATTGCAAACTCCAGGCTCTCTTAAATCTTTGTTGAACAAATTCCAAGTCCCGGCAAACTCGTTGGCCACACCAGCCGTCAAGACACCTGCTTTTTTGAATCGGTTGAACAATAAATGAGCGTCATTGGCGTTGTCTCAATGAAAGGCGGGGTTGGAAAAACCTCCACCATCGCAAATTTGGCAGCATCACTGGGTGCCAAACTGGGTGCTGGTCGGGTTTTCACCGTGGACCTGGACCCTCAGAACGGACTGCACTGGCATTTTGGCTTGTTTGACCAAGCAGAATCTGGCGTGTGCGAGCAATCGCTGCAAGGCAGCAATTGGCGGGACTCATTTTTGGAAAGTGACTTCAATGTGGCGTGCCTTCCCTATGGCAACGTGGCCGAATCGGACCGGGAAGCGTTTGAGTGTCTTTTGGGTGACTCAGGCCATTGGTTGGGCGAGCAGCTCAGCGACGCGGGGCTGACAGATGACACGGTGGTGCTGATTGACTCACCGCCAGGACCGTCGGTGTATCTCAAGCAAGTGTTTGCTTGCGCAGATTTGATCTTGGTGGTGCTCTTGGCTGACGCAGGGTCATACGCCACGATTCCCGACATGGAAACCTGGCGCGAAGACTTCGCCGCGATCCGCCCTGGGCTCAAGGTGTTTTATGTCTTGAACCAGGTTGACCGCAGTGAAGCACTTAACCGCGACACCACAGCGTTTTTGCATCGACAGCTCAAGCCCCACCTGTGCCCCATCGACATTCACACCAGTGAAGCGGTTGCGGAAGCCTTGGCATTTCAGCAGCCTGTTCTCAGCTACGAGCCAAATGGGCTGGCCAGCCATGATTTTTCCCGGCTGATCACATGGGTGATGAGCACCCTGAAAAAATAGCGCATCAAACGCGGTATTCACACGTCGCTGGGTTAATCGGCCGACCAGGGTTCCCCTCCAAACCACACTACATCATGCATATCATCGCGTTTATTTCAGGCAAGGGGGGCGTCGGAAAAACCACTTTAGCCGCCAATGTGGCCGTGGCATTGTCTCAACGCAAGAAAAAAGTGCTGTTGATTGACCTTGATCCTCAAAATGCCCAACGTTTACATCTTGGCATGGACCCTGAAGAAATTGCAGGCTTGGTGCGCGAAGGCATCACGCCCACCTCTGTGTTCAACAGCCCGTTTTCGGTAAGTTTCATTCCATTTGGCCGCGCCAGTGAGCCAGAATTAGAAGAGTTTGAAGCCCAACTCAAACTAAACCCCGAATGGTTGGCCAGTGGCATTCGTTCGCTGAGTGACGAGGCGTTTGACTATGTGGTGCTGGATACGCCCCCCGGACCTTCGGTTTATCTGCGTCAAGCCCTCGCTGCCGCCAACCGGGCATTGGTTGTGCTGCTGGCCGATGCGGCCTCTTTTGCCACGATTGACAAGATTTCCTCCCTTGTAGAAACGTACACCGCAGATCGCACGGATTTTGAAGGCATGTCCATGCTGATCAACCAAATGCGTAGCAACAGCAAATTGGGACACCAGGTGCGGTCTGCGTTGTATGCCAACTACGGCACCCAATTGGTTCCCGCCACCATCCACAGGGATGCACGGGTGGCACAAGCGTTGGCGTTTGAGCGGCCGGTTTTGCAGTATGAGCCTGGCTGCAAGGCCAGTCTGGATATTCAGTACGTGGCCGACTGGCTGCTCGCCAGTACCAATTCGTGACCCGCCACTGGCTACGCATCTGGTTGGCACTGACGCTTGCATTGTGTTCGCCTTACGGGGTCAGCCAACACCTTCAGGCCCTGGGCTACGTCGGATGGTGGCTGCCACAAAGCTGGAAAAATACGCCGATTCAGGCGTTGGACCGGATTTTTTTCTTTGAGCTCAAGGTCGACGCAACCGGCACAGTATCAGAGCGACATGGCTGGCCAGAGCAATGGCGTGAGCTACAAGAGGCCACCAAACGGCATCAGGTACCGCTGGACTTGACCTTGACCTTGTTTGATTCAAACACGTTCAACCAGCTTTTTTCATCCGTACAGGCCATGCAGAAATTGCTGGCCGAGTGCACTGAATTGGCGCAGCCCCAATTTGTCAGCGGCTTACATATGGATTTTGAGATTTACGGCGGCGCAAGCGAGCAAGCCATTGACAACTACCGGACCTTCCTGGCAAAACTTTCCGAACATTTACGTCAACTCTCACCAAAACGAAATTTGTCAGTTTTTTTCCCTCCACAAACTGACAGTGCGCTTTATGACGCGCCAAGCTTGAAGCTGATGGATTTTGTGGTGGCCCAAAGCTACGACACGCACAACCTGGGTAGCAACAACGCCGGGCCTGTCGCACCGCTTGATGGTCCGTATGCCTTGACTTGGAAAACAGCAACGGCTCAAGCACTCGCCCTGGGCGTGAGCAAAGATCGCCTGATCCTGACCTTCCCCTTGTACGGGTATGAGTGGTTAGTCAACGACAACACCCCTCGCAGCGCTACCAAAAAACCGGGAAAAATCACTACCTTCTCCGCAATTTCAGAAGAATCACTGCCAGAAATTCAAGTCAATGTCGCCCAACGCGTTCGTCAATATGGCGCTGTCCACGACCCCGCCAGCGGGTCGTCGTATTACCAATTCAAAGACGAGCAGGGTCAGTGGGTTGAAGGGTGGTTTGAAGATTGGTGGTCTCTCGGGCGCAAGATTGATTTTCTGAAAGATGAACGACTCGGTGGCGTGGCGTTTTTTCTGCTGGGTTATGACCGGGGAGAACTGCTCGACTATTACTTGCGCCGCAGCGGTCCGAAAAATTTGGATGCCTTGGTTGATGAAATCAATCTGCAGCAATAGCTGGCCGAAACTTGCTGAAAAACAGGCCGATGAACACCCAGCATTTGAAATATCATGAACAAATCTAAAACTTGAACCATGCATCAATCGAACATCAGCTCAGTGAACGCCAGATTGGGCATACCTGGCCTGCCGAATTTGACGGACAGTCTGGTGGCTGGCGGCATCTACCTGCTGATTGCAGAAACGGCTTCTGCGCGGTTCCCCATTCTTTCTGCCAGCCTTGCCAATGGGATCGACATCGGCATGAAATGTCGGTTGCTGTTGCCGCAAAACCCCGAGCCACTGATCGACCGGCTGCAATCGTTTGGGAACTTGAACATCATCCAAGCGATTCAAGACCAGAAGCTTGCATTGTTCACCGTTCAGGATGAATTCTCAAAAAAAATCTTCCGCTATGGTGCAGAAGCCTTTGTCAAGGAACTTGAACATTTTGCATTTCCAGATGGCAGTTACATCGTTTTTGACCAGGCAGACGAGTTGCTTGCCCTGCATGATGTGCTTCTCGCCCTGGATCAAGTTGAAGTGCTCAAAAGATGGACCCGCGCGCACAACATCACATTTCTGATGATTCTGACCCGCACGTCGCAAACCCAGTCAAGCACCATCAACGCCCTGATGGACAACCTGACAGGTATTGCCCGCCTTGGCGCCAAACGGCACGGTCTTGAGTTGTCTTTTGATTACTGGCAATCCAACGAAGGCACCATTGCCGGAAAAAGCTTCGCTCTGACCCAACTCAGTTCAGGTTTATACGAAGCGGCCAATGAGGCAGATGCCCGCGACAAGGTCCAGCCTGAACGGGTGCCAGACCAAGTCAATCACGTTGACACCGCCGAGGCAGTGGTTTTTTTCATGGATCCGGATTTAGGTAGTCTGGCCAAACAAGTGCAAGGTAAATGGCAACACGTTGACTCGTTGGTTGGCATGATGCATGCCACCCGACACCTGCGCTCGGCGACCTGTATTTTGTTGTTTCAAAAAAATTCCCAACTGCGGCAACTGGCTGAAACTGTTCACACGCTCCGCCTGACGATAGGTCGCCATGCGCACATCGTTTTGCAAGAGAAAGACGCCTCGCTGAGGTATCAAAACGAGGCTTTGTTGCTCAAGCTGGGATTGAGTCTTGTGGTCAATCGCGACGTCCCGGCAAGCCGTCTGCCCTTGTTGCTTCAGTCTCTTCAAGGCCAGATTTTCAACAGGGATGTTGACATCAACTTTGAGGCGGCATTGGCCAGCGTCTTGCCAACCCAATTGCATGGCTATCTGTTACCCCCGCGATTTATTCAGGAAGTTGCCACCATTCTTGCGCGTTGTGAAACCCTGAACGTGCCATGTGCTTTGATGATTGGACGGCCAGCGCAGGGCGTGCCAATGAAAAATTTGATGGTGAGCAATCAAATTTCTCGACCGGGTGACCTGATCACTGCTGACGCTGACAACTGCTTTGTGTTTTTGAGTGCCTGCCCACAGCCGGTGCTTTTGAACACACTTGAGCGCCTGCTGGGGTCGTCGGTTGACCTGGCATTCGCCAGCGTCAGGTTCGCAGTGACTGCGGTGGAGATTCAGACTGAACTGGCTGCGCTGTCACGCGCAGCGACCCGTGACCTGTTGCCTGATTACACCAGTGCATCGACCATGCCAGCTGAAGTGGCAGCGAGTGGGTTAAATACGCCACCGCCAGAGGTCAACGTTTTTCCCCTGCAGGCGCGTATGGCGTCAACGCCAAAAGCAGTGACGTTGCTGCTCCCCCAAGCATCCATTCAGACACCTGAGCGGTTGGATGCCATCGCCACCGAATTCCCGCAAACAAGACGACTGTCGACTCAGGCAGGAAGGCCTTCACAGATGCCGGACTTCGATGCCGAGGAATCGTTGTTCGATTACGACACCGAGTCAGATGAAACCGCCTTTCGTAAAAATGACGCGCCAAGAGCCTTGCGTGCTGTGTCAAAAAATAAGTAACGTGATGTTCAATTATTCAAAAAAAGTGATTTTTGCTTGCGGGTTCATGGCCTTGTGGCCGCTTTATAGCGCGGCTCAACCGACAGGATTCTCAGGGAGTTCGCCCTCCGACCTTCGAACCCTGGACTCCGCCGCAGCGCAGGTCGTCCCGGCAGCACCGTTCAAACCCACCGCCCCAGCCACCCTAGAAGAACCGCGCCCTGACAACCCGCCCCAACGTGCGTCTGCACACCAGAAAGTGATTGATTTAAGCACCGCAGGTGACTACCGAGCTGCGGGAGACCAGGGCATGGAGCTGATGGCGAGAGAGGTGGTTGATGATGAGCTCCAGCTCATTGTTGCCAACAGCCTAGCCTGGACTGGACGCCTCAAAGACGCCGCACCGGTTTATCAAGGGCTCAGCAAGGGCAAATTTGCCAACGCGGCAAATGTGGGCCTGGCCAATATCAACCGCTGGCGCGGCCGGGATGATCTCGCCCGGCCCTTATTTCTTGAGGTGCTGCAAAGAGACCCCGGCAATACTGACGCAGCGGCTGGACTAGATCTGGCACACCGGGAATTAAGCCCACGCACAACCATCAGCGCGGGTGTGGCCAGTGACTCATCTGACCTGAAGCGACACATCAACACGGTTAACCATCGTTGGCGAGATGCAAGTGGTGCCAGTATTTTCGAGGTGGAATTCAGTGGTTTCCGGGACTGGCTTCCCCAACCTTCGCCCGAAGTCACCGAGGAGGACATAACGCTGCGCTACGAGAGTCTGAATTTGGCACTCAAGCCTAGCCTCGAACTCAATATGCCAACCAAACTGACGTCAACCCTGTACGGCAAGGCAAAGCTTAAATTTTTTGACGATCAAGTCACCGTGGGTGCGGGTCGGGTCAATTGGGGAAAAGCGGTCGCCAACCCCAATGCATCGATTGATCATCTGGCTGCGAATTATCTTGGGGTAGGACTCACATATGCCGCCGCCGAGGGACGGGTGCATGGCCAAATTGACCACTACAGCATTTCCGATGGCAACACCATCCTGACAAGCAACCTTCTTTTTACGTCAAACTGGCGCCCCTTGGGAAAGCACGTCAAACCGTATATCGGTGCTGAAACCCGCACAAGCAATTTCAATACGCCCAGCTACTGGTCTCCCGCCGAAGGCTATGGGTCCCTTTACGGGGGCTTGATGGGCGAGTGGGATACAAGTGACTGGGGTCTGTACTCGGCTGTTCAACTTGGCGCGCCTTTGTACGGAGAAGCCGGAAACAGTTGGAGCTTTTCTGCTGGCAGCAAGCACTGGCTGACCCAGGACATTGCGTTCGGCATGACTCTGTGGGCCATGGCCAGTTGGCGCAACAACGTGACCTACAAAGCCCAAACATTTAACATCAGCCTGGAAAAGATTTGGCGTTAAAACGCTTTACACGCTACGCCTTTGCAGCCCTGGTTTTCATTGGGCTGATCACGGCGTTGGCGCTCATTTACGGAAACGTGAGAGAGCAGCAAGGCTCTTTCAACGCATTGCTGGAGAGTTTTGTGCTGACGGCCATCTCCGCCTACCTGATGTTTTTTTTGGTGTTGTTGATCATTCGGTACGCCGTCTTGATTTTGTACTCATTTCTCGATCACATTGAATCTCTCTACAAAAAACGCAAATATGTAGCGCCAAAATTCTCAGACGAGCGCTCGTTGCCAATGGTGTCCATTGTGGTGCCCGCATTCAATGAAGGCATGGTGATTCAGCCTGCCCTGCGCGCCTTGATTGAACTGGATTACCCAAATTTTGAAGTGCTTGTGGTGGATGACGGCTCAACCGACGACACCTACGAGAAAGCCATGGTGGTTGCCCACGAAAGCCTTAGCGTTTCGATTCGGGTCATCACCAAACGCAATGCGGGTAAGGCCGAGGCGCTCAATACGGGCATGACCCTGGCCCGTGGCGAGTTTGTCTTGAACATGGATGGCGACACCAAGCTTTCTCGTAATACGTTGCGCGTCTGCATCCCCCATTTTGAAAACCCCGCCATCGGCGCCGTGGCGGGAAACGTCAAGGTGGTCAATCGTGAAAACATCTGGACAAATATTCAGTCGCTTGAATATGTTGAAGGCTTGGCCATGGCACGCAAAGCACAGAGCTTTATCCGCTCAGTCAATATCATTCCAGGACCGCTTGGCATGTTCCGCAAATCAGTGCTTCAACAGGTTGGCGGCTATGACCACGATACTTTTGCAGAAGACTGTGATCTGACCCTGAAATTACTGATGAGGGGCTGGCATGTGGCTTATGAGCCCAATGCGATTGCCTGGGTAGAGACGCCCAGCAGCCTGTTAGACCTCCTCAAGCAGCGCTATCGCTGGACGCGTGGCATATTGCAGGCCACAAAAAAGCACAGCAAAGCGCTTTGGCAGCCTCGAAAATCAGGCCTCAATTTTTATATTCTTTGGTACATGCTGTTCGAGGGCATTGTTTGGCCCTTTTCAACAATTTTGGGGAATTTGTTTTTTATTTATGTGAGCTTTCAGTTTGGCCTGGCTATTCTGCTTTTCTACTGGTGGCTGCAGCTGACTGTGCTGGATGTTGTCGCCGCAGCATATTGTGTGGTGATCGAAGAAGAATATCCCTCCCTGATTCTGTATGCCGTGTTGTTCCGGGTCTTTTACATTAATATCACTGACATTTCCAAGGTTTTTGCATCCATTGAAGAGTGGCGAGGTACCGCGATGACTTGGGGAAAACTTGAACGGGAAGGTAAACTTTAACTATGGATTTGATCTCTATTCTTGCCACTGTCATCCTGATCACCACCATTGGCACCATGGTGGTTGGCGTGGGGGCCTACGCTGCGTTCAAATTGCGTGACAAAAGGAAGCCAACCAAGGCACGCGGGGATCCCACTTTGAATGCAACGGGCTTGCATGAGCCAGTTTTCCTCAAGCCGTACACCCCTGCTGCAATGAGCGCTGGCTCAGCCAAACTGGACCAAGGTGCCCACGCGAATGCCTAGCATGACGGAGGATGGCCCGGCAAAAGGTTATCGGCAAAGGCGGTCAATATTTCGGCGGATTGGCATATTTTTGCCTGTGCTTGCTATCCTCGGCGTTACCTTGCCTGCCATTGTTTTCTTGACCATGATGCAACTCAACGGCTGGAAGCTCCCTTTGATCGGATCGCAAAATGCAGCCATGGAGTGGGTGCCATCAAATAACAAAATATTTCTTTATTCATCACCCAGTTCAAAGGTTTACTTCACCAAAATTGGCGGTAATTACGAGGTATTGCTGAACCCTTGGCGCAATTACTTTAAAGAACGAAACATCCAAGCCATTGAATTGCACGATTTGTCTGAAATCAAGGCGCAAACAGCGGGCGTTTTGATTGCGCCCTCTGCATTGTCATTGAGTGACGCTGAACGTGACGCCATTTTGTCGTTCAGAGCTAATGGGGGGGGCGTACTGGCCACTTGGGCCACGGGCACCCGCAATGCGTCGGGCGAATGGACGGGATGGCAGTTTTTGGAGAGCCTGGGGGCCAAAACGGTGGGTGAAATCCCGGCCGACTCCGAATCGCGGCATTTGACACTGACCGGCGAATCTCCCCTGTCTTTTCAACAGCCTGCGGGAACGCGTATCTGGATGGGCCAAACAACCGAGTCGCTGCTGCGTTTTACTGGCGAATCCATCGCAGCCCGCCTCATGGATTGGCCACGTGTGCTGAAAGAGAAATATCGCAACGAAGGTGCGATTGTTTTCACTGAAACTGCACCTGATGTCGGTCGAACTGCGTTGTTTGCTTTCTCGGAAACAAGCTGGGAATCCCGCCCTTTTGTGCCACATCAAGTGATAGATGACACGCTGAAATGGTTGCAGCGCCAGCCCTCCGTTGTTCGCGCCGCATGGCCAAATGGAAGACTTTCCGCACAGATCATTGAAATGGACACGGAACAGGGCTTTCAAAATGCCTCTGCGTTCGCTGCTCTGATGAAGTCGATTGACTATCGTGCAACGTTTTACGTGCTGACCTCAGTTGCGGTGCAATTCCCTGATTTGCTGAAAGAATTGGCCCGAAATTTTGAAATTGGTTACCACGGTGATGTTCACAGCAGTTTCAAAGGCCAGCCCCCGCAAATACAGGAACAGCGGATTCTGAATATGAAGGCCGAACTCGCTTCTGTGCTCGGCGACGTTGCATCGATCACAGGATTTCGAGCCCCCACGGAGGGGTATGACGCCACAACCGAACAGTTGCTGCAAAAACATGGTGTTCGGCATCACGCAGCAGACCCCAACCGCTGGGAAGGCCGATTACCGGCCTTGATCAAAATGGAAGGTGTTGCCACCAACGATTCATTGGTTGTTTTGGCCAGAACACAACGCGATGACATCAACCTGTACTGGGAAAAACTTGATGCCACCCAAACCACTAAAGCGCTGATAGATGACTTCGACCTCGCTGTTGACACGGGTGCACTGGGCTTCTTGAGCGTTCACAGTCAAAATTTTGCCGAGGGCAGCGTGTTGCGGCAGGCCATGCCCGCTTTTTTGGACCATGTGCAACGGCGAAGAAGCCAAATTTGGCTGGCCTCAAGTGGCGAAGTAGCGCAATGGTGGCGTGACCGGGACCGCGTGAGCCTTTCCTCAGCCATCTCAGGCAAACGGATGGTCATCAACCTGACTGTCAAGGGCACGGACCCGGTCAACGGCTTCACTTTGCTTATTATTCAGCCACAAAAAGGGATGCTGCCGACCGTTCAGTCGACCAAAATCGGTGCGCCTGTGCCGCAAGTAACAAGACTCGATGACTATCGTGCCGCAGTGCGGTTTGACAGCCTCACACCAGGAGATTACGTGTTCCAAGCCACATTTTTGCGTTAAAAGATTCCGTCAGCCACGCAGCAGCAAGGCCGTCATAGGAATACCGGGAGGCGTTCAAGACTCGCTTGAAGCCTCGTTTGCCTTTAAATGCACTTGCATTGTTATAGATCATGACGCGATGGGTTAATTTAGTGGCTGGATGTGTGGCAAAAATCGCCATAAAACAATGCCGACGCCCTAATTAAATTGTATGCTCACAAACCAGTAACAAAATGTTCGCCGCCCCCCCTTCAAAAAGTCGTTGCATGCAAGTCAAAAATACAAAAATAAGCGTTTTTTGGGCGCTGGTTCTTGCGGCTGTTCTGGCCGCCACAGCAGGCAATGAGGCTTGGTCCAAAACAGACAAAAAAAGTAAAGCTGTCCAGCAAACCACCACAGCGCCCAAGATCATTAACGAGCGCAAAGAGGCTAACACCCCGGTCAGTGGACCGTTAGCTGAGTTGCCAATCAGGAACTTGCGTGTCAGCTTGAAGTCGCTGGGCGCTGCTCGACCACTGGTTTTGCGCGGGGTTGATGGCGACGCCAACGTTGACATGGGTGTTCGACTCGACGAGCTGGTGGAAAAAGCCCAGTTGCATTTGACATTAACCCTATCCCCGGCGCTTATCCCCTCACTGTCGCACGTCAAAGTCCTCCTGAACAACGAAATACTCCAGACGATTGCTCTCGAGAAAGAAAACCTTGGTACGCCGCACACGATCGACCTGGCCCTTGACCCCAGATACTTCAAAGACTTCAATCGTTTGAGGTTTCAACTCATTGGCCACTACATATTGGAGTGCGAGTTTCCGCAACACTCCAGCCTATGGGCGGAAATCAGCAACGAAAGTTATATAGACCTACAACTGCGCCAACTCCCATTGGCCAACGAGTTGGCGCTGTTACCCGCACCCTTTTTCGATAGCCGCGAGAGCAACCAGCTCACATTGCCATTCGTCTACCCGTCCCAGCCAACGCTGGGCTTGCTGAAAGCATCAGGTTCCATCGCAAGTTGGATGGGCAAGTTGTCTACTTACCGTGGCTCAGATTTTCCCGTATTTTTTGATGCATTGCCGCCGCAACACGCCGTCGTATTTGCCAGCAATGACCAACGCCCCGGATTTTTGAAAGATGTGCCATTGGTCGACAAACCCACCATCTCCATGGTCAGCCACCCAGAGGCTCCCGGCAAAAAATTGTTGTTGATTCTTGGCAAAGACGATGCCCAAGTGCAGATAGCAGCGGACACCTTGGCGCTTGAAAAAGCGGCTTTGTCGGGCCAAAGTTTGCGCGTTGAAACCCTGGAGTACCCACCCCTGCGCACCGCATATGACGCACCCAAATGGATCACCACTGCCCGTCCCGTGACGATGGGTGAACTGGTTCAATACCCGAGCGAATTACAACTCCGTGGCAACAGGCTCAATGATGCGATCAACATCAACATCCGCATGGCACCTGACCTGTTTACCTGGAATGCAGCCGGTGTTCCAGTGGATTTGATCTACCGCTACACCTCACCCACACAAACCGTTAACGGGGCGCTCAATGTCCTGATCAATGATCAATTTATAAAGTCGTATTCACTGTTGGCGAATGAAGGGCAACTGGGTGGCAGTGGCATCAAGGACGCCGTATTTCTCCCCCTGTTTGATGACGGAACAATCCAGTCAAAATCCAAGCTGAAGATTCCTGCGTTTCTGATTGGCGGGAACAACCGGCTCCAGTTTGCGTTTCAAATTCCGCCATCGGACTTGGGGCGTTGCATATCTGCTGATTTGGTGGAACTGCGCGCCGCGATTGATCCCATGTCGACCATCGACCTGACCGGCTTTGATCATTACATTGGCATGCCAAATTTAACGGCCTATGCCAACAGCGGGTTTCCGTTTACCAAATATGCAGATCTGGCACAAACCACCATTGTGCTAGCCAATCAAGGACTCCCGGCAGACATTGAAATGTACCTGGTCGCACTGGGACGCATGGGGGCAGCCACTGGCTATGCGGGCACCAAATTTGAATTGATCCAAGCCGCTGATCTGGAACAGGCAAAGAACTCGGATTTGCTCATCATTTCACAAGGCAGCAGCAGCAGTGTGGTCAGCAAATGGGGTAAAGATTTACCCGCCTTGATCGACGCGGCAAAAAAATCAGTCAGACCGTTGACCACAAGTTTTGACTCTTTCATGGGCATGTTCAACGACGCCCCCTACGCGGTGAAACCAACGGCTGAAGGCAAGGTCGTTCTGGAAGGTAGCGGGGCTCTGGCTGCCATATCCGGCCTTGAATCACCACTGCACGGTGGCCGAAGTGTCATCTTGCTGGAGGCCACTGACGGCAACGCGCTCAGGCAAATTGCAAAAATTTTGAACGACCCAGGGAAACTCTCCAACATCCGGGGTGACCTGAGCTTGATCCGTGGTGAGTTTGTCGAGAGTTTTCGCATTAACACCATGTATTACCTTGGCGACTTGCCATGGTGGAGAAAAACCTGGTTTCAAATTCACAATTACCCGCTGCTGCTGGCCTTGCTTGGCATTGCCGCTGGCCTCATCCTGACCTTCTTGGTGTATGTGGCGTTACGCGCCGCCGCACGACGCAGGCTTTCCAAACGCATCGGGTAGGCAACAGCATGGTCTATCGTCGCGACATCTTGGGGGCCCTTTGCACAATGGGTGCGCTTGGTCTCCTGAAACCATCCAACGCTGAGACGGCGTCAAAAAAGCCGCCCCAACCCACCTCAGTGCCTTGGCCAGCATGGGGCGTGTTCCAGAAACAATTTGTCAGTGAAGGCGGGCGGGTGATAGACGTGGGAAGTCCCCGCAGCCAAACATTTTCTGAAGGTCAGAGCTACGCCTTGTTTTTTTCGTTGGTGGCCAATGACCGGCCAAGTTTCGAGAAAATTTTGCGCTGGACTGAAGACAATTTATGCAAAGGTGACCTGACGGCGCATCTGCCGGCATGGCTGTGGGGACGTCGTGACGATGACACCTGGGGTGTTCTTGATGACAATTCCGCATCCGATTCCGATCTCTGGATTGCTTATGCCCTGGGGGAAGCCGGGCGATTGTGGAACGACCGACGTTACCGACTGCTGTCCAATCTCTTGATCGCCAGAATTCTCAGAGAAGAAACGGCCAACCTGCCTGGCTTGGGGCTGTGTTTGCTGCCTGCACCCAAAGGGTTTGAAATTCAGTCCGGGCGCTGGAGGCTCAACCCAAGTTACATGCCAATGCATTTAATGAACTGGCTGGCTCAAACCCAGCAGAACCCGCAGTGGAAAGAGATTGCCGAGACTTCTCTGAAGATCATCACCAGGTCTGCCCCCAAGGGGTTCGTGCCTGATTGGATTCTTTATGACACCGACAAAGGATTCATGCCTGATCTGAAGGGCGCCGAAAAAGGACAAGGTTCTTACAACGCCATTCGCACCTATCTTTGGGCAGGGGTTTTGAACCCGGCATCACCGACCCGGCAAGTGCTGCTCAAAGCGCTGGCACCAATGGGTTTGTATGTCAAGAATAATGGCTACCCGCCTGAGTCGATTGATGTCATCACGGGTCAAGCTGCTCAACCGGGATCATCAGGCTTCTCGGCCGCCATGCTGCCATTTCTTCAAGCCCTGAAGGACCCGTCTTCGGTGCAGCAGCAGCTTGATCGAATTGAAGCACGCCCACCCCTGCCGGATCAATACTACGCGCATGTACTGAGCTTGTTTGGTCGTGGCTGGATCGACGGCCTTTACCGATTTGACAAAAATGGTCAGATGAAAACCCAATGGCAACTGAAATGAACAACCCTAAAACGACATGCCGACACCTTGTGATTTCTGTGGCGAGCCTGTTGATGTATTCATTGGTCGCGGCACAAGCGCCAACGAATATTGAAATGGAGTTGCTCCGTAGTGCACAAATGTGGAACGGTAAAAACAAGCCGGATATTGCGCGCGACTTGCTGGGAAAGCTCCTGAGCATTAACCCGAATTCTCCCGATGGGTTGCTGTTAAGCGCGGAAATGTCGTTGCGCGACAACAAGTTGGAAGATGCTCGCAAGGTGCTTGATATATTGTTGAAAAAGCATCCTAAACACACCGCAACGCGCAACCTTGAAATACTGATTCGGGTCAACACAACCGATAAGGAAAAACTCGCGCAGATGAGGCTGTTTGCGAGGGCCGGACGAAAAAGCGAAGCTGCGCAATTGGCCCAGACGCTGTTTCCCAATGGCCCGCCTTCATCCGGCAGTTTGGCGCAGGAGTATCACCAGATCATGGGAGCCAGCCCGGCACACAGTCGCAAAGTCGCTGCAGATTTGGCTCGGCTTTATGAAGATTCAGGCGATCCAAACTTTCGACTCAGCCAGCTCGAAATCCAGCTGAACCAAGGCAAAGTGACGGCGCCTCTGCTGCATGAACTGGAAAACTTGGCAAATCAGCCAAGCGTTGATCAACCCAGACTGAAAGAACTCTGGGCAGGTGCCATAGGGCAATTGGGCGACAACAGCCTGCAGTTGTCATCTGCAAAGTTGTTCCTGAAAAGATTTCCTGGTGATGCCGCCATGATCGAAAGACTGGCTGCCGCACAAAAAGTGATTGAGCGTTCTGCGCGAATCGCCAATGACCCCTTGAATATCGCCCGCAACACCGCGCGCCGCGCGCTTGACAACAACGACATTGAACTGGCCGAAAAAAATCTCGAAGCCGTGTTGCTGCAACGCCCCAATGAATCGGAAAGTTTGGGTAATCTAGGACTGGTCCGGTTACGGCAGGGCCGCCATGAAGAGGCCATTGGTCTCTTTACGCAAGCCAACAAACTCTCACCTCAGACAAAGTGGACGCAGTTGCGGGCAACTGCACAATTTTGGGGGCTGCTGCGGCAAGCCGAAACTTCAGTGGCTGAAAAAAACTGGGGGGCTGCGACCCATTCCGCCTTGCAAGCGATTGACATGCAGCCCGACAATCTTGAAGCGTTGCTCACGCTCGCTGAGATCAAGGAGTTGTCCGGCGATACCGAATCGGCCCAGCTCCTGTACGAAAAAGTGATCCTGCAAGACCCCAAAAATGACACTGCTTTAAAAAGCCTGGCGGTGTTGATGAACAAACAGGGTCAAGGTGATCGCGCCCTTGCGTTGCTGGAAAAAGCCAGTGCCAACACCCCGGAATTGGCGGGTCAACTGGCCAGCACGAAGGCCGACATTTTGCAAAGTCAGGCGGAATCTTTCGTGGCGTCCAATCGATTTGGCCCCGCTATTCGCGCACTGGAAGCCGCCCTGATCATCACGCCCAATGACCCCTGGCTGAGGCACAAAACAGCGAAGCTTTACCAAAAGCTGGATCAATTCGGTGAGGCAGGCACCCTCATGGATGAAGGCATCCGGCTGGCCCCACAAGACGCTGAAATGCGCTACGCAAGGGCACTGGTCCGCAGCTCGCTTGATGACAACCTGGGTGTGATCGATGACATCCGTCAGATTCCAACCGCGCAACAAACACCCAAAATACTAACCCTGCTCCAGCAGGCCAAGATTGGCGTGGCAGTTAGTCAAGCAGAGGCGTCAAAGAACCCGGCAGAACAAGCATCCGTTCTGGCATCCGCCGAGTCCATTGCAGGAAATGACCCTGATTTGTTGTTGTCCGTTGCCAACGCCTGGTTTTCGGTGGGGCAACCGTTAAAGGGCGTTGCTGTTTTTAACGGTTTGCAGTCACGTCAGGCGGACCTTGCGCCAGACACGCAGCTGCAATACGCCATTTTGCTGAACCGCGCCAAGCTCGATGAGGCGCTGGCGCAAAAACTTCCTGCCTTGCTGACCAACCCAAGCTGGGATCCGACGCAAGAACGCCGTCTTCTTGACCTTTATGAAGACTATCAAGGCAGACAAATTGAAACCCAACAACTGGCGGGAAATCCTCAGGGTGCGTGGCAATTGGCCGCCGTGCCCCTTCCTGTGAGTCATGCAGAAAACTCGGCCATCCGGGACCGCACACGCCGTCGGCTGCTGATGGCGGCACAAGATTATGAACAGGCCGTGCCACTTCTTCGCAGCGCGCTCGTCCATCGGCCCGATGACGCTGCCTTGCACACTGACCTGGCCAATGCGTTGATCAAAACCGGCGCCATTTCGGAGGCTGCCGAAGAGATTCAGTGGTTGAGCACCCGCGTTGCCAGCGACAACGTCAGCGAGCGTCTGGCATTGGTGCGCTTATGGCAAGCATCGAAAGCGCCCCTTCAAGCCAGGCAGGAATCTGTTCGGCTGGTGGCGCAGTACCCCGACAACCTTGATGTTTTGCTGAGTGCGGCCTACTTTGAGCGAAGCCAAGGGCAATACAAGCAGGCGCTGGCTATGTTCCGTCGTGCCCGTGCTATCGAGCTCAACCGGATGCCTGTGGCAACTCCTGCAGAGGCCCAAGCTCAAGCTGAAAGTCAGCGTCCAAACGCAAATGAACCAGCGGTAGCGGCAGCAGAAGGCTCACCGTTGGCGGATGAAATTCAGCGTGGCATCGACTTGATTGAGGCCAAGCAGTTGAGCTGGATTGAAGTTGGACAAAAGCGGCTGCAAAAGAGTTCCACCAATGGCATCTCAACGCTCAATGGATGGGAACGCACGGCCGTGATCTCCTACCCGAACGGCGATGGTCGTCTGTTTTTTCAGGTAGACCAGGTTGATTTGAATGCAGGTGAGTTGTCGGCCCTCACTGCAAACAACGAGAACTTTGGCCAAATCCCCGCCAATCCCTTGAGCACTTACCCAGCCGATGTCATGTCGCAATCGGCTCGTGGGTTCAATTTAGGTGCGGGTTACGAGGGTGACGGGCTTCGGTTTGACCTTGGCTTTATTGGTGTGGGACTGCCTGTCACCCATATG
>JBBQSS010000021.1:0-24614 GCA_038213665.1 Burkholderiales bacterium | reverse complement strand
TCACGCGACCCCAAAACCCCCGCCACCATGGGCGAAATCTGGGCCCTTTTTGCCCACCCCAGCCAGTGGGGTCAGGGTGTTGGGCTGGCCCTGTGGGACACCGCCCGCGACGGCCTGATGGAAGAAGGTTGCACCAAGGTCACCGCCTGGGTGCCATTGGGTTACGAGCGCGCCTTGCGCTTTTTTGACATGGCCGGTTTCAAGCGTGAAATGACCAGCATCAAAACGGTGCTGGTCGGGCTGACCCGCATTGAAGAAATTCGCTTCAAGCGCGATTTGAACTGAGTGGGCACTCTGGCTTGCGCAGGCGCCGGGCCAGTGGGTTGCGGCCTCAGCGCTGGGGTTTTTTAGTGTCAGTGGCAGCGGGGCCAGATACCTGTTAATTTTTAAATCTGGAGTGATGTCTGATGGCCGGTAGCCTGCTTTTATTGCTCGATGACATTGCCACCGTTCTTGACGACGTGGCCTTGCTCACCAAAGTGGCCGCCAAGAAAACAGCCGGGGTGCTGGGCGACGACCTGGCTTTGAACGCCCAGCAGGTGGCCGGTGTCAAGGCTGACCGGGAACTGCCGGTGGTGTGGGCCGTGTTCAAGGGCTCGATGCTCAATAAAGTGATTTTGGTGCCGGGGGCCTTGCTGCTCAGCGCGGTGGCGCCGTGGTCGATCACGCCGCTGCTGATGGCTGGCGGCCTGTTTTTATGTTTTGAAGGCTTCGAGAAAGTGGCGCACAAGCTGCTGCACCGCCCTGATGACTTGGCTACCGAGCATGACAAGCTGGTGCAGGCCTTGAGCGATGACGCCGTGGACCTGGTGGCACTGGAAAAAGACAAGATCAAGGGTGCCGTGCGCACCGACTTCATCTTGTCTACCGAGATCATCGTCATCACCCTGGGCACGGTGGCAGCAAGCCCGTTTGTGACCCAATTGAGTGTGTTGGCGGGCGTGGCGGTGCTGATGACCGTAGGCGTTTACGGTTTGGTGGCCGGCATTGTCAAGATTGACGATCTTGGCCTGTACCTGAGCCAGCGCAAAACCAGTGTGTTGCAGGGTTTGCAGCAGGCGCTGGGGCGTGGCCTGGTGCTGACGGCGCCCCTGTTGATGAAAGCCTTGACCGTGCTCGGCACCCTGGCCATGTTCCTGGTGGGCGGAGGCATTCTGGCGCATGGCTGGCATGCGGTGGGGCAGGGCATTGAAGACATCAGCGTGGCCGCCGGTAGCCTAGCGCAGCCGCTGGTGGGCTTGGGGCTGAACATGGGGGTGGGTGTGCTGGCGGGCGGCGTGGCGCTGTTGGTGGTGAGCTTGATGAAACGCCTCAGAGCTAAAGTTTTTTAAGCGTTTTAAGCCTCTAGCCCTCATGGATAAAGCGCGAATAGCTATGAAATAAGTAGTGAATAGATGTTTGTTGTGACACGCATCAGGCCTCGCCACCAAAGTGCGCGGTGAGCTTGTCAATGTATTGCTCCACCAATTTTTCAAACTCGGCCTCCACCACCGGTGCCACCACCATTTTCATCAGGCCCGGCAGTGGCAGGGTCAACTCGCCTTGAAGCTTGAGCACCAGGTGTGTGGCCTTTTTCTTGTCGGTGATTTCCCAGCTGCCCGACACCAGCGCGTTGCCTTCGCCTTCAATGGGTGACCAGACCACGCTGCCTTTGGCCTGGTTTGACGTGTACTTAGAGGCGTAAATGGTCTGCAGGTTGGCCTGCGCAGTGCCAATCTTGGCCATTTCCCAGCGGTAGCTGTTGTCACCCAGGTCCACCAGCTGGTCTACCTTGGGGAAAAAACTGGCCGACTTGGGCACATTGCTCAATGTTTCAAATACGGTGGCGTGGTCTGCCTTGACGGCAAATTCGTAACCCAGGTCGATGGTTACTTTGATAGTCATGTGTGTCTCCAAAATGTTGTTGATTGATCCGCGCGGCTCAGGTGGGCTGCGAAACGCCCGGTCAAAAGCAGGCCTTGAGTTTGCCACCACAATACCGGTCCTCAAGGAAACACCCAAAATGACTTTGTTACTTGCCCCGATGGAGGGTCTGCTGGACTTTGTGCTGCGCGACATTCTGACCCGTGTTGGCGGGGTTGAGCGCTGCGTGTCAGAGTTCATTCGCATCACCGACACCCTGCTGCCTGAGCGTGTGTTCCTGCGGTATGTGCCCGAATTGCTGCAAAGCGGCAAAACCGCATCTGGCATTGCGGTGCGCCCGCAGTTGCTGGGCTCTGACCCCGGCTGCCTGGCCGACAACGCGGCCAGCCTGGCCGCCTTGGGGCCGGATGGCATTGACCTGAACTTTGGCTGTCCCTCGCCGGTGGTAAACCGGCACCGTGGCGGTTCGGCCCTGCTGGACGAGCCTGAATTGTTGTACCGCATCGTGTCAGCCGTGCGCCAGGCAGTACCCGCGCACCTTGCGGTGTCGGCCAAGATGCGCTTGGGCCTGAACGACGACACCCGGGCCGAAGAATGCGCGCTGGCGATTGAAGCCGCAGGTGCCAGCGAGCTCGTGGTGCATGCCCGCACCAAGACGGATGGCTACCGGCCGCCGGCTTACTGGGAGCGCATTGCCGACATCCGTCAGGTGGTGCGCTTGCCGCTGGTAGCCAATGGTGAAATCTGGACCGTGGCCGATGCCCTGCGCTGCCGCGAGGTGTCGGGCTGCCAGCGTTTGATGCTGGGGCGCGGCATGGTGGCCAACCCGGCGCTGGCGCGGGCCATTCAGGCCGTTGATGGCGCATACCCAGAGCCGCACACGTTGACCTGGCCCGCGCTGTTCGAGTTGATTGAACACTTTTGGCGGCTGGTGGTCGCGCATCTTGATCGGGGTCAGCAAACCGGGCGGCTGAAACAATGGTTGAACTTGCTGCGGCGTGTTTACCCGCAGGCACAAGAGGCGTTTGTGGCTGTGCGCACTTTCCACGATTCCGCAGATGTGGCGAACTGGTTGAAGGCCCAACGCGTGATTCTTGGCGTTTGAACGCAGTCCATCTTGAATTGCCGGGAATCAGTGCCATGTGATGCATTGATCCATGACAAAGCGCAGCCCGATAGAATGATTTGATGGTTACCAAAACTCCTAAAACCCCCAATATCACCCGACCCAAGCAACCCAAAGTGTTTGAGGGCGACAACGACGGCACCGTGGTGCTTGAGCGACGTACCCAAAAAACCCGTCCGCCGCCGATGTACCAGGTGCTGATGCTCAATGACGACTACACACCCATGGAGTTCGTGGTCATTGTGATCCAGGAGTTTTTTGGCAAAGACCTGGAAACAGCGACCCAGATCATGCTGAAAATCCATCTGGATGGCCGGGGCGTGTGCGGTGTTTTTTCGCGCGATGTGGCCGCCACCAAAGTGGACCAGGTGTTGGATGCAGCCAACAAGGCGGGTCACCCTCTGCAGTGCATCAGCGAACCTGTGGAACTATGACGGGCTTGAATTATTCTTGCCCTGAACTGAATTTGAATTCGGATTACAGTCAACTTCTAAACAAAGCTATTAAAGGACTCACATGATTGCCCAAGAACTGGAAGTCAGCCTTCACATGGCGTTTGTCGAGGCGCGTCAACAGCGCCATGAATTCATCACTGTGGAGCATTTGCTGCTGGCCTTGCTGGATAACCCCAGCGCGGCCGAAGTGTTGCGGGCCTGTTCCGCCAACATCGACGATCTGCGCAAGTCGCTGGTCACCTTCATCAAAGACAACACGCCGCAGGTGGCCGGTGCCGACGATGTCGACACCCAACCCACGCTAGGTTTCCAACGCGTGATCCAGCGCGCCATCATGCATGTGCAGTCCACCGGCAGCGGCAAAAAGGAAGTCACCGGAGCCAATGTGCTGGTGGCCATTTTTGGTGAAAAGGACTCGCATGCCGTCTATTACTTGCACCAACAAGGCGTGACCCGGCTGGATGTGGTGAATTTCATTGCCCATGGCATCAAAAAGAACGAGCCGCCAGAGCCCACCAAGGCGGGCGAAAGCCCGGCAGAGGCTGAAGACGCAACCTCCGAGAAGAACGAGAAATCTTCTCCGCTTGAGTTGTACACGCAAAACCTCAACCAGTTGGCCAAAGACGGCAAGATTGACCCGCTGATTGGCCGCGAGTACGAGGTCGAGCGCGTGATTCAAATCCTGTGCCGTCGCCGCAAAAATAACCCGTTGTTGGTGGGTGAAGCCGGTGTGGGTAAAACCGCCATCGCCGAAGGTTTGGCATGGCGCATCACACAAAAGACCGTGCCTGAAATTCTGGCCGATTCCATCGTGTATTCGCTTGACATGGGCGCGCTGCTGGCAGGCACCAAATACCGGGGTGACTTTGAGCAGCGGCTCAAAGGTGTGCTGAAGTCGCTCAAGGATAAGCCCAACACCGTGTTGTTCATTGACGAAATTCACACGCTGATTGGTGCGGGAGCCGCATCGGGTGGCACGCTTGATGCCTCCAATTTGTTGAAACCCGCCTTGAGTTCTGGCGCACTCAAGTGCATTGGCGCCACCACCTTCACCGAATACCGGGGCATTTTTGAGAAAGATGCGGCACTGAGCCGTCGTTTCCAGAAGGTCGATGTGGTTGAGCCCACCGTGGAGGAAACATTTGAAATTCTCAAGGGCCTCAAATCCCGCTTTGAAGAACACCACAACGTCAAATACGCCGTAGCCGCCTTGCAAGCGGCAGCCGAGTTGAGCGCCAAGTACATCAATGACCGGCATTTGCCAGACAAAGCCATTGACGTGATTGACGAGGCGGGCGCAGCGCAGCGTATTCTGGCCCCCAGCAAGCGCAAGAAAATCATCACCAAGGCCGAGGTGGAAGAGATTGTGGCCAAGATTGCCCGCATTCCGCCCGCCAATGTCTCCAATGACGATCGCGGCAAACTCAAAACCCTTGAGCGTGACCTGCGTAACGTGGTGTTTGGCCAGGATCAGGCGATCGACAAGTTGGCTTCCGCCGTCAAGATGGCGCGCTCAGGCTTGGGTAAAGGTGACAAACCCATTGGTTCCTTCCTGTTCAGCGGGCCCACCGGCGTGGGTAAAACCGAGGCCGCCAAGCAACTCGCTTACATCATGGGCATTGAGCTGATTCGCTTTGACATGAGTGAGTACATGGAACAGCACGCCGTGAGCCGCCTGATCGGTGCGCCTCCCGGCTATGTGGGGTTTGACCAAGGTGGCTTGCTGACCGAGGCGATTACCAAAAAGCCGCATTGTGTGTTGTTGCTTGACGAGGTCGAAAAAGCGCACCCGGCGATTTTCAATGTGCTGCTGCAGGTCATGGACCATGGCACGCTCACCGACAACAATGGGCGGAAATCCGACTTCCGCAATGTCATCATCATCATGACCACCAATGCGGGAGCCGAGACCATGAACAAGGCCACCATCGGCTTCACCAACCCGCGTGAAGTAGGCGATGAAATGGCCGACATCAAACGCATGTTCACGCCTGAGTTCCGTAACCGGCTCGATGCCATCGTGAGCTTCAAGGCACTCGACGAAAACGTGATTTTGCGGGTGGTCGACAAGTTCTTGCTGCAACTTGAAGCCCAGTTGGCAGACAAGAAAGTGGATGTGACGTTCACTGACAAGTTGCGCAAGCACCTGGCCAAGAAGGGTTTTGATCCCTTGATGGGAGCACGCCCCATGCAACGCCTGATTCAGGACACGATTCGTCGTGCCTTGGCCGATGAGTTGCTGTTTGGCCGCTTGACCGATGGTGGCCGCTTGACCGTTGATCTGGATGAAACTGACGAAAGCAAGACCGAAGTCTTGCTCGACATTCAGCCCTTGCCCAAGAAAGAGGGCAAGGCCAAGCCGGAACCGCAGGAAGCCAGTACTATTTGAAGCCCACACGGTCCAGCAGTTGCTGGACCTTCACTTGGTTCATGCCGATCACACTGACGTGGATGGTTTCGTTTTTGAAATTGCCGCCCGTCATGGCTTGCAGTGCCGGGTTGCTGATGCGAACGCCGCGTGCGGCTGGCCACTCGTTGTTGCCATCGGCAAAGTGGTTTTGGGCGGACGGGCTGGCCAGGTACTCTAAAAATTTGACCGCATTGGCTGTGTGCGGTGCGTGTTTGGCAACCGCACCGCCGGCGACGTTCATATGGGTGCCCCAGCTGGACTGGTTGGGAAACACCACCCCCACTTTTTCAACAGCGGCCTTGTCTTCCGGCTTGGTTGAGCGCATCAGCCGTGCCAAATAATAAGAGTTCGTGACCGCAATGCCACATTCGCCAGAGGCCACACCTTTGATTTGGTCGGTGTCGCCGCCCTTGGGTGAACGCGCCATGTTGCTCACCATGCCTTGGAGCCATTGCTCGGTTTGTTTTTCACCCAAGTGTTCCATGACGGCACCAAATAACGACAGGTTGTAGGGGTGCGAGCCCGAGCGAATGCACAGTTTGCCCTTGTTTTTTGGGTCAGCCAATTCTTCATAGGTGTCGACATCCTGCGCCTTGACACTGGTTTTGTTGTAAACAATCACCCGCGCACGGGTTGAAAAACCATACCAGGGGGTTTGGCCAGCGCTGTCTGTCTTGGCTCTCAGTTGTTCGGGAATGGCATCGTTGAGCAATTTCGACTTGATTGGCATGAACAAGCCTTCAACCTCACCGCGCCATAGGCGGGAAGCGTCCACCAGCAGGATCACATCTGCCGGTGACGCTGCACCTTCAGCTTTCAGGCGGGCAATAATGCCAGCGTCATCGGCATCCACGCGGTTGATTTTGATGCCGGTGGTTTTGGTGAAATTGCCATAGAGCGCCTCGTCTGTGGGGTAGTGACGGGCGGAGTAAATGTTGAGTTCATTGCTTTGCGCAAAGCTGGTGCTGCAAAGTGCGGCGAAGACGCTGGTGGTGGCTAGTTGGGTTAAGTTCATGTCAGTGCTGTAAAAAGTTAGTGATGTTGTTACTTTAGCACAAATACGAATCATTCCTATTAAAAAGTCAAATGACTTGCAGCGCGATTCTGGCCAAATCGAGGCAGAAAAAAGGCGAAAAAAAAGGGCTGATCTTGCGACCAGCCCTTAAGGGATCCCTGAACCTGTTGGTTTCGAAAGGACCCGAGGAGACAACTAACAGAAACACCAGGTTTCAAAAACTTGACACCGTGCAAGCATCTAAGGGTTTACCCTTGATATTCAGAGCCGGCTGCCTCATTTTTTGCAGCATCTAGGCTCTATCTTGGCGTCAAAAATTAACGCTTTTTGGAAGCAGATTTGGCAGTATCAGCGGCAGAGTTGGCCACTGCATTGAAATTTGTTTCAGCAACATCAGTAGCTTGCTTGACTGCTTTTTGCACAGTTTCGAGGGCATTGGTGGCAGCAGTTACGGCGCTTTTCATCATGGTCACAGCCGGTTCAGAACCAGCTGGCGCATTCTTGGCAGCGGATTCAATCATGCCAGTGAACTGTTCCTGAACTTCAGCAGCCTGAGCTTCCATTGCCTTGGTGAGCTCACCAGATGTGCCCGTGGCGATTTCATAAAGATGACGGCTGTAAGCAGCGGTCTTTTCTGCCAAAGGCTGCAACACGCTTTGTTGCAGAGCCATCAGTTCTTGTGCGTCTTTGGCGCTCAGCATGGCACGGGCGTTGTCACCAGTCTCACTGAGGGCTGCCTTGGAGGCGCTGAGGTTGAGTTCGACAATTTTTTCCATGCCTTCGAAGGCTTTGGATGTCAAACCCAAAAGGGTTTCAACGTTGGCTTTTTGAGAGGCGAGGACTTGTTCTACGGTCAGCATAATTATTTCTCCACTAAGTTAAAAAACGGTACCAGCTTCATTTCTGGGTGGGGCCCAGCTTATGTTGCAGTGCAGCATCGTTTGAATTATAGGCAGATATAACGCCCGTGCAAACTTTTATTGTTGCGTTGCAGCAATTTAGGATGTTTTCTCTAAAACAGTCTATTTTCAACAACGCGATGCAGTGTGTGAATGCCAGTCGCTAAACGCGGTGCGTCCCATCCCAAATAATGCCGTATCTTGAAATAATTGACAGGGCAAGAGGGTGAATTTCACACGGTCTGAACGCTGATTGGTTTCACAATCAATCCGTTGTAAAACACCATAAGACAGGAGATTCTTGATGAGCCCTTACGGATTGACAGAGCGAAACTACCCGCCGAAACCGACAGATGTTTACTTGTTTGCAACCTGCCTGATTGATCAGTTCACGCCCCAAGCCGGGTTGGATACGGTCAGTCTGCTGGCGCGTGAGGGTATTCGTGTGCATTATCCTCAGGCGCAAACCTGTTGTGGGCAGCCTGCACACAGCAGCGGCTACCCCGATGAGGCCCGTTCAGTTGCTTTGGCGCAGCTGAATCTGTTTGTGGAACCTTGGCCGGTGGTGGTGCCGTCAGGGTCATGCGGGGGCATGATGCGCAGCCACTACCCGCACTTGTTTGCAGATGACCCGGAACTGCATGCCAAGGCCGTCGCGTTGGCCGAGCGGGTGTACGAGCTGAGCGAGTTTCTGGTGCATGTGGTGAATTTCGACCAGACGGACAGGGGCGAGCCTTGCACCATTGCCCTGCACACCTCTTGTCACGCACGGCGTCAAATGGGCGCGCACGAAACCAGTGCCGCGCTGCTGGACAGCCTGGATCAAGTGCACGTGGTTGAGCAAGCGCGTATTGAAGAGTGCTGCGGATTTGGCGGCACATTTGCCCTGCTTTACCCCGACATTTCAGAGGCAATTGCAACCGATAAAGTGGCCAGCATCAGAGCCACCGGTGCAGCCTGTGTGGTCAGTGCAGATTGCGGCTGCCTGCTCAACATCACCGGGCGTGCGGCCAAGCAGGACGAACTGGCGGGGCTCAGCACACCCAGCCTGCCGGGCGAGCACTTGGCCAGCTTTTTGTGGCGTCGTACCAGCGGGAGTGCTGCATGAGCGCGCGTGAACAAATTTTGAACCGGCTGCGCAAGCCACAGGTCCCCGCACAGCCGACTTTGCCAGACGTGGCCGCCTGGTTTGCGCTTCATGGTCGAACCGAGGACGTGGCGCAACGCACCGCGCGCCTGCGCACTGCACTGGAGGCGGTGCACACCGAGTTACACGACGTGACGCACGCCAACTGGGCTGCAATACTGCTGAACATTGCCGCGCGCAAGGGTTTGCGCCAGGTGCTGATTGGCACGAACACACCGCATGGTGCCGAATTACAGGCGTGCGACACCGGCCAAATTGAATTGTTGACCTATGACAAACCCATCGACAGCTGGCAGGACATGTTGTTTGACGGCGTGGACGCGGCGCTGACCTTGGCGCGGGGTGCGGTGGCTGAAACCGGCAGTCTCATTCTGTGGCCCAACCCAAGCGAGCCGCGTTTGATGTCGCTGGTGCCCTCGACGCATTTTGTGTTGCTGGATGTGGCCACCATTCATGCCGATTTTTACGCTGCCATGACCGCTGAAGGCTGGTCAAAAGGCATGCCCACGAACGCCTTGCTGATTTGCGGGCCGTCCAAAACGGCAGATATTCAGCAAACATTGGCATACGGCGCGCATGGCCCCAAAGAATTGGTGGTGTTGTTGCGCCACGCGAACGGGAGCATCGCATGAGCAAGGTCGTTCAAATTCACCCGGCCAAAGATTTCAAAGCCCGCAGCAAAGCGGTACTTGACAACCCTGGGCAGCGCAAGAATTTTCGGGGTGCGATGGACTTTTTGCAGGCAAAGCGTCGTGCGCAATTCACTGACCCGGATGAAGTGCAGGGGTTGCGCGAGTTAGGCGCATCGATCCGACGCTACAGCCTGGCCAATTTGCCTCGCTTGCTGGAGCAGCTGGAAGCCAACCTAACGGCAAACGGCGTGCAAGTGCATTGGGCAGAAAATTCGGCGGATGCCAATGCCATAGCCCTCAAGATTGCCGAGCGAGTGAATGCCAAACGCATCATCAAGGGCAAGTCCATGGTGAGCGAAGAGGTTGGGTTTAACCACACCATGGAGGCCGCCGGCATTGAGGCCTTTGAGTCGGACATGGGTGAGTACATCGTGCAGCTGGCGGGCGAGGCGCCGTCGCACATCATCATGCCAGCCATTCACAAAACCAAGCAGGAAATCGCCCAGCTGTTTGCTGACGAAGTGCCCGGTGTGACCTATACCGAGGATGTGGACGCACTGATTCAAATTGGTCGGCGGGTGTTGCGGCGCAAGTTTGCCGAGGCTGATATCGGCTTGTCTGGGGTGAACTTCTGTGTGGCTGAAACCGGTACGCTGTGCCTGGTCGAAAATGAAGGCAATGGTCGCATGTGCACCACGGTGCCCAAGGTCCACATTGCCATCACCGGCATTGAGAAGGTGGTGGGAAAGCTTGAGCATGTGCCACCATTGTTGAGTTTGTTGACGCGCTCTGCCACCGGGCAGTCGGTGACTACCTATGTCAACATGATCAGTGGCCCGCGCAAGGCGGATGAAAAAGACGGGCCGCAAGAAGTCCACCTGATCCTGCTTGACAACGGCCGCACCCAGGCGTATGCGGATGACGAATTGCGCGCCACCTTGCAATGCATTCGCTGCGGCGCCTGCATGAACCATTGCCCGGTGTACGCACGCATTGGCGGGCACGCCTACGGCACCACTTACCCGGGGCCGATTGGCGCCATCATTTCGCCGCACATGCTGGGGTTGGATGCGACCTACCCGCTGGCTTTTGCGTCGACACTGTGCGGTGCGTGCAACGAGGTGTGCCCGGTCAAGATTCCCATCACAGACATCCTGGTGCGCTTGCGCAACGAGGCGCAGGCCAAGCCCGACACTGAGGAGGCAACGCTGCGGGGCAGCGGTGCGGCGCGCACGGTGGCCGCTTCCACCGTATGGAGCATGTGGTCGCAGGTCTACAGCAAGTCAGGGCTTTACAAGTTGGCGTCGTGGTTCATGAGCCGGGGCAGGTCGCTGTCACCTTCTGAGCAAGGGGCCTGGACGCGCAGCCGCACGCCGCTGGTGCCGGCGCCAAAACGTTTGCGTGATTTGATGAAAGACCGCAAGCCGTAAATTCTGGCTGCCAGGCATCGCCACCCGTTGCATTCACAAGCGCTCTGGAGAATTTTTTTTGAATCAACTCACATCAACTCAACAAAGTGACAACATGGCTGCCGTCGATGCCGCAATCACCTCACGCATGTCTGCCCGGGCGTTTACCGAGCAGGCGGTGTCATGCGAAACACTCCAAGACATTCTGCAGCTTGCCAGCCGGGCGCCTTCGGGCACCAACACGCAGCCGTGGAGAGTCTATGTGTTGCAGGGCAAGAGTCGGCAAACGCTGGTGGACAAGGTGTGCGCTGCACATGACGCCCTGCGCGCCGACCCAGCGCTGGCGGCAAAATACAAGGAAGCCTACGACTATTACCCCGAAAAATGGGTCAGCCCCTACATTGACCGGCGTCGCGAGAATGGCTGGGGTCTCTACGGGGTGCTTGGTATTGGCAAGGGCGACAAAGACAAAATGCACTTGCAGCACCAGCGCAACTACCGTTTTTTCGATGCCCCAGTGGGGCTGATGTTCACCATCGACCGCGTCATGGGGCGTGGCTCATTGCTGGACTATGGGATGTTTTTGCAAACTTTAATGGTGGCCGCGCGGGCCCGTGGTCTGCACACCTGCCCACAGGCGGCCTGGAACAGTTTTGCCAGCATCATCCTGCCGCACATTGGCGCATCAGCTGATGAGATGCTAGTGTGCGGTGTGGCACTTGGCTATACGGATGAACAGGCGGTTGTGAACACTTTCCATACCCCACGGATTCCTGTGGAGGCGTTCACGCACTGGCTCGGTGATTGAAAAATTGATTCAATGGCATCAATACCTGCTGCCGGTATTGATGCTTGCGGTGTCAATGTGATTGCGACATGACGATATAGGACGCTGTTTTTACTTGAGGTCGTCCGCCAGTACCTGCATGATGCGTTGCTTATCTGCTGTATTGGCCGCAGAGCCATCCGCATTTTGCACAGACACAGTGCTGGCGTTGCCCTCACTGACCACCGAGATTCTGAACTTTTGCGGCGCAGCATCTTGTTTTGATGAGCTGAACAACTTGCTCAGGAATCCAGGCTCTGCTTTGTCTGCAGTCGGTGCAACGTAGCGTACGAAGTAAATACCTTTGCTGCGGTCTCGGTCTTCCACCGTGAAGTTGGTGCGGTCCAACGATAGGCCAACCCGGCGCCAGGCGCGGTCAAATCCGTCATCAATCTGCACCACTGGCTGGCCGTTGACTTGGCTGACGCGGGCCCCGTTGTTTGCGGCACCGGCAGCGACCAGTGCTTTGGATTGCTCCTGGGTGACGCCAAGCTTGACCATCAGGCGGCGCAAGAACTCAGCTTCCAGTTCAGGGTCGGCGGCGCGGGGTTGCCACACGGTGCGGTCTTTTGAGGAGGAGTCGTACACCTCAATCATGCCTCGGTGGCTGATGAACACATCGGTGCCGCCGTTGGTGTTGCGCTCCAGTCGGGTCCGAAACTTGTCGCGCTCACCCGTGGAATACAGCGAGTCAAACACTTTGCCGAGCGTGTTGCGAATGAAATCCTGTGGGATTTTGGCTCGGTTTTCAGCCCAGTCGGTTTCCATGATGCCCAGGTTTGCCTGGTCCATGGCCAGCAGGAAGCCGTTTTCTTGCCAGAAGTCTTTCACCGGTTCCCAAAGCTTGTCGGCCGGGCGGTCAATCACCAGCCAGCGCTGGGTGCCCGAGCGCTCAATGCGCACATCGCCCAGCGCAGTCGCAGCGGTAGGTGTCGACTGGACATTGGCCTGGCCTAATTGAAAGCTTGATGCCGTCACGGGTGTACCAGGAACCGCATAGCGCGTTTCACTAGCGAGTTGTGTCAAATCGGGGGGTATTTCGAGCGTCGGGGTCGTTGCCTTGCCCGCGCTTTTGTAGTCCACCTTGTCACCTTGCAGAACCGAACAGGCTCCAAGGGTGAACGTCAAGCCAAGCAATGCAATTCTGGAAATAGGGTTCACGAAAGTCCTTCGGGTCAATGATCGGATAAGGACGCAGGCTCAGAGCAAGCCTACGTCACGCAAGGCAGCTTCAACCACAGGCGTATTGGCCGGGGTGAGTTCAGTCATGGGCAGTCGCAACGTGCCGCCGCACAGATTCATGCGCGCCATGGCCCATTTCACGGGAATCGGATTGGCTTCCACAAACAAATGCTTGTGCAGCGGCAGCAGCTTGAATTGAATCTCCATGGCACGTTTGACATCGCCCGCCATAGCGGCCATGCACAGTTCGTGCATCAGGCGTGGCGCCACGTTGGCGGTCACGCTGATGTTGCCCTGGCCACCACACAGCATCAATGCCACGGCGGTTGGGTCATCGCCTGAATAAATGGCGAAGTCTTTGGGCGCTTGTTTGATCAGCCATTGGGCCCGGCCAATGTCGCCGGTGGCTTCCTTGATGCCGACGATGCCGGGCACTTGCGCCAGACGCAGCACGGTCTCCACGGCCATGTCTGCTACCGAGCGTCCGGGCACGTTGTACAAAACCAGCGGCAGTTCAACCGCTTCGGCAATCGCCGTGAAGTGCTGGTATTGGCCTTCTTGTGTGGGCTTGTTGTAGTAAGGCACCACCTGCAACTGGCAGTCTGCGCCCACTTTTTTGGCAAAACGTGCCAACTCGATAGCTTCTACCGTGTTGTTGGAGCCGCAACCGGCCATGACGGGCACGCGCCCAGCGGCTTGTTCAACGGCCACCCGGATGATTTCACAGTGTTCCTGCACACTGACGGTGGGCGACTCGCCGGTGGTGCCGACCACACCGACGCAGTCTGTGCCCTCCGTAATGTGCCAGTCGATCAGCTTTCGCAGAGCCGGGTAGTCGACACTGCCGTCTGCAAGCATGGGGGTGACCAGGGCAACGATGCTGCCGGTAATGGGACGCTGGGAGGTTGTCATCTTGATACGCCGTTGTAAGGTTAGCTGCCTATTTTAGCGAGAGTAGAGGTTGAGCGGGGCGCGGTCCGGTGCCAAGCGTTGCGGCAGGCTTTACGGCTGCGATGCGTTGCACAAAGCGCTCGGGATGCGGCAGGTATCCCTCCTCAAAGGCGACGATCTGCAGGCCCTGGCAGCGCATCAGCAATTCACCCGGTTGCAGCAAAAAGTCTGCGCGAGAAGGCTTGCCGACGGTTTCATTGCCGCTGGTAAAGGTCTCGTAAAGTAACAACCCCTCTGGCGCGAGGCTTTGCAGCAGCGTCGGAAACAGCGGCCGCCAAAGGTAGTTGATAACCACCAGCACTTCAAAAGTCTGCGGGTACCCGTTTGTGGTCAAGGGCCACGGGCCATTTTCAATGTCGGCTTGCAGCACCAAGCCGTGTTGACTGGCTGCAGCCACGGCTTCTGCCGAGCGATCAACACCCGTCACATGGCAGCCAAGTCTGTCAAACCATGCCATGTGGCGTCCGCTGCCGCAAGCAACATCAAGCACCCGGGCGCCTGGCAAGGCCAGATGGCTCCAGCGTTGCACCCACTCAGAGGCCTCTGGCTTCAAGTGCGACTTTGTCAAAAACACCCCCAAATCTGGTTGGCCATGGTCAGAACAAAGTCTGGCCGGGCGTACATGGCAAAAACCAGGGCCAGAACGGCTGCCAGGGTGGCAAGCCACAGCACTTTATGAACAGGTTTCATAGCTTCATGCGCTCTGCGGTGTCGGTGTGCGCACAATGGCGGCTTCTTTGATTGGCAGATTCACCAGTGCCGCCAGCACGCCCAATCCAATGGCGATGTACCAAACCAGGTCGTAACTGCCGGTCTGGTCAAACAAAAAGCCACCCAGCCAGACGCCCATGAATGAGCCAATCTGGTGACTGAAAAACACAAAGCCGCCCAGCATGGACAAATGCGCCACACCAAAAATTTGCGCCACCGCCGCGTTGGTAGGCGGCACTGTGGACAGCCACAGCAAGCCCATCACCGCTGAAAACGCATAAACACTCATCGGCGACAAGGGCACCAGCAAGAACACGCTGATGACAATTGCGCGGGTGAAATAAATGAACGCCAGAATGTTTTTCTTCTGCATGCGTTGCCCCAAAACGCCTGAGGCGTAAGTGCCAAACACATTGAACAGCCCGATCAGCGCCAGCGAATAACTCGCCACCTGGGGCGCCAGGCCCTGGTCTTTCAGGTAGCTTGGCATGTGCACACCAATGAATACCACCTGAAACCCGCAGACAAAATAGCCTGCCATCAGCAACTTAAAACTGCGGTAACTGAACGCTTCATGGAGCGCCTGCATGATGGACTGCTCGCGAAAATGCCCGGCACCACCACGAAAATTGGGCTCTCGCAGGCCCCACGCCAGCGGCATCATCAACAAGGTGGCAGCGGCCAGCGCCACCAGGGCTTGTTGCCAACCCAGGCTGGCAATCAAAAAACCTTCGGTCGGCACCATCAAAAACTGGCCAAAGGAGCCTGCAGCGGCGGCAATCCCCATGGCCCAAGAGCGCCTGCTGGCGCTGATGTTGCGGCCAATCACACCGTAGATGATGGCGTAAGTGGTGCCGGCTTGCGCCATGCCGATCAACACACCGGCGGTCAGGGAAAAGGCCAGCGCCGATGTGGCGTAGGCCATGCCGACCAGCCCCAGGGCGTAAAGCAGTGCACCGGACACAATGACCCGAAAAGCGCCAAAGCGGTCCGCCAGCATGCCGGCAAAAATGCCGGTAAACCCCCACACCAGGTTCTGGATGGCAATGGCAAAGGCAAAAGTCTCGCGGCTCCAGTTCTGGTCTTGCGTGATGGGCTGCAGCCACAGCCCAAAGCCATGCCGGATGCCCATGGACACCGTTACGATGGCAGCGCCGCAAATCAGGAGCTGGTTGATGGAGCGTGATTTGGCGTGAAGCGACATGCGTGGACTATAGAAAAAGGTGCCAGACCCATGACTTGCGCATCAGGCCAGGCGTTGCGAACCGTTTCGCTTTGGCGGCGCAAACGTCGTTTGAACTGAAACCCTACGATGGACTTTGGACTGCGGCTGAAGGCAGAGATTCATGGTCCTCGGAAAAATGAGTGCGGATGCTCAGCACGGCCGGTAAGACGCTCAAGAAGGCCTCTGCCAACGCCGGATCAAAGTGCGTGCCGCTACTTTCCTTGATCAAGGTCACGGCGGCCTCGATCGTCCATGCCTTCTTATAAGGTCGCACCGAGGTCAAGGCATCAAACACATCGGCCAGCGCTGCGATGCGTCCGGCCAGTGGAATCGCCGCGCCCGCCAAACCGCCCGGATAACCACTGCCGTCCCATTTTTCATGGTGACTGAGTGCAATTTCACGCGCCATGCGCATCAGGTCGGAGTCATCGCCATCCAGCAGATGGCCACCGATGCTGGCGTGGGTTTGCATGATGGCCCATTCGTGCGGTTCGAACTTGCCCGGTTTGAGCAAAATGGCATCCGGGATACCGATCTTGCCAATGTCGTGCATTGGGCTGGCATGCAGCATCAGGTTGCAGTCGCTCTCGCTCCAGCCCACAGTTCGGGCCAGCAAGGCTGACATGTGACTCATGCGCAGAATATGGCTGCCGGTTTCCTCGTCGCGGTATTCTGCTGCCCAGCCCAGCCGCTGCACCACCTGCAAGCGGGTGTTGTTCAACTCCTGGGTGTGCTGCAACACCATTTCTTCCAGTACCGATTTTTGGTCATGCACCATTCGGTGGGCAAGTTGGGCATCAAGCAGGTTGCGCACACGCATCAGCAGCTCGGCTCGGTCAACGGGCTTGCCAATGAAGTCCCGCGCTCCGGCGGCCAGTGCCTTGATCAGCGCGTCCCGGCCATGTTGGGCGGTAAGCACCACAATGGGCGGCAACAGCGGGTCATTGAGCGCTTGCAGTTGCGCCATCACCTGATAACCGTCGAGGTGCGGCATATTGATGTCAAGCAGGATCAGGTCGGGGCGCGCTTGCCGGTACCTGGCGAGCACCTCGCGCGGGTCCTCAATGGAGACCCTTTGGACATAGCCCTGACTGGCCAGCATGCGGTCGAGCAATCGTAGATTGGATGGCTCGTCGTCCACCAGGAAAATACGCGCATGGTTGGGAGTTCCTGTGATCATGCTGAAATTCTTTGGCTGCGTGGCAGGCAGCGGTCAATGGGTTGAATCAAATAGGTCATGTCTGGCGGCTTCGCCCGGATTGTCGCCGATGCACCGCACGCGCTCGGCAGGGGCCGCATTTACGGCTGCGGCATGACGGGAGATGCCAGCGCGCCAACGTCGGCGGGGGCGGTGCAATCCATCGGCAACTCGAAACTGAAGGTCGAGCCAACACCCATCTCACTTTCCACACTCACCGTGCTCCCCAGCAGCTCGACCAGGTGCTGGGTGATGGTCAGACCAATGCCGGTGCCCTCAATCTCACTGTGTTCGGCGCCGAGACGGTCGAAGGGCTGAAACAGGTCTTTCAGCCGATGGGCCGCAATGCCGTTTCCACTGTCAATCACCGCAATGCACAGGTACGCATTGTCATCGGGCTGTGCGGTCAGCTGCACCTCGCCACCGGCCCGGTTGTACTTGACCGCGTTGGAGAGCAGGTTAATCAACACCTGTTTTAGCAGCATGCGGTCAGCCACCACCACCGCTTTTTCAGGCAGTTTGATGTGCAGGCTGATGCCACGCTTGGCAGCAAGGGGGCGCAGGAGCTGCCGGCACTCCTCGCACAGCGGTGCCAGTGCCACCGGCCCAAGCGACACGTCAACGTGGCCTGACTCGATCCGGGCGAGATTGAGCACCTCGTTGATCAGGCCCAGCAGGTGGTGACCGGCCTGCAGGATTTCGCCGACATCCTTCTTTTGCTCAAGGCCCAGCGCACTGTCGTGTTCCAGTAACTGCGCAAAGCCGATGATGGCGTTCATGGGCGTGCGCAGTTCGTGGCTCACGTTGGACAAAAAATTCGACTTGGCCTGATCGGCGCGCTCGGCTGCCTCCTTGGCCTGCGCCAGCTGCTGCTGGCGAAACAGCTCGTCAGTGAAGTCGCTCATGATGTTAAAGAGGTACTGCGGGGCACCTTGTGCGTCGGCAATGACACCGAAGTTGGCCAGGGTGATCACCTCGGTGCCGTCCTCCCACACCACGGGCAGTTTGCCGCTCCATGACCCATGCGCATGGAGCGCCGCCATGATCTCGGGCAGCGCCCAGGCGCGTGTTGGCTCAGAGAAAAAATGGCTGAAGTGGGTGCCAATCACTTTCTCATGAGGGTAGCCGTGAATGCTGTCATGGGCAGAATTCGAATAAATCAAATGGCCTGCGGGGTCTGTCACGCCAACGCCTTGTTCGCTGGCCTCAAACAGGCGCTGGAAAACCCGCAGCTTTTCGTCGGCCTGTTTCCGGGCGGAGATGTCGCTCTGGATGCCGATCATGCGCACCGGTTGCCCGTGCGCATCGCGCGCCACCAAGGTGCCGCGGCACAGCACCCATTTGTGGCTGCCGTTCTTGCACTGCAGACGCAGTTCAGATTCAAAGGCAGTGGACAGACCGCCCAGGTAGTCCTGAAGCAGCGCTTGTGCCTGCGCCAGATCCTCCGGGTGGACACTTTTAGCCCAGGCATCAGCGGTCATGTCGAGCTCGCCCTTGGCGTAACCCAGCATTTGTTCATAGTGTCCGGACAGGCGCATCTTGCCCGTGGGCAGGTCCCAGTCCCAGATACCATCACCCGCACTTTCCACGGCAAAAGAAAAGCGCTGCTCGGTCTCCTTCAGACGGGCCTCCGCGAGCACTCGCTCGGTGACATCTTGCACCGTGCCAGCCATGGTCAGCAGATTGCCTGCGGCATCCGTGTCCGCTCTGGCGAGTTCATGGACATGACGAACCACGCCACCGGGGCGCACGATGCGATGCACGACATCGTGTTTGCCGGTCTTGGTAGCCGCGCGCTGGGACGCGGTGACAAGCGCCCGGTCTTCGGGGTGCACAGCGTTGATGAATGCATCGAGGTCAGGGGTGAAGCTGTCAGGATGAAGGCCGAAGATGTCATAGATTTCATCCGACCAGGTCAACTCACCGGTCGTCATGTTGGCGCTCCAGTTGCCAATGCGCGCCAGGGTCTGGGCTTCACGCAGCAGCCGCTCGCGTTCGGTCAGTTTGATCTCGGCTCGCTTGCGGTCATCAATGTCCTGCACCACACCCAGCATTTGCACAGCGTTTCCCGCGTCATCGAGCTGCACTGCACCGCGTTCCAGCAACCAGCGCACCGTGCCATCGGGCCAGACCACCCGATGCTCTACGGCATAAGGCCGTTTGTTTTCAATGCAGGCGTTGACGGCATCGGTGACGTGTTGGCGGTCGTCCGGGTGGATGGCGGCCATGAAGTTTTCATAAGTGGTTTCCAGTTCGCCCTCCGGGTAGCCAAACAGCGGCCCGATCCGCTCGGACCAATACAGTTGCCCGGTCTGGAGACCCAATTCCCAGCTGCCGATGTTGGCAAAGTTCTGGCCGCGTCGCAGGCGCTCTTTGGCGATGCGCAGGGTTTCCTGGTTTTCCTTGATGGCGGTGACGTCGGTACGGATCGACACGTATTGATACACCTGGCCATCGCTGTCAATGAAGGGGGTGATGGTGGCGTTCACCCAGTAGAGCCCACCGTCCTTGCGGCGGTTGCAGATCTCGCCGCGCCAGATCTGGCCGCTTTTCACAGTACGCCACATGTCTTGGTAGAAAGCGGCCGGGTGCAGGCCGGACTTGAGCATGTTGTGGTCGTGCCCCAGCAGTTCATCAAGGCTGTAGCCGCTGACCATGCAAAACGCCTGGTTGGCGGAAGTGATGCGGCCGCCCGCATTGGCAATGCTGACCAGGGCATGCTGATCAAGTGCCCGCTGCACGCGCGCGCGCTCGTACAAGGTGATCTGCAGGCGTTGCAAGGTGTCTGTGTTTTGCCGCGCCCGCCGGGCACGTGCCGTGACCGCCACAACCAGATGGTCGTGGCACACGGGTTTAACCAAAAAATCGTCGCCGCCGAGGTTGAGCACCAGCAGTTGCTGGGTCATGTCTGCCTCGGAGGAGAGAAAAAGAATCGGCAGGTTGATGTACCGATCCTGGTCGCGGATCATCGACACCAACTCTGGCCCGCTGGCTTCGGGCATACACACGTTGAGCACCAACACGTCTGGCTTGAAACGCGACAGTGCCGCCAGCGTTTCCAATGGCTGCGACACCGCCAGCACCTCAAGCCCAGCCTGTCTCAGCACGTTTGCATGCAAGGTCAAGTGGGCGAGGTCGTCGTCCACCAGCAGAACGCGATAAGGCTTGAGCGGCATGCGTGCAGTGAGCACGTCCAGCAGGCCGCAAAGTTGCACGGGATCGACCGGCTTGACCAGGTAGTGGCTGGCACCGGCCCGGTAGGCGGCCAGGTGCGTCACCATGTCGTCACGGACCGACATCACCACCACAGGAATACCGGCGTTGGCGCCAGTTGCAGCATCTTCTGGCCGCATCATGTCCATCACCACGGCGGCTGGCCGCTCGCAGGCTTGGTCGGCCATGACTGCGCTGAAATCGGCGGGGCTTGCCAAATGCTGCACCCGAAAGCCATGACCGAGAAGGCTCTGGCGCAGGAATTCGGCCAGAGTTGCATCGACCTCAATAAGATGGATCAGTGGCGCACTTGCATGGGTCATCGCTGGGGTCCTTGTTGTCGCAGCGCTAACAACGCGCTGGCGTTGGGCGACGAGTTTACCCATCAGTGCGGCAGGCGATCAGCCTAATCCGGATCATCGACAGCTGGTTGTATAAACAGTGGTTTGGGGGCACTTGATTACAATGCGCCGCTATGGCCACCAAAACCACCCCCGAAATTCCTGAATATTCCGAAAACTCGATCCGCGTCCTGAAAGGGCTGGAGCCGGTCAAGCAGCGCCCCGGCATGTACACCCGCACCGACAATCCGGCGCACGTCATCCAGGAGGTGCTCGACAACGCGGCCGATGAAGCACTGGCCGGGCATGGCAAAAAAATCAAGGTCATCGTGCACACCGATGGCTCCATCACCGTGGAAGACGACGGCCGCGGCATTCCGTTTGGCATGCACCCCACCGAGCACGCGCCGGTGATCGAGCTGGTGTTTACCCAACTGCACGCCGGTGGCAAGTTTGACAAAGGCAAAGGCGGCGCGTACAGCTTCTCGGGTGGCCTGCACGGCGTCGGGGTGAGTGTGACCAACGCCCTGTCGCTTCGGCTGGAAGCCACCACCTACCGCGAAGGCCAGGTGGCGCGCCTGGTGTTTGCCGGTGGCGACGTGATCGAGCCGCTGGTGATTCGCAAGGCTGCAGAGGGCGACCGCAAATCCGGCACCACGGTGCGGGTTTGGCCCGATGGCAAGTACTTTGAGTCGCTGGCCTGGCCCATGGCGCATCTGGAGCACCTGTTGCGCAGCAAGGCGGTGCTGATGCCGGGCGTGACGGTGACGCTGGTGCAAGAAAAAACCAAGGAGACACAAACCTGGGTCTTTAAGGGCGGCTTGCGCGACTATCTGACGCAAACCCTGACCGGTGAGCCCGTCATTCCCCTGTTTGAAGGCGAAGGTTTTGCCGATGCCAACAACGACAGTTTCGCCGAGGGTGAAGGCGCTGCCTGGTGTGTGGCCTTTACTGAAGACGGCCAGCCGGTGCGCGAAAGTTATGTCAACCTGATTCCCACCAGTGCCGGTGGCACCCACGAGTCGGGCTTGCGCGATGGCCTGTACACCGCAGTGAAAAGCTTTGTGGAACTGCATTCGTTGTTGCCAAAAGGCGTCAAGCTGCTGCCCGACGACGTGTTTGCACGCGCCAGTTATGTGCTGTCCACCAAGGTGCTTGACCCACAGTTTCAGGGTCAGATCAAGGAGCGCCTGAACTCACGTGATGCGGTGCGGCTGGTTTCAAACTTTGTGCGGCCGGCGCTGGAACTGTGGCTGAACCAGAACGTGGACTACGGCAAAAAACTGGCTGAAATCGCCATCAAGGCCGCCCAATCCCGCCAGAAAGCGGGCCAGAAGGTTGAGAAACGCAAAGGCTCTGGCGTGGCGGTGCTGCCGGGCAAACTGACCGACTGCGAGAGCCGCGACATTGCCGAGAACGAGGTGTTTCTGGTGGAAGGCGACTCGGCCGGTGGCAGTGCCAAGATGGGCCGCAACAAGGAAAGCCAGGCGGTGCTGCCCCTGCGCGGCAAGGTGCTCAATACCTGGGAGGTCGACCGTGACCGCCTCTTTGCCAACAATGAAATTCATGACATTTCCGTGGCCATTGGCGTGGACCCGCATGGGCCGAATGACACGCCGGATTTGAGCGGCCTGCGTTACGGCAAGATTTGCATTCTGAGTGACGCAGACGTGGACGGCTCGCACATTCAGGTGTTGCTGCTCACCTTATTTTTCAAACACTTCCCCAAGCTGATCGATACCGGCCATGTGTATGTGGCCAGGCCACCTTTGTTTCGGGTCGATGCGCCAGCGCGCGGCAAAAAGCCGGCGTCCAAGAGTTACGCGCTGGATGACGGTGAGCTGACCGCCATTCTGGACAAGCTGCGCAAAGAGGGCGTGCGCGAGGGCGCCTGGACCATCAGCCGCTTCAAAGGCCTGGGCGAGATGAATGCCGAGCAGTTGTGGGACACCACCCTGAACCCCGACACGCGCCGTTTGCTGCCGGTGCACTTGGGCAACCAGGACACGGCTCAAACGTCTGAGCTGATGACCAAGCTGATGGGCAAGGGCGAGGCCGCCGCGCGGCGGGAGTTGATGGAGCTGCATGGCGACTCGGTGGAGTTGGATGTTTAGCTATTGTTTAAATAGCTGCTTGCGCAATGTATATAAGGGCTAGAGGCTTATTTGTTATAAATTAAGTAACCATCCACCGGCTTTGCCGGGGATGGTTACTTTCTCAGACACAGCGGAGTGCCTCCTGTTTCTATGCAGCACCAAACACGAAGGATTAAATGATGATTGCCACTCACTATGAACAGAATGCGTCAGCAGTCGTTTACGCGGGAGATTGCTTGAAGTTGATGTCTGGGATGCCCGACGAAACCGTGCAGCTCGTGATCACTTCACCCCCTTACAACATTGGTAAGCCATATGAAAAGAAACTGAGCCTTAAGGATTATTTAGATCAACAGTCGAAAGTGATTGAATCCTGCGTCAGGGTTTTAGCTCCGACAGGCAGTCTTTGCTGGCAAGTCGGAAATTTTGTCGAAAAGGGACAGATCGTTCCTTTGGACATTGTGTTGTACCCAATTTTTGAAAAATTCGGAATGCAATTAAGAAACCGTATTGTTTGGCATTTTGAACACGGCCTACATTGCTCTAAACGTTTCTCAGGTCGCTATGAGACTATTTTGTGGTTCAGTAAAACTGAAAACTACAAATTTAACCTTGATCCAGTGCGTGTTCCACAAAAATATCCCGGTAAACGGCATTTTAAAGGTCCAAAAGTAGGAGAGCTTTCTGGAAACCCGTTGGGAAAAAATCCCGGTGATGTCTGGATTATTCCAAATGTAAAAAGCAACCACGTAGAAAAAACAGACCATCCATGCCAATTTCCAGTGGAACTGGTAGAGCGGTTTGTTCTATCGCTCACTGACGAAAGTGATTTGGTTTTTGATCCTTTTCTGGGGTCTGGGACCTCTGTGGTGGCGGCACTTCGCCAAGGGCGCCGGGGAATAGGGGCTGAATTGGCCCCTGACTATGTTGCGATAGCCCGAACGAGAATTGAAGAACAAATGGCGGGTCGTTTGCTTACTCGGCCAATGCACAAACCAGTGTTTGATCCGGAAGCCGCTGGGAGTTCGTTGACTACCAATCCGTGGAAATTGCCAGAAGTCTCCCCGTTGCAACTACAGTTGATGCAACAACAGGCAAACTACGAAGTGTTACCCCATGAAAATCTCTGAAACTTACTCTCACCTAAATGGCCTGGAATTCTTGTTGGTGCATCGCCCAAATTTATGGAAGGAAATAGAGCAAGTCATAAATGCAGTTGATGGGAATGCATGCAAGACGAAGGTATCCAAAGAAAAACGAACCATGGATAAGCTTCTGTATAGTCCGATTGATATGAATGCGGCCTTTAAAGCGTCATTGAATATATCAGGGTGGGCTGAGAGTCGCGTAAGTTATTGGGTGACCCGAAGTGAAAAGTTGATTCGTAAAACGATGGCGATGGATGCAGGCAAGCAGAAGCAGGAAATATTGGATGCCGGTGAACTGCCAATTTTGAGCTACAACCAGACTGATTTTGTCAAAGATCGTGTGGCAGTTGAGGTGCAATTTGGCAAGTATTCCTTTGTCGCCTACGACCTGTTTGTCAAACACTTGGCGTTCTATGTGCGCGATGAAATTGATGTGGGTGTCGAAATCTTGCCTATGAAAGCGCTGCAATCCCAAATGAGTTCCGGCGTAGCCTACTACGAGGGCGAGTTCTATAACGTTATTCGAAACGGTCGTGGCGTACCCTCTGTGCCACTGGTGTTGGTAGGCATTGATGTTTGAGAAGCAGCCGATTCGCCTCTTTGAAAACTAAGGCGTCTAGCAGTCTGTCTGACCTTTAAGTGTTTGATTTATATAAATTTAATGCTATATATTTTATATATTTCGCTTAAAAATTAAGCAAAATTTACAAAACTGCATCAGCTTTTAGACATAACTCATTGTTTTTAAACGGTTTTAAAAGTACAAC
>JBBQSS010000020.1:0-24821 GCA_038213665.1 Burkholderiales bacterium | reverse complement strand
GGACTCTTAATCCGTAGGTCGAGAGTTCGAATCTCTCAGTTCCCACCAAAAGACCTAATGGAATCAAGCGCCAACACGAAGCGGCAAGTATTTTTTCTTGTCTGTCTTTATTGTTGCCAAAATATAACCAGAATTGTTGATGGTGAAGTCATTGCGCTGACTTATTCCTGTGTTTTCGCGCCTCAACACAGCATCGCGTTGCTTCAGCAATGCCGGCCTATGCTACAAACGTCGGCCCTGAATCACGCGAATAACGATCACCACAATCGCAATCACCAGCAGAGCGTGAATCAACCCACCCGCTGTGTATGAGATGACAAGGCCCAGAAGCCAGAGGATGATCAAGATGACTGCAATCGTCTCAAGCATGGCATTTCTCCTTGCGCCGATGATCGGCAAGCGTCAAAGTCAACAGCCACTGCCGACCAAGCGCCAGGCTAGTCCTTCTTGAACCAGCTATCGCTCGCTTTGCGCTCCCACTCGGCAAGCTGCTTTTCAGCGTCCTCCTTAGCGATGCCGTAGCGTTCCTGTATCTTGCCTGCGAGGCTCTCACGCCGCCCAGCAACGACGTCAAGATCGTCGTCGGTCAGTTTTCCCCATTGTTCCTTAGCCTTGCCAGTGACTTGCTTCCAGTTACCCGAAATCTGATCCCAGTTCATATAAATCTCCTTTTAATGGTGAAGAGGCGTTATCGCCCAATAACTCGCACTAAAGTTCAAGGCCGTACGGCTATCTCGTTCTTGATTGACTTCACGCCGCTGACCTTTCTTGCAATGCTCTCTGCAGTCGCCTTTTCGTTGGCATTCTTGGCGAAGCCGGACAGCATCACAACGCCATTGAGGGTTTCAACGCTGATGCTGGAACCAGCAACGTCAGGGTTCTCAAAGAGTCGGCCCTTGACCTGGGTCGTGATGGTGGCGTCGTCAACGTAAGCGCCGACGGTTTCCTGACCGCGGCTCACTGCGCAGCCTGTCGTGGTGAGCAATGCCGCCGCAGCAACGATGACAGTAAGCATGTTGCGAATAATCATGTTCAATCTCCTGTGAAAGAGCCTATGTGACTGAATGCTCGTCCCCTGTAGTGCAAGACAGGTTGAAGGTATCGATTTCACTATTTTTTACCCTGACAATTCTCATACTTGCGTCGTGATAACCCCATGCCGTTGACCAAAAACATGGGTTACCCCCAACTGATCAGACGCAAAAAAGCCCGCAAGCTTTTCAACTTGCGGGCTTTTTTTAATGACGCTAGCGATCAGCGGTCGTTCTTGGAAAAGCGCTTTTGCGCGTCACGCGGCACAAACACCTTGCCGCCACCGGCTGGCTTGGAGAACGCAGGTTTGCCAAACGCGGGCTTGCGGGCAGCGAAGTCGCCACGGGGTGCAGAGTCACCACGCGGGGCAAAATCGCCACGCGGTGCGGCACCGCCGGCATTGCGGTCACCGGCAAAGCGGTCGTTGAAGCCACCCTTGCGCTCATAGCTGAAGCCTTCGCGTGGTGCAGACGGACGCTCTTCGCGCCCGGCAAAACCACCAACGCTATTATTCTGATAGCCATCTGCGCTTGCTACACGGGGGCCAGAGGCATTTCTGTCACCAAAGCCACCACGCGGCGCATCAAAACCACCTGGACGGCCACCGCCACCAAATTTACGGTCACGGGACTGAAAATCACCACCGCCACGGTTGTCACGGCCGCCAAAGCCACTTGGACGTGACTCAGGAATACGCTGCTTGGGTTCCAGGCCAGGCACCACCTCAGCCTTGATCGGCTGGCGGTTGAATGATTCGATGTCGAAAATCTTGCGGCGGTCACGCAGTTCGGCAAATGTCACGGCCAGGCCGTCACGACCCGCGCGACCGGTACGGCCAATGCGGTGGGTGTAGTCTTCGGCCTTCATGGGCAAACCAAAGTTGAACACGTGTGTGACCGTGGGCACGTCAATACCGCGTGCAGCAACATCGGTCGCCACCAGAATTTGCACCTGGCCCTGACGCAACGCCATCAGACGGCGGTTACGCAAACCTTGACTTAAAGCGCCGTGCAGCGCAACGGCGTCAAAGCCATCCTGCTGCAGGTCATTGGCCAAGCCGTCGCATTCAATTTGCGTGCTGGCAAACACAATGGCCTGGTTGATGGTGGTGTCGCGCAGCCAATGGTCCAACAACTTGCGTTTGTGCTGGGCGTTGTCCGCCCAGAACAGCACTTGTTTGATGTTGGCGTGTTTTTCTTGTGGGCTGTCGATGGTGATGCGCTGTGGCTCGCGCATCACGCGGGAAGCCAACTGCTGGATGCGCGGCGCAAACGTGGCGCTGAACATCATGGTTTGCTTGCGGCCAATGGTGAGCTGGTTGATCTCAGCCAGGTCGTCAGAGAAGCCTAGATCGAGCATGCGGTCGGCTTCGTCGACCACCAAAAACTGCACTTGGTCAAGCTTGATTTGCATCGAGCGTTGCAAGTCGAGCAAACGCCCTGGGGTGGCCACCACCAGGTTGGCATTTTGCAATTTGGCAATCTGCAACTGGTAAGGCATACCACCCACAATGTTGGCCACGCGCAAACCACGGCAGTGCTGCACCAGGTCAATCGCGTCATGCGCAACTTGCTGGGCCAGTTCGCGGGTTGGGCAAACGATCAGGGCACCAGGGGTTGGCGCAGTGAAATTGCGTGCATTGGTCGGGTCTTTACGCTTGGGGCGCTTTGGCGGTGCTTCGCCTTTGGCGGCGGCCTCCGCCACAGCGTGCTCGTAGTCGGCGCGCTCTTTGGCTTCTGCGTCAGCCATCTGCGTCAACAGGGTGTGCAACACCGGCAACAAAAACGCTGCAGTCTTGCCGCTACCCGTCTGGCTTGACACCATCAGGTCAACAAAACGAACATCCGTCGCACCGGCACTGTGACCTTGCATGGCCAGGGGAATGGTTTTGAGCTGCACCGTGGTGGGCTGGGTGAAGCCCAGGTCTTTCACGGCGGCAATCAGTTCTGGGGCCAGGCCCAGTGTGACAAAGCCGTTGGGAATGTCTTCAACCACCGGAGCCACTACGTCAGATGCGTCAGCAGCATCGTGGGGCAACAGGTTGATGTCATTGGAAAAGTTTTCGGCAGACGAAATTTCGCCAGCCGCTAAAGTAGCGTCAGTCATGGAATGTCCTCAAACGCGAAGCCCCGCAAGTTGTGCGGTGAATCCGTGTAATGGTTAAAAAACATCAACCATCAAACGGAACCGGCCCTGACTCACCGCTGTGAGTTCGTCTTGAAGCTGGGGGCCCTTTTACGCAGACTGCGAGGCAGCTTGACTTTGGACCCAGTGAATGTTGGGAGATGTACAAATATGCATTGCAGTGTGCAGTGCAGCCGTCGATTATGGCACGGATTCGGGTTTCTACCTATCTGGCAGTTTCAAAAAGTGCAAACGGTAATGCGCCAGCTCATCTATGGACTCATGCACGTCAGCCAATGCCGTGTGGCGCTGCTTCTTCTTGAAGCCCTTGTACACCAGAGGTGCCCAGCGTTTAGCCAGTTCTTTCAACGTGCTGACATCAAGGTTGCGGTAGTGAAAAAAAGCCTCCAGTTTGGGCATGTATTTGGCCAAAAAACGCCGGTCCTGACCAATGCTGTTGCCGCACATGGGTGAGCCGCTCTTGGTGACGTACTGTGCCAAAAATGCGATTAATTGCTGCTCGGCGGCCTCTTCCGTCAGCGTTGAGGCTTTTACTTTTTCAATCAGCCCGGTCTTGCCGTGGGTGCCTTTGTTCCAGGCATCCATGCCGCCCAGCAGCCCATCACTTTGATGAATGACCAATACCGGTCCTTCAATGCGCTGACCCAGCTGGGCGTCGGTGACGATCACCGCAATTTCGATGATGCGCTCATGCTCCGGGTCAAGTCCTGTCATTTCACAGTCGAGCCACACCAAGTTTTGGTCAGATTTGGCCAGCGGTGCGTTGGCGGTGGGGATGTTGGAACTGCTCATGGCGTTGAATTGTCGCTGATGCCCTAAACTTCGCCGCCATACCTGCCTCAACGTCTATGTCTGATCCCTCTTTTGTTTTATCCGTTGTGTTCACAGCCGCCTTGGTGTTGGGCCTGTTGACCAAGTCCTGGCTCAGCTCGCGTCAGATTCGCCATGTGGCCTCACACCGCGATGCCGTGCCGAAAGCGTTTAGTCAAACCATCTCGCTTGCGGCACATCAAAAAGCCGCCGACTACACCATCGCCAAAGCGAGAGTGGGCCTACTGGAAATGGCATTGGGTGCAGCGGTGCTGCTGGGCTGGACGCTGCTGGGCGGGCTCTCCGCACTGAACCAGGCGCTGGGGCCATGGCTTGGGCAAGGCTTGGGCCAGCAACTTGGGCTGCTGGGTGCGTTTGTGCTGATCAACGGCCTCATTGACTTGCCCATGTCCTGGTACCAGACCTTTGTGCTGGAACAGCGCTTTGGCTTCAACAAAATGACGCTCAGGCTGTGGCTGACCGACCTGGCGAAATCGAGTCTTATTGGCGCGCTGATGGGTCTGCCGATTGCCGCTTTGATTTTGTGGATGATGGCTGCCACTGGTAGTCTTTGGTGGCTTTGGGCATGGTTGTTCTGGATGGGGTTCAACCTGGTGTTGCTGGTGATTTACCCGACGCTGATTGCACCACTTTTCAACAAGTTTGCGCTCCTAGAAGACGAAACGCTGAAGGCCCGCGTGACCGCCCTGATGCAGCGCTGCGGCTTCTCTGCCAAAGGCTTGTTTGTGATGGATGGCAGCAAACGCAGCGCCCATGCCAATGCCTATTTCACCGGCTTCGGCGCGGCCAAACGGGTGGTGTTTTACGACACGCTGTTATCCAGACTGAGCGCTGCCGAGGTGGATGCTGTGCTAGCCCATGAGCTGGGGCATTTCAAGCACAAACATATCCTCAAACGCATCGTGTCGATGTTTGCCCTGAGCTTGGTCGGCTTTGCGCTGCTGGGCTACCTGGCCCAGCAAAGCTGGTTTTACACCGGCCTGGGCGTGCAACCTAACCTGATGGCGGCCAACGACGCCCTGGCGTTGCTGCTGTTCATGCTGGTCATGCCGGTGTTCAGCTTTTTTATCGCGCCGATGTTTGCCCAGCTTTCGCGCACACATGAATTTGAAGCCGATGCCTACGCCGTCAAACAAACCAGCGCACAAGACCTGTCAACCGCCCTGCTCAAGTTGTACGAAGACAATGCGTCCACCCTCACGCCAGACCCCTTGTATGTGCGTTTTTACTATTCACACCCGGGCGCCTCTGAGCGGCTGTCGCGCATGCATGGCTTGGCAGCTGCCACGGTTTAACAACTATTTATATGAAAAATAAGCCTATAGCCCTTATGAATAAAGCGATTACAGCTACTGAAATTGTAGCAAATTTAGCCAAACTTGAGGGTTGGACCCTGAATGGGGATGGTGCTGATGTGGCGATCGAGAAGACCTTCAGGTTCAACGACTACGCCCAAACCATGGCGTTCGTGAACGCCGTGGCGTGGGGTGCGCAGGCGAGCAACCACCACCCGGCGTTGCGGGTGCACTTCGACCATTGCATCGTGCGTTTCCAGACGCATGACGTGGCCGGCCTGTCAAAAGCTGATTTTGAGAGCGCAGCGGCGGTCGATGCGTTGCCAGGTTCAGCCTTGCCGGTTGCCGCGACACCTTCATGACACAAGCCACGCGCGAACCCGGCCTGATCGTGGCCAACTATGGTCGGCACTTTCTGGTGGAAAACAGCGCCGGTGAGCGCTTGATTTGTCACTCACGCGGTAAAAAAAGCCAAGGCGTGGTGGGCGACCGGGTGCAGTGGCAAGCGTCGCAAGACGAGGGCACCATCGAAAAAATTGAGCCCCGCCACAACCTGTTTTACCGCCAGGATGATGTGCGCACCAAAACATTTGCCGCCAATCTGGACCAAGTGCTGATTCTGATCGCCGCCGAGCCCGAGTTTTCCAGCAGCCAGTTGTCACGCGCCCTGATTGCCGCAGAAGAGCAGCACATCACACCGCTCATTGCCTTGAACAAAAGCGACCTCACTGAGCCGTTTGCCCGTGCCTGGCAGTGGCTGGCGCCCTACCGGCACATGGGGTACGACGTGTTGCCGCTGTCGCTCAAAGATTTGACGGCCAGCCGCGAGGCACTCACCTCACGCTTAAGTGGCAAAACCACGTTGGTACTGGGGCCGTCAGGCGCGGGTAAAAGCACCTTGATCAACTGCCTGATCCCAGGCGCGCTGGTACAAACCGGCATCTTGTCCCAGGCGCTCAACAGTGGCAAACACACCACCACCAGCACCACCTGGTATTGGGTGGACGCTGACAAATCCACCGCGTTGATCGACTCACCAGGGTTTCAGGAGTTTGGCCTGAACCACATCGATCCCGCGCAGTTGGCCGCCTACATGCCCGATTTCAAGCCACACGTCAAAAACTGCAAGTTTTACAACTGCAGCCATTTACACGAACCTGGTTGTGGTGTGATTGCAGCGGTCAATGCAGACGATAAGCCCGAAAGCATCAGCTTGAACCGCTATAAAATTTACAGCGATTTATACGCCGAGCTCAAGCAAATGCGCCGTTACTGAGCGGCACCAAAATCAGACAACAATTCAACCTGAATTCTTCAGTTGAGCACTCAGGGCTTTCAAAAAGTCTCAATGAACATTGAGTTTTTCAGTGTCGATCAATGTCGCCTTTTGGGTGACAGCGCCACGCACCCGATTGAAGAATCTAGGTTCAAATTTAATAGCTGACTGCGCTTTATCTATAAGGGCTAGCGCTTGTTTTTATATAAATAATGGCCTAGCTTACCCAAGCAATCGGGCCAATGTCAGAAGCGCCAGCAGAACAATCCACATCACGACCGCGCGCCACACCAGCCCGACCACAATGGCCAGGTGGGCAAGCTCAGGGGCGGGGCGGTGAGAGCGCCGCTCTGGCATGCCAGGCACCAGCGCTTGGCCATCAACACCCGACGGAGCCAGGTGAATGTTCAGGGCGCCAGCGGTAGCTGCCAGCAGCAAACCGTCGTTTTGGACGTCTTGCTGCTCAGCATAACGCCGCCAACCATCAATAGCTTCTTCAAAATTTCCAACCACCGCAAAGCCCAAGGCGGTCACACGGGCGGGAAGCCAATCCAGCAAGGCCCAGGCGGCCTGCGCATTGTCTTGCAGCGCGGCACTCACAGACTGCAGGTGCGCCTCGCTCTGGTGACGCCAATACCGCGCCACGAACTCACTCAGACGGTATAACACCGCACCCGTTGGCCCCAGTCCGAATGCTGCCAGCACCGAAAACCAGGCCAGGACACCAAACACATGACGGTGTGAAGCCAGCACCGAAAACTCAATCACTTTGCCGATCATGTCGCTGCGTGACCACGCCTGCGCTTCGATCTGTTGCCAGTCAGACAGCAGCGAGCGCGCCAGCGGTTCATCCTCGTCAGCCAACGCATCACGAATCCGGGTGAAATGAAAGCTGAACTGGCGGAACCCAAGGGAGGCATACAAAACCAAGGCACTCCAGAGCACGGCCAACGGCCAGCCCCCAAACACGCCAAGAAGCCAGTACACCAACAAGGACAAAAGCGACGGGCCAAGCACGGCGAAACCCCAGGCCAGCCAGCCATGCATGGGCTTGCCGGCATCCAGATTGCGTGTGCACCAACGTACCCAGACACGGATCGCCGCATGAATCGGATTGCCACGGCTCAACGGCCGCGCCTGCTCAAGCAACAATGCAAACAACACAGAGATAAAGCTCATTCAATGATCATAGCTGCAGCTAAGCTCACGCTTGCAAAAAGCGATAAAAGTTGCGCAGCATGCCAGCCGTCGCGCCCCAAATGAAGCGCTCGACAGCCCCCTCCTGATACGGCATGGACAACCATTCGCGTTGCACGCCCTGCCAATCTACCAGGTGGTGGCGGTGATGCGCCGGGTCCATCAAAAACCTCAGTGGCACCTCGAAGACATCAGCCACCTCAAAGGGATTGGGCGCCAGTGAAAAGCCGGGCGATACCAAAGCCACCACGGGGGTGACATGAAAGGACGAGCCTGTCACGTACACCGGCAACTGGCCCAATACGTCAACAAACTCCGGCAGCAAACCAAGCTCCTCACGGGCCTCGCGCAGCGCGGCAGCCACCATGCTGATGTCAGATTCGTCGACTTTGCCGCCCGGAAATGCAATTTGTCCGGCATGCGTGGAAAGATGCAAGGTCCTAAGGGTCAATAGCACCGTGGGTTCACTGCGCATCACAATAGGAATCAACACAGCCGCCTGCATGGGCTCACGATCCATAAACTTCTTTTCAGCAAGCAACTCCGGATGCCAAGGCGGCGGCGCGGCAAAGCGCTGGCGCAAGGCCTGCGGCTGCAATACATGGCTTGGCACCGCGTGCAGATGCGCATCAACTTGTATAACGGGCACCCGACGGGGATCAAACTTAGGCAAAGTCATGACTTTTGCCCGTCAAAGTGCAGTCAAGGCGTCAACGCCAGACGAAAAAAAACCGCCACACATTCAGCGAGGCGGTTTCATTTGGCTCAGGCCAATACAGGTTAAACCGCTGCGACGGCCGCCACGGGTGCAACTTTACGGGCTGGCAGTTTTTCCTTGATACGAGCCGACTTGCCACTGCGCTCGCGCAGGTAGTACAGCTTGGCGCGGCGCACATCACCACGGCGCTTGACCTCAATGCTGGCAATCAGTGGGCTGTAGGTTTGAAAGGTGCGCTCAACACCTTCGCCGCTGGAGATCTTGCGCACAGTGAAGCCGCTGTTCAGGCCGCGATTGCGCTTGGCAATCACCACACCTTCGTAGGCTTGCAGACGCTTGCGCGTGCCTTCAACCACGTTCAGGCTTACGACCACGGTGTCGCCGGGACCGAAAACGGGGATGGTTTTGTTCAATCGAACAATTTCTTCTTGTTCAAGGATTTGGATCAGGTTCATAGTGTCTTTCAATGATCATGCAAGCGCCAGTGTCACCGTGACACGTGCCCTGACGCAACGCGCCAAAACGGCCTTACAGAGGATCGGTAAGCCCGCTAGTATAGCTTGACAATAGAAGCTCGTCTGCGTGTGACAAATGGCCAAGCTGTCGCGCCTTGCCAATCAGTTCAGGACGCAGGCGTTGGGTCAGCACCAGGCGCTGATCCCGTCGCCAGCGCTCAATATGGATGTGGTGACCACTGAGCAAGGCCTCTGGGACCACCTCCCCTTCCCAATTCTCAGGGCGGGTGTAATGCGGGCAATCCAACAGGCCGTCAAGCGCGGGGTTGAAGCTGTCTTGCGCGTGACTGGCGGCATCATTAAGCACACCTGGCTGCAAACGGGCGACTGCGTCAAGCAGCGCCATGGCGGCGATTTCACCGCCCGAGAGCACAAAATCACCCAAACTGATTTGCTCGGTCACAAACTTGTCCACAAAACGCTGATCGATACCCTCGTAGCGACCGCAGATCAACACCGCACCTTGGCTTGCGGCCCATTGCGTGACCATTGCGTGGTCAAGCGCACGGCCCGCAGGAGAAAACAGCACCACGGGCACCTCATCCTGGCGTTCGGCGCGAATGGCGCTAAGGCACTGAACCAGAGGTTCAGCCATCATGACCATGCCGGGTCCACCACCGAATGGCCGGTCATCGACGCGCCGATAATTGCCTTGCGCATAGTCGCGCGGATTGCTCAACTGCACATTTACCGCACCGGACTCAAACGCCCGACGTGTGATGCCCGTGGTCAACAACGGGGCAAACAACTCAGGAAATAGCGTAACCACATCAAAGCGCATGGTGTCGCCTTCAATAATCTGGCTGCCAGTCCACCAGAATTCGACGTTCTGTCAAGTTCACATCATCGATGTACACCGCAACAAACGGAATCATGCGTTCAATCGGTGGCGCTTGTTGGGCATCATCGATCACCAGTACGGTTTGCGGACCAGTTGACAAAAGATCACGCACATGGCCCAAGCTTGCGCCTTCCCGATTGATGACTTCCAGCCCAATCAGGTCTACCCAGTAATATTCGTCTTTTTGAGCGGCGGGAAAACTCGACTTTGACACAAAAATGCGTGCCCCGCGAAGCGCATCCGCAGCACTACGGTCATCGACCTCATGCACGCAAGCCACAACGGAACCAGAGTGTGTTTTGGCTTCTTTGATTTTTAACGCAACAACGCCATCAAAGGTTTTAGCGCCCTTCTCGGAAGGTAACAAAAACCAGCGCTTGGAAGAAAAAAGCGCCTCAGGATCGGCGCTGTAGGGTAGAACTTTGAACCACCCTTTGATGCCCCAGGCATCAAGGATGCGCCCGACTTCGATTGCATCTGCCGGGAGTTCGGCAGCCTCCAGGCCGGGCAGCATCACTGAAGATCAGGCTGCTTTTTTAGCAGCTTGATTCACCAGACGCTCCACCGTGGGCGAAGCCTGGGCACCGACACTGCGCCAATAGGTCAGACGGTCTTGTGCAATGCGGATGCTTTCTTCATTTGCAGTCGCAATTGGGTTGTAAAAACCAATGCGTTCAATGAAGCGGCCATCTCGGCGCGTGCGCTTGTCAGCAACAACGATATTGAAAAACGGGCGTGCTTTTGCACCGCCACGGGCGAGTCGGATGACGACCATGATTTATCCTTAGGGGAGTGGAAAAAATTCCACGAAAATTGGCACTTAATCCGACGTTTGAGACACGCAACATAACCACCCGGTTATGCGACACGTCAGACAGCCCAACATTATATCTACTCCTTACATCATGCCAATCATTCGGCCGAGCCAAGAGCGCGACATGGCGCAAATAACCGCAATTTATGCACACCATGTCTGTTACGGGACGGGAACATTTGAGGTCGATCCGCCCAACGAAGCTGACATGGCCCAACGGCGTGCCGACGTCTTGAACAAAGCCCTACCCTATCTGGTAGCTACTGAAGGGGACCAGGTATTGGGCTTTGCTTACTGCAACTGGTTCAAGCCTCGCCCGGCCTACCGTTTTTCAGCCGAGGATTCCATTTATCTGGCGCGCCTAGCCATCGGTCAAGGCCTTGGCCGCGCGTTGCTGGCCGAATTGATCAGCCAGGCAGAACGGGCCGGTGTGCGCAAACTCATCGCCGTGATTGGCGACTCAAACAACCTTGGCTCCGTTGGCGTGCACCAAAGCGCCGGCTTCAACCATGTCGGCACACTCAAGTCGTGTGGCTGGAAATTTGACCGATGGCTTGACGTGGTGCTGATGGACAAAGCGCTTGGGCTTGGGGGCAGCACAAACCCGCTTTGACAAGATTCAAACCGGCATCAAAACAGGGCCAAGCTGGAGGCGCCAGCCGACAGACGGATCAAAAAAGGTTATCCATATGGCACTGCTCCCCCGGCAATAAAGAAGCCCCGCAAATCGCTTTGCGGGGCTTCTTGAACAGACCTGTCAAAAAAGCAATTACACCGCAGCAGTGTCCTTGACCGTGGCGGCAGCCTCTGTGTAATCCTGCACCTTGTCAAAGTTCAGGTATTGATAGATTTGGCTACTGGAAGCTGTCAACACACCCATGTCGGTCATGTATTCATCTTTGGTTGGGATGCGCCCCAGCTTGGCGCAAATCGCCGCCAATTCCGCACTGCCCAAGTACACGTTGCTGTTTTTACCAAGTCGATTCGGGAAATTTCGGGTGCTCGTAGAGAACACCGTTGCGCCCTCTTTCACCTGCGCCTGGTTACCCATACACAAGCTGCAGCCCGGCATTTCCATACGCGCACCCGCAGAGCCCAGTACGCCATAATGGCCTTCCTCAGTCAGCTGCTTGGCGTCCATTTTGGTAGGTGGCGCCATCCACAGCTTGACCGGGATGTCGCGCTTGTTTTCCAACAGTTTAGAAGCCGCACGGAAGTGACCGATGTTGGTCATGCAAGAACCAATGAAGACTTCGTCGATCTTGGTGCCAGCAACTTCAGCCAGTGTTTTCACGTCGTCCGGGTCATTCGGACAAGCCAGAATGGGCTCGTGAATGTCGGCCAGATCGATTTCGATCACGCTGGCGTACTCAGCATCGGCATCAGCCTTGAGCAATTCCGGGTTAGCCAGCCAGGCTTCCATGGCCTTGATGCGGCGCTGAATCGTACGCACGTCAGAGTAACCATTGGCAATCATCCACTTCAACATGACGATGTTGCTGTTGAGGTACTCAATGATCGGCTCTTTGTTCAGGTGCACGGCGCAACCTGCCGCACTGCGCTCGGCAGAGGCATCGCTGAGCTCGAACGCCTGCTCAACCTTGAGGTCTGGCAAGCCTTCAATTTCAAGAATGCGACCGGAGAACACATTCTTCTTGCCTTGCTTGGCCACCGTCAACTCACCGGACTTGATAGCGTAAAGCGGAATGGCGTTGACCAGATCACGCAAGGTGATGCCGGGCTGCATTTGGCCTTTGAAGCGCACCAAGACGCTCTCAGGCATGTCCAAAGGCATGACACCGGTTGCCGCACCAAACGCCACCAGACCCGAGCCAGCGGGGAAGCTGATACCAATCGGGAAACGAGTGTGGCTGTCGCCACCCGTGCCCACGGTGTCAGGCAACAACATGCGGTTGAGCCAGCTGTGGATGATGCCGTCACCCGGGCGCAACGGGATGCCACCGCGGTTGCTGATGAACTCAGGTAACTCGTGGTGCATTTTGACATCGACCGGCTTGGGATAAGCCGCTGTGTGGCAGAAAGACTGCATCACCAAGTCCGCACTGAAACCCAGGCAGGCCAAGTCTTTCAACTCATCTCGGGTCATGGGGCCAGTGGTGTCCTGAGAGCCCACGCTGGTCATCTTGGGTTCGCAATACGTACCGGGCAACACGCCCTGGCCTTCTGGCAAGCCACAGGCGCGACCCACCATCTTTTGCGCCAGAGTAAAGCCCTTGCCCGTGGCCTTGGGGTTTTGTGGCAATCGGAACAGGGTCGACACCGGCAGGCCCAGCGACTCACGGGCTTTGGTCGTGAGCCCACGACCAATGATCAAGGGTATCCGACCACCCGCACGCACTTCGTCAAACAGCACCTCGCTCTTGAGGGTGAAGTTGGCGATGACCTGGCCATCTTTGAGTGCCGTGCCCTCATAAGGGCGCAGCTCAATGGTGTCGCCCATGTTCATCTGACTCACGTCCAGTTCGATCGGCAGCGCGCCCGCATCTTCCATGGTGTTGTAAAAGATCGGCGCTATTTTTGAGCCCAGACAGACACCACCAAAACGCTTGTTTGGCACAAACGGAATGTCTTCACCGGTGAACCACAGCACGCTGTTGGTGGCGGACTTGCGGCTGGAACCAGTGCCAACCACGTCGCCCACATAGGCCACCAAGTTGCCACGGGCGCGCAAATCTTCAACGAACTTGACCGGGCCGCGCTTGCCATCTTCCTCAGGAATGATGCCGTCGCGCTTGTTTTTCAGCATGGCCAGCGCATGCAAGGGAATGTCCGGGCGGCTCCAGGCGTCGGGTGCTGGCGACAGGTCATCGGTATTGGTTTCGCCTGTGACTTTGAGCACAGTGAGCGTGATGCTCTTGGGCACTTCAGGACGGCTGGTGAACCACTCGGCATCGGCCCAGCTTTGCAGCACAGCTTTGGCATGCACATTTCCCTTGTCGGCCTTTTCCTTGACATCATGGAATTGGTCAAACATCAGCAGGGTTTTCTTGAGGGCCGCAGCAGCCACAGGGGCCACGACAACATCGTCCAGCAAGTCAATCAACGGCGTCAGGTTATAGCCACCGAGCATGGTGCCAAGCAGTTCAGTGGCCTTTTCGCGACTGATCAGGGCGCACGTTTCTGTGCCGTGGGCCACCGCTGCAAGGTAGCTGGCCTTGACTTTAGCGGCGTCATCGACACCCGCAGGCACGCGGTGAGTAATCAATTCCAACAAAAAATCTTCTTCGCCTTTCGGTGGGCCTTTCAACAACTCAATCAGTGAAGCGGTTTGCTGGGCAGTGAGCGGCAGCGCCGGGATTCCGAGCGCGGCGCGCTCGGCAACGTGGGCGCGATAAGCTTGCAACATGGTGAACTCCTTTAAATCAAAAAATGTGAGGGGCGTTTAGAAACAGGCGCAGCGTGCTGACTACTGGGTCGCAGTCGCAGGCGAAAGATCGGAGGGGGTCGGCAAAATCGGTTGACTCACCACCAAAGGCGCATCAAGCAAACCATGGGGCGGGGATTTTTCCATGGCCAAAGCCACCAACGCTTGAGAGGGGGTCACGCAGGCATCGGCCAGACGCGAACCTGACTTTTGGTTCATCAGCATCGACTTGTTGGACAATTGCAACCAGACTGCCCCAGCTTGGGTATCTTCCAGGCGGATCGCGCCGGTACTGGTCACAACCGGCACCATGCGAAAGCGAAACTTCTTGCCGGAAACATCAAAATAGCCTGGCAGTTTGAGGTCAGCCGCAACGGTCACTGAAGCGCCCAATTCACACTGAACGAAGCCAACTTCCACGCGTTGCGCGATAGCAAGTTCTGCCGGGGTTAACGCGGCCTCGGCAGCCCGAATGCCCGTGGCCATTTGATTGGCCTCGGTTTTTATTTCTGCGCGGCTCTTGGAAACAACTTTCACCTTTTTCTTTTCTGGCACCGATTTCTTGGCAGGTGCTGATTTCTTCGCCGCTACTGATGCGCCAGATTGCGCCATCAATGCAGGCGCGACCAACACCAGTGCGCCAAGCACGGCACCGCGCAAACCGACGCGGAACGCTGTCGGGGGCAGGGAAATTTTGATCATAGGAATTCCTTAGATTTTGCAAGACTGTCTTCAGTGGAAAAATACCTGCGCAGGATCGTCCCGGTGCAGTCGCGCAGCCTGATGGGCGCGAACCAAAGTTTGCCAAAAATACCGATAACTGGCGCGGTCATGCAAGGTGCCATCGACCGAAATGGGTGCCCAGTCGGCCGCGTGCGCCTCGCAAACAATGCGACTGGCGCGCAAAACCTCAGCCAAATCAGGCGCAAAAGCTGCCAGTATCGGGCGAATTTGATCCGGGTGAATGCTCCACATACGCCCAAATCCCAGCGCTCGGCTAGCACGCCGCACAGCAGTTTCAAGCAGGGCAGTATTTTTAAACTCAGTCACCACACAATGGGATGCCACTTTGCCAAACGCATGGCAAGCTGCGGCAATCTCAAGCTTGGCACGGACCACCAAAGGATGGCTGAATTGATCCAGGTCTTCTGGCAGGCTTTGTGCGGACATCCGCATGGCACTGGCAGGTACTGCACCGCCGTGCGCGGAGACAAAATCCATCAGGCCAAAACTTGCCGACTGAACCCGGGGGTGCGCCACGATGTCAGCCACGCGATGCACGGCCCCAGGGGACTCAATCAACACATGGATGGGCAAGACATCAACGCGGCCAGAAGCCAGGGCAGCATGGTCAATACACGCCACCGCACGCTCCAGATCCGCCAACGAATCGACCTTGGGAATCATCACGTGACACAAGGCTTGTGCAGCGCCACCGACGATGATCTCCACGTCTTGTTCAAACACGGGGTGATCCACTGGATGCACCCGGACGGCTACGCGCGATGGCACTTTGTTGGCACCATTTTTAGTAGCAAACAACGCTTGATTAGCAAGGGCTCGGACCATAAAAGCGTGGTCTTTCTCTCCTCCTACGGGGGCACCATCTTCGCAATCCAGCGTGACATCAAATAGACAGGCATCAAACTCTTGCGCCAACTCATTCTGCAGGGCCAAGCTCTTCACCATCCGCGCTTCCACGCCGCAATAATGGTCGCATACCGGCAAAGGTACGACAGCACCGGCGCCCTGCAGAACCTCGCGTGGATGGGTCACGAGCCTGACTCCTGACGAAGACTTATTACAGGAGGTGAGCCACGCCCGCTTGTTCGTCTTGCAACTCTTTGAGCGTTTTATTGATGCACTCTTGGCTGAACGCGTCAATGGCCAAGCCTTCAACCAACTTGTATTCCCCGCCATCACAGGTCACGGGAAAACCAAACATGGTGTCTTTCGGAATGCCGTATTGGCCGTCCGAAGGGATGCCCATGGTGACCCATTTGCCGTTGGTACCCAAGGCCCAATCGTGCATGTGGTCAATGGCAGCGTTCGCAGCAGACGCCGCAGACGATACGCCGCGAGCCGCAATGATGGCAGCGCCACGCTTGCCCACGGTCGGCAGGAAGGTGTTGGCGTTCCATTCTTGGTCGTTGATCATGTCTTTGACACTTTCACCATGGATGGTGGCAAAACGGTAATCGGCATACATGGTGGGCGAATGATTGCCCCAGACTGCCAATTGCTCAATGTCAGCCACGGCCTTGCCGGTTTTTTCGGCCAACTGGCTCAAAGCGCGGTTGTGATCCAGACGCAGCATGGCAGTGAAGTTCTTGCGTGGCAGATCTGGCGCACTCTTCATGGCAATGTAGGCATTGGTATTTGCGGGGTTACCCACCACCAGCACACGCACATCGCGACTGGCGACGGCATTGAGCGCTTTGCCCTGCGCCGTGAAAATCTCGGCATTCACAGCCAGCAATTCAGCACGCTCCATGCCCGGACCACGCGGACGTGAGCCGATCAACATCGCGTAATCCACATCCTTGAATGCTGTCATCGGGTCACTGTGGGCTTCCATGCCCACCAACAATGGGAACGCACAATCTTGCAGTTCCATCATGACGCCTTGCAGGGCTTGTTGCGCTTTTTCAACGGGTACTTCCAACAGGCTCAGCACCACGGGCTGGTCCTTGCCCAACATTTCGCCCGAGGCGATACGAAACAGAATGGCGTAACCAATTTGACCTGCTGCGCCGGTAACGGCAACGCGGACGGGCTTTTTGCTCATGGTGAAAACTCCAGAAGTGATGAAAGAATATTCAGTGGCTGCCAGGCACACAGCATATTGCTGTCCCCGGTCAAGCGCCGCGAGTGTACTCTTGAAAACCCTGATTCGTCAATTTGTCTTATGTCTTATATAAGATATGATTCGCAAAAGCGACAGCAGATACAAAAGAGGCGAAACCATTATGCAAATGCTCCCTGACCTCATCAGCGAAAGTAATTTGCTGCCCACTGCGCTGGCAGTCGCCATCACCGCGCCCGCTTTCAGCCCCTTGTACCAACAAATCAAGAGCCTGATTCTCAACAGCCTGCACGCAGGCGAATGGAAACCAGGCGAAGCCATTCCCAGCGAAATAGATTTGGCTGCGCGCTTCAAGGTCAGTCAGGGCACCGTACGCAAAGCCGTCGACGAGCTTGCCTCAGAAAACCTGCTGCTGCGCCGTCAAGGCAAAGGCACTTTTGTGGCGACCCACGCAGAACAACAAGTGCAATTCCGATTTTTGAAATTGGCACCCGACAGCGGCACCCGGGGTAGCGAAGGCCCAGCCCAGCGCGACATCATCGAATGCCGACGCAGCCGGGCCAGCGCAGATGTCGCACGCGCACTCGCTTTGCGCACTGGCGACACCGTGCTGCAGGCTCGCCGAGTCCTGAGTTTTGGCGGCACACCGATCATTCTTGAAGACATCTGGCTACCTGCCGCCCCGTTCAAAGGTCTCACCGCCGAACGTCTGGCCAACTACCATGGACCCATGTACGCGCTGTTCGAAACCGAATTCAACGTCCGCATGGTGCGCGCAGAAGAAAAAATACGCGCCATCCCCGCAACGGAACTGCATGAACAGCTCTTAAGAGTCAAGCCTGGCACACCACTGCTAAGCGTGGAACGCATCGCTTACACCTACCGCGATGAACCCATGGAGTTGCGCCGCGGTTGCTATCGGACCGACACGCACCACTACCACAACTCGCTTGGTTAAAAAAAGGCCGGGGTTGTAACTCTGGTGTCAGCCAGATGTCATTTTCAAGCAAGACGCGTTTTTTTAACAAAGGATAAAGCTTTTTCAGCCGACAAAAACACCCCCCTTAAGCGCGAGCGCATGTTTCACATGCTGCATTGCAATAGAATTTAGTGGTGATCGGCATCCACCGGTTACCAAGCAGTTACTCAAAACATAGAAAGCAACGTATGTCTGAATCATCGGCTAGCACAGCAAAAAAACGTCCCGAGTTCCGCAACATTGATGGCGCATCACTCATAAGCTACCGATGGCCACTGGCTTCCCTGGCATCGGGCATGCACCGGGTGAGTGGCGCCATCATGTTCTTCCTGATGCCTTTTATCATCTGGATGTTTGACAACTCGATTTCCTCTGAAATTTCATTCATGAAATTCAAATCTGCCTTCAATGTAGGGATGCTTGGCTTGCCAGGCTTCATCTGGAAATTGGTGGCTTTGGGCTTGATCTGGGCCAGCTTGCACCACTTTATTGCGGGCATGCGTCACCTTTGGATGGACACCCACCATGAACATGTGACCAAAGATTTCGGCCGTCAAACCGCCGCAGCTGTGCTGATCATTACCCTCACGCTGACGCTGGTGCTTGGCGCCAAACTGTTCGGCCTCTACTAAATCAGGAGCAACTCATGTCTGTTAATTACGGTTCACATCGCACGGTTGTAGGTGCGCACTATGGCATGCGCGACTGGCTGTCACAGCGCGTCACGGCGGTTCTCATGGCACTTTTTACAGTGCTGGTGCTCGCACAACTGATTTTCAGCAAAGGCCCGATTGGCTACGAACTGTGGGCTGGCATTTTCTCTCCTCAGTGGATGAAATCACTGACCTTCCTGGTCTTGCTGTCCATGCTCTTTCACGTGTGGATTGGCATGCGTAATATTTTCATGGATTACGTCAAGCCTTATGGCGTGCGTTTTGTGATGCACGTGTTTGCCATTGCCTGGCTGGTTGCCTGTACGGGTGGCGCCATCCAAGCCCTGTGGCGCTTGTAGACCTTCTGAACCCAATCAGAAGGTATTTTGATGCCTGGCAGATCCGCCGGGCAAGCCACACCCCATAACCAAGACACAAGATTCATCATGACTGCAACTTCCAAACTTACCAAGCGCAAATTTGACGTCGTCATCATCGGCGCTGGCGGCGCTGGTATGAGCGCGTCGCTACAACTTGCCAACGCAGGGCTCAACGTCGCCGTTCTCTCCAAAGTATTCCCAACGCGCTCACACACCGTAGCGGCACAAGGTGGTATAGGCGCAAGTCTTGGCAACATGGCTGAAGACAACTGGCACTACCATTTTTACGACACCATCAAAGGGTCAGACTGGTTGGGCGATCAGGATGCCATCGAGTTCATGTGCCGTGAGGCCCCAAAGGTGGTTTACGAACTTGAACACTTTGGCATGCCGTTTGACCGCAATCCGGATGGCACCATTTACCAGCGTCCATTTGGCGGTCACTCCAGCAATTATGGTGAAAAACCAGTGCAGCGCGCCTGTGCTGCAGCTGACCGCACCGGCCACGCCATGCTGCACACCCTGTACCAACAAAACGTCAAGGCGCGCACCAATTTCTTTGTTGAATGGATGGCACTTGACCTCATACGCGATGCAGATGGCGATGTGGTTGGTGTCACTGCGCTCGAGATGGAAACCGGCGAAGTCCACATTTTGCAGGCCAAGAGTGTGATGATGGCTTCTGGCGGCGCTGGCCGCATCTTTGCTGCCTCCACCAATGCTTTTATCAACACAGGTGACGGACTGGGTATGGCAGCGCGCGCTGGCATACCGCTGCAAGACATGGAATTCTGGCAATTCCACCCCACAGGTGTGGCTGGCGCGGGTGTGCTGCTCACCGAAGGCTGCCGCGGAGAAGGCGCCATACTGCGCAACAGCAATGGCGAGCGTTTCATGGAGCGTTATGCGCCCACAATGAAAGACTTGGCACCGCGCGACTTTGTGTCGCGTTGCATGGACCAGGAAATCAAGGAAGGACGCGGTTGCGGCCCCAACAAGGATTACATCAACCTGGATATGACGCACTTGGGCGCAGACACCATCGCCTTGCGCCTGCCTAGCGTGCAAGAAATCGGTCACAACTTTGCCAACGTGGACATCACCAAAGAACCCATTCCGGTGATACCTACCAACCACTATCAGATGGGTGGCATCCCCAGCAGCATCAGCGGGCAGGTGGTTGTGCCCAACGACAACGGCACACAAAAGATTGTCAATGGCCTGTACGCGGTGGGCGAATGCTCTTGTGTCAGCGTGCACGGGGCCAATCGTCTGGGCACCAACTCCTTGCTGGACATCGTGGTGTTTGGACGCGCTGCGGGTCTGCACATCATTGAGTACAACAACAAGAACAGCGAGCACAAAGACCTGCCAGCGAACGCTGCAGACATTTCCCTGGAACGCCTGAACCGACTCAACACCGCAACTGACGGCGAATACGCGCAAGTGGTTGCAGGCGACATACGCGACACCATGCAACAACACGCCAGTGTGTTTCGCACCCAAGCGAGCATGGACGAAGGCGTCAGCAAAATCGCCAAATTGCGTCAGCGTGTCAACAATATCAAGCTGACCGACAAGTCACAGATTTTCAATACCGAACGCATCGAAGCATTAGAAGTTGAAAACATGATTGAGGTGGCTCAGTCCACCATGGTGTCTGCTGCCGCCCGCCATGAGTGCCGTGGTGCGCACAGCGTGATGGATTACGACCGCCCTGCGGATGACGCAACCTGCCCACTGGGTCGCGATGATGTCAACTGGCTCAAGCACACCTTGTGGGACAGCGCCACAAACAGCCTGAGTTACAAGGCCGTGAACCTTAAACCACTGACTGTGGCATCCATTCCGCCCAAGGTTCGCACCTTCTAAGCCCAGCCCAATTCTCGACCCCCTGAATCCAGTCGAATCAGAAAGCACACCATGGCAAAACGTACCTTTCAAATTTACCGCTACAACCCGGATACCGACGCAAAACCCTACATGCAAACGCTTGAGCTCGAACTCGATGGCAGCGAACGCATGTTGCTCGACGCGCTTGTGAAACTCAAGGCGCTAGATCCCACACTCTCGTACCGACGCTCATGCCGCGAAGGCATTTGTGGTTCGGATGCGATGAATATCAATGGAAAGAATGGCCTGGCCTGTCTCATCAACATGCGCACGCTGCCAGACACCATCGTTCTCAAGCCTCTGCCTGGCCTGCCGGTGGTGCGTGATTTGATCGTCGACATGACCTTGTTCTTCAAACAATACCATTCGATCAAACCGTACCTGGTCAACGACACCCGCCCGCCAGAAAAAGAGCGCCTGCAAAGTCCGGAAGAACGCGAGGAGCTCAACGGCCTGTACGAATGTATTTTGTGCGCCTGCTGCTCCACCAGTTGCCCGGTGTTCTGGTGGAACCCTGACAAATTCGTGGGCCCGGCTGGGCTGTTGCAGGCATACCGGTTTATCGCCGACAGCCGTGACGAATCAACCAGCGAACGCCTGGATAACCTTGAAGACCCCTACCGCCTGTTCCGCTGCACCACCATCATGAACTGTGTGGATGTTTGTCCGAAGGGTTTGAATCCGACCAGCGCCATTGGCAAGATCAAAGAACTGATGGTACGTCGCGCGATCTGATTGAGCTTCTATGCAAACACCTGATATGGCAACAGGCGATGAACTCGCCGACGCGAGGGTATTGAGCAAGTTGCGGTGGCGGTGCCGTCGTGGCTTGCTTGAAAACGATCTATTTATCGAACGTTTCTTCAAACGGTTTCAATCCACGCTCACTGTCAATCAGGTGCAAGGTCTGAACGCTCTAATGGACTTAAGCGATTCAGACCTGCTGGATTTGCATCTTGGGCGTAAAACTTTAGCCCAAGTAGATGCAAATCTGCTGCAGGACGAAGTCCGCGAAGTGTTAAGTATGTTGAAAGAACCACCTGAAAGGTCACTATGAAGCTAGCTGAGAATAAAGCCACCCTGTCGTTCAGCAACGGCAGCCCCAGCGTCGACTTGCCAGTTTACCAAGGCACGGTTGGCCCGGATGTGATCGACATTCGCAAGCTCTATGGCCAAACCGGCATGTTCACGTATGACCCGGGCTTCTTGTCAACTGCCTCATGCCAATCTGCCATCACCTACATTGACGGTGACAAGGGCGAACTGTTGTACCGCGGCTACCCCATTGAACAATTGGCAACACAGTGTGATTACCTCGACACCTGTTATTTGCTGCTCAAAGGCGAATTGCCAAAGGTGCAAGAGCGTCAGGACTTCCACAAGCTCGTGATCAACCACACCATGGTCAATGAGCAGATGCAGTTTTTCCTGCGTGGCTTCCGCCGTGACGCTCACCCGATGGCGGTGCTGACCGGTTTGGTCGGCGCCCTGTCGGCGTTCTACCATGACAGCACAGACATCAACAACCCTGAGCACCGCGAAATCGCGGCCATCCGGCTGATTGCCAAAATGCCCACCTTGGTGGCCATGGCCTACAAATACGGTGTCGGTCAGCCTTACATGTATCCGCGCAATGACCTGAGCTATGCAGGCAACTTCTTGCGCATGATGTTTGGTACACCGTGCGAAGAATACAAGGTCAATCCCGTGCTAGAGCGCGCACTGGACCGCATTTTTATCCTCCACGCAGATCACGAGCAAAACGCTTCGACCTCCACCGTACGTCTGTGCGGCTCATCTGGCACCAACCCATTTGCGGCCATTGCTGCTGGCGTGGCATGCCTGTGGGGTCCAGCACACGGTGGTGCCAACGAAGCCTGCCTGAACATGCTGGAAGACATTCAGCGCCAGGGCGGCATCGCCAAGGTGGGTCAGTTCATGGAGCAAGTCAAAGACAAAAACTCTGGTGTCAAACTCATGGGTTTTGGCCACCGCGTGTACAAAAACTACGACCCGCGCGCCACCCTCATGCAAGAAACCTGCAATGAGGTGCTTGCTGAACTTGGTCTGGAAAATGACCCCTTGTTCAAGTTGGCCAAAGAAGTTGAAAAGATTGCTCTGGAAGACGATTACTTTGTGTCGCGCAAGCTCTACCCCAACGTCGACTTCTACTCGGGCATCGTCCAACGCGCCATTGGCATCCCGGTCAACCTGTTCACGGGCGTCTTTACTTTGGCCCGCACGGTGGGCTGGATTGCACAGCTTAATGAAATGATCAGTGACCCAGAGTACAAAATTGGCCGCCCGCGCCAATTGTTCACGGGCGCTGTCGCTCGCAACGTCAAGCCGGTCGCTGAACGTTAATCACCGCCGCTCTTGACAAGCCCGCCGGCTGGCAACACCGGCGGGTTTTTTTGTTTGTGTTCAGTCAACGCGATCTCGCCGTTTAAAATCGCATTTCTACCAAGGAACCTCGATGGGACGCACTCTTTACGACAAACTCTGGGACGAGCACGTCGTCCATACTGAAGACGACGGCACTGCCCTGCTCTACATTGACCGCCATCTGGTCCATGAAGTGACCAGCCCGCAGGCGTTTGAAGGACTTCGCCAAACCCACCGCAAGGTCTGGCGCGTCAGCTCCATTGTGGCCACGGCAGACCACAACACGCCCACCACGGGTTGGGAGCTGGGTTATGACGGCATCACCGACCCCACCAGCAAAGAGCAAGTGCTGACGCTCGACGCCAACATCAAGGAATTCGGCGCTGCGGCTTACTTTCCTTTCATGTCGCGGCGCCAAGGCATTGTCCATGTGATTGGCCCTGAAAATGGCGCCACGCTACCTGGCATGACGGTGGTTTGCGGCGACTCCCATACGTCAACCCACGGAGCGTTTGGTGCATTGGCCCACGGCATTGGCACCAGTGAGGTCGAACACGTGATGGCCACGCAAACCTTGCTGGCCAAAAAAGCCAAGAACATGCTGGTAAGAGTCGAAGGCCTGCTGCCCAGAGGCTGCGGTGGCAAAGACATTGTGCTGGCCATCATCGGAAAAATAGGCACGGCCGGGGGCACCGGTTACACCATTGAATTTGGTGGTGCGGCCATCCGTGCGCTCAGCATGGTGGGCCGCATGACCGTGTGCAACATGGCGATTGAAGCCGGTGCACGCGCGGGCCTGGTGGCGGTAGACGACAAAACCATTCAGTACGTCAAAGGTCGCCCTCTGGCCCCTGGCCACAACGCAACAAATGAGGCCGCCGCCGCAGTCGAGTGGGATCAGGCCGTGGCTTACTGGAAAACCCTGCAGTCGGACCCTGACGCGCATTTTGATGCCGTCATTGACATGGATGCAGCCCAGTTGGTGCCGCAAGTCACCTGGGGCACGTCACCTGAAATGGTGCTGGGCATCAATGACCGGGTGCCTGACCCCGACCGCGAAAAAGACGCCAACCAGCGCGGCGCGATTGAGCGTGCGCTTCACTACATGGCGCTGGAACCCGGCAAAGCCCTCAACGACTTGTATGTAGACAAGGTGTTCATTGGCTCGTGCACCAACAGCCGCATTGAAGACATGCGCGAGGCCGCCGCTGTGGTGAAAACCCTGGGCCGGAAAATTGCCCCCAACATCCGTTTGGCCCTGGTCGTGCCGGGTTCTGGTTTGGTCAAAGAACAGGCCGAACGAGAAGGCTTGCACGAGATTTTTCGCGCTGCTGGGTTCGAGTGGCGTGAGCCCGGCTGCTCGATGTGCCTGGCCATGAATGCAGACCGGCTTGAGCCCGGTGAGCGTTGCGCATCCACCAGCAACCGCAACTTTGAAGGCCGCCAGGGCGCCGGTGGGCGCACCCATCTGGTCAGCCCTGCCATGGCGGCCGCAGCGGCCATTCACGGCCATTTTGTCGATGTCAGAAAATTTGTTTAAGGTGATTTCCAAGAATAAATATGCCCAGATGACGCAGGATTTTTGTTCAGCTGCAAGGCGTAAAAATGGGCGTATAGCGAGCTATACAACCGTTTTTGCAACGCAGCAGATGGACAAAAAGACAAGTCAGATGGGT
>JBBQSS010000019.1:0-24991 GCA_038213665.1 Burkholderiales bacterium | reverse complement strand
TTCCAAGAATAAATATGCCCAGATGACGCAGGATTTTTGTTCAGCTGCAAGGCGTAAAAATGGGCGTATAGCGAGCTATACAACCGTTTTTGCAACGCAGCAGATGGACAAAAAGACAAGTCAGATGGGTATATTTTTCGCAGGAAATAGCCTAAGGAGGAGGCTTGGGCGCAGCCCAAGTCGGGGGACATTCGCGAAGTCGGACACCCAACGTGCGCTGCGGGTTAAAACAAATAGCGCCCGCATGGGGGAAAGCCTCTCACGCCGCACTCGTCACAAGTTTTATATAAGAAATATGCCTCTGGCCCTTATTAAATAAGCGTAAGTAGCTATTTTTTTCATAGTATTTTTGATGTGATGACTTGAATTGCTTGACCTGCGGTTTAATCACGCTTTGATTTGTCGCCCTTATTTTTGAAAGCCCGCCATGTTGCTTGATGCTGAACTCTCCCAATTGGTGCTCGTGGATTACCAAACGCGCCTGATGCCCGCCATTTTTGACGCACCGCTGGTGCTGGCCAACGCCGTGGTGCTGGCACAAGCCGCCAAACTGCTGCAGGTGCCGGTCTGGGGCACCGAGCAAAATCCGTCCAAACTGGGCTCAAATCCGCCTGAGTTGCGCAGCTTGTGCCAAAACACACTGGCCAAAATGCAGTTCAGCGGGGTGGAAGAGGGTTTGGGCGAATGGCTGCGCCCGCCGTTAAAAGCGCCTGCAGGCAATGCCCGCAGCCTGCCCAAGCACCTGCAAAAACCGTCCAACACGCCCACCGAGCGCAGCAGCATCGTCATTGCCGGGTGTGAAGCGCATGTGTGCCTGATGCAAACTGCGCTGCATTTGCTTGAAGATGAGTTTGAGGTGTGGGTGGTGACCGATGCCTGCAGCTCGCGCACCGAGCGCAACCGGGATGCCGCGTTTGACCGGCTGGCCAGTGCCGGGGCTGAGTTACTGACCACCGAGATGGTGGTGTTCGAGTGGCTGCGCAGCGCCGAGCATGAGCAGTTCAAGGCGCTGCATTCATTGATCAAATAAGGCGCTAGCCCTTATGGGTAAAGCGTGAGTAGCTATTAAATTTGAATCGTTTGGCCGTTTCTGGCACCAACCCAAATTTTTATTGATGAAATCAGCGTCTAGCCCTTATGGACATTGCGTAAGCAGCTATTAAATTCATACTAGTTGACCATCCACCATCTGAATTTGCCGCTGGCAGCGCGCGGCCAAGGCGGGGTCGTGGGTCACGATCAGGCAGGCAGATTGCTGCGCGCGGTTGACACTTTCCAACAACTCAAAAATATCGTTGGCGCTGTGGGTGTCGAGGTTGCCGGTGGGCTCGTCGGCCAGGATCAGGCGCGGCGACAAGGCCAGCGCACGGGCAATGGCCACGCGTTGCTGCATGCCGCCTGAGAGTTGTGAGGGCCGCTTGTGCGCTGCGTCCCTGAGGCCGACCTGGGTCAGCAGGCGCATGGCATCGTCTTGCGCCCGTGCCGTGGGCCAGCCGTCGTCGATGATGGCCGGCATCATCACGTTTTCCAGCGCGCTGAAACCCGGCAACAGGTGGTGAAACTGAAAAATAAAGCCGATGCTGCGCCCGCGCAAAGCGGTAAGCCGGGCGTCATCCATGTCGGAGGTGTCCTCGCCATTGATGAGCAGTTGCCCGCTGCTGGCGTGCTCCAGCAGGCCAATGATGTTGAGCAGCGTGCTTTTGCCCGAGCCGGACGGGCCCGTCAGGGCGGCAAATTCACCTTCGGCTATGGCCAGGTCAATGCCGTGCAGCACTTCAGTGACCACCGGCGTGCCTTCACCGTAGCTTTTTCGGATGTGTTGTAACTCGACGATGTGGGCCATGCAAGCGTTGGGGTGGTTTTGAATTCAAGTGGTGGCCATTGGCCATCACAGGGTGTAGGACATGGCATCAAATGCGAATGGCTTGCACTGGGTCAAGCCGGGCGGCGCGGCGGGCGGGCAGGGCGGCGGCCAGCAGGCCCACCGCCAGCGCCATGGCACAGGTGCTGAGCACCACGGCGATGTCCAAATCGGGGCTGACCAGCGCCGAGCCATCGGCATTGCGCGTGATTTTGGCGAAAAATTCCAACAGCCCCAGCGACAGGGCAGAGCCAAGTACCGAGCCGATCAGGCCATAAAAGCCGCCTTGCAACAAAAACACCGCCATGATGCGCCCTGGGCTGGCTCCCATGGCGCGCAAAATGCCAATTTCCTTTTGCTTTTGCACCACCGATACCACCAGCACACTGGCAATGCCCACCGCCACAATGACTGTGACAAAGGCGCGGATCAGGTTGTTGGACACGCTCTGGCTTTTCAGCGCCGACAGCAACTGGGCGTTGGTTTGCATCCAGCTGTCCACACTCAAACCGGTTTGTGCCTGCAACGGGCGCGCGATGCTTTCAGCGTCAAACAAGTTGGCCACGCGCAGGTCAATCTGGGTGATGCCGCCCGGCAAATCGAGCAGGGTTTGCGCAACTTTGATGCTGGTGTAAACCCAGCGCCGGTTCAGGTCGCGGTTGCCAATGTCAAAGATGCCCGTGATGCTGAACAGGTCGTCGCGGCCATCCATGGTCACCAGTCGGATTTTGTCGCCTACCGTCACACCCAAGTCTTTGGCCAACTCAACCCCGATCACGGCGTGGGTGCCACTGACATCAAAACGCCCTGTTTTGAGGTACTTTTCCATGCGCACAATGCGCTGGTAGGCTTGGGCCTCGACCCCCATGATGGAAATCGCCTGGCGGGCGTCGGCCCGTGTGGCAAAGCCCGCGCCTGACAGCATGGGGGAGGTGGCCAGCACGCCGGGTGTGTGTTCTGCCAGCCGGGCGATGGCGGCCCATTGGTCAATGGACTGCAGGCGTTGCGCGCGGGGCTCGATGATGGCGGCCGTCTGCTCAGGCGGCAGGGTGGTGTGGTTCACGGCTTGCGGCGCCTTGAGCACGATGTGGGCCTGGCTGCCCAGTGTTTTGTCGATGATGGAGGCTTGCAACTGGCTGATCAGGGTGGTCAGAAAAATGATCACCGCCACACCGCCGGTCACGCCGGCCAGGATCAACAGGGTTTGCATGCGCCCTTCAAGCAGGTAGCGCAGACACACCATCGGGGCAAAAGGCAGGCGCGCCAGGAGGGACGTCACAGGCTTACTGCCAAGCCCAACCGGGCGTTGGCACCTTCAGTTGGTATCCATGTGATGCGGTTCATGCCCTGAGGCCTCACTGTGTCAGCCCGGGAATGGGTTGTGCATTGCCGCGCGCTACTGGTTCGCTTTTGGGTCTCACCTTGTCCCCGCCCACCGCAGATGTGGTGGGCAAGATCACCCGGTCGCTGTTGACCACCCCCTTGAGCACCTGCGTGGTGCCGATGCCTTGCAAACCCAGGCTCACATCCGAGCGCACCGCACGGCCATCCCGTTCAATCAGCACAAACGCGGCACCGCCGGCATCGTGCCGCAGTGCGTCGGTGCGCAGCATCAGCGCGTCAGGCACTTGGGCGGTGATGATTTCCACACTCACCGTCATGTCAGGGCGCAAAAACACGGGGGGCTTGTCGACCCGCAATTTCAGGTCGACCGTGCCGCGCAAGGCATCCACGGCGGGTGCGAGGGTGATCAAGGTGGCGGGAAACGGCTGGTCCGGGTAGGCATCGGCGTTGGCGCGCGCGCTTTGGCCCAGGCGGATGTATTTGAGGTTTTTTTCGTCCACACTGGTCTGGATGCGTGTCTCTGTGCCGCTGATTAGCGTCAGGAGCACGCGCCCGGCTTGCGCCGTGTCGCCAGGGTCGGCACTGCGGCTGATCACGGTGGCGGCTACCGGGGCACGCAGGCTCAAGCTGTCGAGCCGCGTGGCGGCAGCGGCTACGTTGGCGGCGGCTTGTTCAAGGCGGGCTTGCGCCGCCGTGGCTTCAGCGCCGCCTGCCTGGTTGCCTCGGGCCTGTGCCGACGCTGCCCTCACCTGTGCCCGGGCGGTGTCGGCCAGGCGCATGGCATCGTCCAGACGCGACTGCGAAATAAAGCCTTGTCTGAGCAGATCTTGCATGCGGGCCAGTTCGCGCTCGGTCTGCACCGCAGCACTGCGGGCTTGCGCCAACTGCTGCAGGCTCACGGGCACTTGTACTGTGTTGAGTTGGTTTGATCTCGCCCGGGCCTCGTTCATGGCGGCTTGCGCCAGCCTGAGGTTGGCGGTGGCCTCGTCGTTGCGCAGGCGCACCAGCACCTGGCCTGCGTGCACGGCATCACCTTCACGCACCAGCATGCTGTCAATGCGTGCGGTGGTCTGGCTGGCAATGTCTGTGCGCGCCACGCTGTCAATGCGCCCGCTGGTCACCACCGACTGAAGCATCGGACCTTGTGAAACCAACACCATGTCTACCGACTGACCGCGCTGCATCCATGCCCACATGCCCGCTGTCAGCAACAGTAAAGCCGTTATCCAGAAAAAATGTGTGCGCTTGAATGTCATGGCAAGGATTGTGCGGCAAGGTGCGTCTGGCGCTGTGTGCGTTTGAGCACAATGGCCTGCTGCGCAAGAGGCTGCGGCGATGCGCGTCGTTGCTTCTGCCCGGCGGCCTCCGCCCCGCAAAATTTTTGGATGCCTTTTCACAGAGTCAGGGTCGTGCAAGCTGGCCGTTCATAATTATGAATTCAATTTAACAATAACCGGAGACAGCCCATGACCACCTATGCCGAATTTCACCAGCGTTCCCTGACTGATCGTGATGGTTTTTGGGGCGAACAGGCCCAGTTGGTGGACTGGAAAGTTCAGCCGACACAAATTTGTGATTACAGCAACCCGCCATTTGCCAAGTGGTTTGTCGGTGGCGTGACCAACTTGTGCCACAACGCGGTGGATCGTCACTTGAAAGACCGGGCTGATCAGGCGGCGCTGATTTTTGTCTCAACCGAGACCCAGCAAGAAATTGTCTATTCCTTTCGTGAACTGCATGCGGAAGTGCAGCGCATGGCAGCTGCACTGAAAGACTTGGGCGTCACGAAGGGCGACCGTGTGCTGATTTACATGCCCATGATTCCTGAGGCGGCTTTTGCCATGCTGGCGTGTGTCCGCATTGGCGCGATTCACTCGGTGGTGTTTGGCGGGTTTGCGTCGGGTTCCTTGGCCTCGCGCATCGAAGATGCCGAGCCCCGAGTCGTCGTCAGCGCAGATGCCGGTTCACGCGGTGGCAAAGCGGTGGCCTACAAGCCGCTGCTCGATGAAGCCATTTCATTGTCCAAATACAAGCCGGAATCTGTGCTGCTGGTGGACCGTGGCCTGGTGCCCATGAATTTGGTGGCAGGCCGTGACAAGTTGTGGGGGCCGTTGCGCGAGAAGAACCTCAACACGGTGGTCGAGTGCGAATGGGTTGACGCGACCCACCCCAGCTACACGCTCTACACCAGCGGCACCACCGGCAAGCCCAAGGGTGTGCAACGCGACACTGGCGGCTACTGTGTGGCACTGGCTGCCAGCATGAAACACATTTATGCCGGCAACCCCGGGGAAACCTATTTCTCCACCAGCGACATCGGCTGGGTGGTGGGCCACAGTTACATCATTTATGGCCCCTTGATTGGTGGCATGGCCACCATCATGTACGAGGGCCTGCCGACGCGTCCGGACGGCGGCATCTGGTGGAGTCTGGTGGAAAAATACAAGGTAACAGTGATGTTCAGCGCACCTACTGCGATCCGCGTGCTGAAAAAACAAGACCCGGCCTTGCTCAGTAAATATGACCTGTCGAGCCTGCGCGCGCTGTTTCTGGCGGGTGAACCGCTGGACGAACCCACCGCGCAGTGGATCAGTGCGGGCCTGGGTAAGCCGATCATCGACAACTACTGGCAAACCGAGACCGGCTGGCCCATTCTGTCGCTGTGCAATGGTGTTGAGAAAGCCGTGAGCAAGTTTGGCTCGCCGGGCAAGGCCGTGTATGGCTATGACGTGAAATTGCTCGACGACCAGACCGGTGAAGAGTTGCTGGGCCCGAACCAAAAAGGCGTGGTCGCCATTGAAGGCCCGCTGCCGCCCGGCTGCATGCAGACGGTGTGGCGCGACGACGAGCGCTTTGTCAACACCTACTGGAAGAGTGTGCCGGGCAAGCTGGTCTACAGCACCTTTGACTGGGGTGTGCGTGATGCCGATGGGTACTACTTCATCCTGGGCCGCACCGATGACGTGATCAACGTGGCCGGGCACCGCTTGGGCACCCGCGAGATCGAGGAGAGCATTGCCGCACACCCGAACATTGCCGAGGTGGCGGTGGTGGGTGTGGCCGACCAGCTCAAGGGTCAGGTGGCGATGGCGTTTGCCGTGGTCAAGGATGCCAGTCTGGTGTCTGACGAGGCCAGTGCGGCAAAGCTGGAGGCCGAAATCTTCAAGCTGGTGGACCGCGATCTGGGTGCGGTGGCCCGGCCTGCGCGCGTGCGCTTTGTCACCGTGTTGCCTAAAACACGCAGCGGCAAGTGCTTGCGCCGCGTCATCACCGCCGTGTGTGAAGGCCGCGACCCCGGTGACCTGACCACCTTGGATGACCCGGCAGCGCTGCAACAGATCAAGGATTTGATCAGCGCCTGACCCTAAGTCAATCTGTCACTGTAAGAATTGTGCTGCCTTTCAGTGGCACAATTCTCGTGTGTATCAGGCCCTTCCAACGCCACTGTCGCATCCGCCAAACGGTCCAGCCGTGACGCGGGAGGTTAATCAACAAACAGCTTTAACCAGCTAAAGTTTCCCCAAGGGAAATGAAAGTCAGCGAAACATGAGTGAGACAAACACGGTTTATCAAGCCTACCAGGCGAACACCTACCTTTTTGGTGGGAACGCCCCGTACGTCGAGGAGATGTACGAAAACTACCTGGCCAATCCAGGCAGCGTGCCAGACACCTGGCGTGACTATTTTGATGCCTTGCAAAACGTTCCGGCCGTCGACGGCAGCAACGCCAAAGACGTGGCTCACCAGCCTGTCATTGACGCTTTTGCGCAGCGCGCCAAAGCCGGTGGCACCAAAGTGGTGGTGGCCAGCGTGGACGCAGAGATGGGTCGCAAGCGCACCGCCGCGCAGCAGCTCATTGCCGCTTACCGCAATGTCGGCGCGAGCTGGGCTGATCTGGACCCCTTGAAGCGCACCGAGCGCCCGGACATTCCCGACCTTGATCCCGCCTTCTATGGTTTCAAGGATGCTGACCAGGAAACTGTGTTTGACACCAGCAATACGTTTTTCGGCAAAGACAAGATGCCCTTGCGTGAGTTGCTCAACGCACTGCGCGAAACCTACTGCAGCACAATTGGTGCCGAGTACATGTACCTCACCGACCAGACGCAAAAGCGTTGGTGGCAGCAAAAGCTGGAAAGTGTGCGCAGCAAGCCGAATTTCAACGTCGACCAGAAAAAACACATTCTTGACCGCCTGACCGCTGCTGAAGGTTTGGAGCGCTTTCTGCACACCAAATATGTGGGTCAAAAGCGGTTTTCGCTCGAAGGTGGCGAGAGCTTTATTGCTGCCATGGACGCGTTGATCCAGCAGGCTGGTGCCAAAGGCGTGCAGGAAATCGTCATCGGCATGGCCCACCGTGGCCGCCTGAATGTGCTGGTGAACACACTGGGCAAGCTGCCCGCAGATTTGTTTGCCGAGTTTGACCACACCGCCCCTGAAGACCTGCCTTCTGGTGATGTGAAATACCACCAAGGTTTCAGCTCTGATGTGACTTCGCCCGGTGGGCCGGTGCACTTGAGCCTGGCGTTCAACCCGTCACACCTGGAAATCGTCAACCCGGTCGTGGAAGGCTCCGTGCGTGCCCGTATGGACCGCCGTGCTGACCCAACCGGTCGCCAGGTGTTGCCCGTGCTGGTGCATGGCGATGCTGCTTTTGCTGGTCAGGGTGTCAACCAGGAAACCCTGGCGCTGGCGCAAACCCGTGGCTACACCACGGCTGGCACGGTGCACCTCATCATCAACAATCAGATTGGTTTTACCACCTCTGATCCGCGTGATTACCGCTCTACGCTGTATTGCACTGACATTGTCAAGGGCGTGGAAGCGCCGGTGATGCACGTCAACGGTGATGATCCTGAAGCCGTGGTCATGGCGATGCAGTGGGCCTTGGAATACCGCATGGAGTTCCGCAAGGACGTGGTGCTTGACATCATTTGCTTCCGTAAACTCGGTCATAACGAGCAAGACACGCCGGCGCTGACACAGCCGCTGATGTACAAGAAAATTGCCCAGCATCCGGGTACCCGCAAGCTCTACGCCGACAAGCTGGCGGCACAGGGCCTGGGTGCCACTTTGGGCGACGACATGTTCAAGGCGTTTCGCTCTGCCATGGACGCGGGCAAGCACACGGCGGACCCGGTGCTGACCAACTTCAAGAGCAAATACGCCGTCGACTGGACGCCGTTTTTGGGTAAAAAGTGGACTGATGCCGGTGACACCGCCATTCCCATGGCGGAATGGAAACGCCTGGCGGAAAAAATTACCACATTGCCAGCCAGCCTGTCAGCACACCCGCTGGTGAAAAAGGTCTACGACGACCGTGCTGCCATGGGTCGAGGCGACATTCCGGTGGACTGGGGCATGGGCGAGCACATGGCTTTTGCCTCCCTGGTGGCCAGTGGCTACCCGGTGCGTCTGTCAGGTGAAGACTGCGGCCGCGGCACATTCACCCACCGTCATGCCGTCATTCATGACCAGAGCCGTGAAAAATGGGATGTGGGCACTTATGTGCCGTTGCAAAACGTGGCCGAAAACCAGGCACCTTTTGTGGTGATTGACTCGATCCTGTCCGAAGAAGCGGTACTGGGATTTGAGTATGGTTATGCATCGAACGATCCCAACACGCTGGTGATCTGGGAAGCCCAGTTTGGCGACTTTGCCAACGGTGCCCAGGTAGTCATTGACCAGTTCATTGCCTCTGGCGAAGTCAAGTGGGGCCGCGTCAACGGCATCACCCTGATGCTGCCGCACGGTTACGAAGGTCAGGGCCCGGAACACTCATCCGCCCGGGTTGAACGTTTCATGCAACTCGCAGCTGATACCAACATGCAATTGGTGCAACCCACCACGGCCAGCCAGATTTTCCATGTGCTGCGCCGCCAGATGGTGCGTAACCTGCGCAAGCCGCTGGTGATCTTCACACCCAAGTCGCTGTTGCGCCACAAGGATGCGGCGTCGCCACTGTCTGAATTCACCAAAGGCTGCTTCCAGACCATCATTCCTGACCAGAAGACGCTTAAGGGCGACAAAGTCAAACGTGTGGTGGCTTGTTCTGGCAAGGTCTTTTATGACCTGTCCAAGAAGCGCGAAGAACGGGGCGCGGACGACGTCGCCATCATTCGGGTGGAGCAGCTGTACCCGTTCCCGCACAAGGCTTTTGCGACCGAGCTCAAGAAGTACCCCAACGCCACCGAGGTGGTATGGGCCCAGGACGAGCCGCAAAACCAAGGGGCCTGGTTTTTTGTACAGCACTATATTCACGAGAACATGCTTGAGGGGCAAAAGCTGGGGTACTCCGGCCGGGCCGCGTCTGCATCGCCTGCAGTGGGTTATTCGCACCTGCACCAAGAGCAGCAAAAAGCGCTGGTTGAAGGCGCGTTTGGCAAGCTCAAGGGCTTCATCCTCGTTAAATAAGGCGGAGCCTTCCCACCTAAAACCGGGTAGGGTGGGCACATCGCCCGCCCTACCTGCCCTCAAGATTATTTTGAAAGTATTGTTATGGCAATCGTAGAAGTCAAAGTCCCGCAACTGTCAGAGTCCGTGGCTGAAGCCACCTTGTTGCAGTGGAAGAAGAAAGTCGGCGACGCCGTCGCCGTGGATGAAATCCTGATTGATGTCGAAACCGACAAAGTGGTGCTGGAAGTGCCCGCACCCTCAGCTGGCGTGATTGTAGAAATCGTTGTGCCCGATGGCAGCACCGTGGCGGCTGAGCAGCTCATTGCCCGCATTGACACCGAAGCTGTTGCCGGCGCCGTGGTTGCAGTCACTCCGGTGATGGCGGCCATGGCAGCTGCTGCTGCACCGGCAACGGCAACGGCAACGGCAACAGCGCCCGTGAACGCCGGTGGCGCAATGGCGGGTGTGGCCATGCCTTCAGCGGCCAAGCTGATGGCGGACAACCAGCTCGCTGCCGGTTCCGTGGCTGGCACAGGTAAGGATGGTCGCGTTACCAAGGGTGATGTACTGGCGGCCGTAGCTGCTCCCAAAGCAGTAGTGGCTCCCGCGATGCCGGCAAAGGCTGCAGCCCCCTTGTTGCAACAAGTAGCAGCACCGACCAGTAGCCTGGCAGATCAGCTGAGAGGTCGCCCTGAGCAGCGTGTGCCCATGAGTCGGCTGCGTGCCCGGGTTGCCGAGCGTTTGCTGCAATCGCAATCCACCAACGCCATTTTGACCACGTTCAACGAGATCAACATGGCGCCGGTGATGGACATGCGCAAACGCATGCAAGACCGTTTTGAGAAAGAACATGGCTGCAAGCTGGGTTTCATGAGTTTCTTTGTCAAGGCTGCAGTGCACGCCCTGAAGAAATTCCCGGTGCTCAACGCGTCTGTGGACGGCACTGATATCGTCTACCACGGCTATTTTGACATCGGCATCGCTGTCGGTTCACCGCGCGGCCTGGTGGTGCCGATTTTGCGCAATGCCGACCAGATGAGCTTTGCCGACATCGAGAAAAAGATTGCCGAGTTCGGTAACAAGGCGCGTGACGGCAAGTTGGGCATGGAAGAAATGACCGGCGGTACCTTCTCGGTGAGCAACGGTGGCACGTTTGGTTCCATGATGTCGACGCCCATCATCAACCCGCCCCAAAGTGCGATTCTGGGCATTCATGCGACCAAAGACCGAGCCATGGTGGAAAACGGCCAGGTGGTGGTGCGGCCCATGAACTACTTTGCCATGAGCTATGACCACCGCATCATTGACGGCCGCGAAGCCGTGCTTGGCCTGGTGGCGATGAAAGAGGCGCTGGAAGATCCGGCTCGCCTGCTGTTTGATATTTGAGGCGGATGTCTTTAAGCGCTTGAGGAAAAATGTTCCGGTCATCAAAATTGGCATTGGCCCATGGAGTCCATGGGCCAATGTTCGGGGAGATTTTCCGGTAAGCGCTTATGGCACCCGCAGGAGGGTGTGTTTCCCCCTACGCTCCCCAACCCCCTCGCTCAGCGGGGCGAGGAGAGCTTTAACAGCCATATTTGGCCGTTTGTGCTGATTGGTGCATTGCAGTTCAAGTGGCCGTTTGGTAACTGGTTCTGATGCCTACTGGCTTTTGATATTTAAAAATTCAACGGAATGACTATGACTAAGCAATTTGATGTGATCGTGATTGGTGGCGGCCCTGGTGGCTATATCGCTGCCATTCGCGCTGCCCAGTTAGGCAAAAACGTGGCCTGTGTGGATGAGTGGAAAAACAGCAAGGGTGGTCCGGCACCGGGCGGTACCTGCACCAATGTGGGTTGCATTCCGTCCAAGGCTTTGCTGCAGTCGAGCGAGCATTTTGAGCAGGCCGGGCACCACTTTGCCGACCACGGCATTGAGGTCAAAGGGCTGAGCATGGATGCTGCCAAGATGGTGGCGCGCAAAGACGCGGTGGTCAAGCAAAACAATGAAGGCATCTTGTACCTGTTGAAAAAGAACAAGGTGACTTTTTTCCATGGCCGCGCGTCGTTTGTCAAAGCGGTGGATGGCGGTTATGAGCTCAAGGTGGCCGGTGCCCCCGAGGAAGCCATCGTGGGTCAGCAAATCATTGTGGCGACGGGTTCCAACGCGCGCGCGTTGCCAGGCACGCCCTTTGATGAAACCATGGTGTTGTCCAACGAAGGCGCTTTGGCCGTGACGACGGTGCCTAAAAAGCTGGGTCTGATTGGCTCGGGCGTGATTGGCCTGGAAATGGGTTCGGTATGGCGTCGTTTGGGTTCTGAAGTCACCATTCTGGAAGGCCTGCCTGAATTTTTGGGCGCAGTGGACCAACAGATTGCCAAAGAAGCTCAGAAGGCCTTCGTCAAGCAAGGCCTCAAAATTGAGCTGGGTGTGAAGGTTGGTGACATCAAAGTGGGCAAAAAAAGCGTCAGCGTGGCTTGGACCAATGCCAAGGGCGAAGCCCAGACGCTGGACGTGGACAAGCTGATTGTGTCGATTGGCCGGGTGCCCAACACCATCGGTTTGAATGCTGAGGCGGTCGGTCTGAAACTTGATGAGCGTGGCGCGATTGTGGTTGACGGCGATTGCCGCACCAACCTTCCCGGCGTGTGGGCGGTAGGCGACGTGGTGCGCGGCCCGATGCTGGCGCACAAGGCGGAAGAAGAGGGTGTGGCAGTGGCTGAGCGCATTGCGGGTCAGCACGGCCATGTGAACTTCAATACCATTCCCTGGGTGATTTACACCAGCCCCGAGATCGCCTGGGTAGGCCGCACCGAGCAGCAGCTCAAGGCCGATGGCGTGGCCTACCGCGCCGGTACCTTCCCGTTCCTGGCCAATGGTCGTGCGCGCGCTTTGGGTGATACCACTGGCATGGTCAAGATGCTGGCAGACGCCACCACCGATGAAATTTTGGGTGTGCACATCGTGGGTCCCATGGCAAGTGAACTGATCGCCGAGTGTGTGATGGCGATGGAATTCCGTGCCAGCAGTGAGGACATCGCCCGCATTTGCCATGCCCACCCTTCTTTGAGTGAATCCACCAAAGAAGCGGCTCTGGCCGTGGACAAGCGGACACTGAATTTTTAATAAAAATTTATAAGAAATGGGCTTCTAGCCCATATATAGAAAGGGCTGATAGCTATATTAAATATAGCAATTGGCAGTGCGATGACGGTTAAGAAAATTTACCAGGCCGAGTTGCTGGCGCGTGGCTACAGCGCTGATCCGGCGCAATTGCGGGCAGTGCAGACGTTGGAGGTTTGCGCGCGTGAGTGGACGGCATACCGGGAGCAGCGTTCCAATGCGTTCAAGAAACTCATCAACCGCCCGCCCATACCGCGTGGCGTCTACATGTATGGTGGGGTAGGGCGGGGCAAGAGTTTTCTGATGGACTGCTTTTACAGTGCGGTGCCGCTCAAGCGCAAAACGCGGCTGCATTTCCATGAGTTCATGCGTGAGGTGCACCGCGAGCTGACGGCGATGCACGGCACGGTCAACCCGCTGAATGTGCTGGCCAAACGCATGGCCGTGAAATACCGACTGATCTGTTTCGACGAGTTTCATGTGTCAGACGTCACGGATGCGATGATTCTCCACCGCTTGCTTGCCGCCTTGTTTGAGCACGGTGTCGGGTTCGTGACCACGTCCAATTTCAAGCCGGATGACTTGTACCCCAACGGCTTGCACCGTGACCGCATTTTGCCGGCCATTGCTTTGCTTAATTCTCGTCTGAACGTGGTCAATGTCGACAACGGCACCGACTACCGGGGCCTCACCATGGAACAGCTTGAGCTGTACCACATGCCGCTGGGCGAAGCGGCAGAAGCGGCCATGCAGGATGCCTTTGAGCGACTGGCCGAAATGCAGGACGAAAGCCCCGTGTTGCACATTGAGGCACGCAAGATCTATGCGCGTCGCAAGGCGGGCGGTGTGGTGTGGTTTGATTTCAAAGCCTTGTGTGGTGGCCCACGCTCACAAAATGATTATCTGGAAATTGCCTCGCAGTTTCACACCGTGCTGCTGAGCGATGTACCGCACATGCCGCCACGCATGTCCGCTGAAGCCAGGCGCTTTACCTGGCTGGTGGACGTGTTATATGACCGGCGTGTCAAGCTGATCATGTCGGCTGAAGTGCCCGCGACTGAGCTGTACACGGAAGGGCAGATGGTCAATGAGTTTGTGCGCACCGTGTCGCGCCTTCAGGAAATGCAGTCGGCTGAGTTTTTGGCCCTGGAGCGTCGCAACGTGGACACCCATTTGACGTAAAAACCGTTTTTCTTGGTTGGTGTGCTGCGCTGTGCGTGCGATGGTTGTGTGGCTGCTTGCTTACTCTGTGCTGCTTGCGGCTTGAGGTTTCAAAGGCTCTAGCTTCAGAATAACCAAGGAGAGGTTGTCGCCAGTGCCGTTTGCCCGGGCACGCGCCTTTTCAATCAGAAACTCGCTGGCTTCGCGCGGCGAAAGTCCAGAAAGAACCGAGCTCAACTCCAGGTCGCTGAAATAGTGCCAGAGTCCGTCGCTGCACACCAGAAGGGTGTCACCGGGTTTGAGCCGGGAAATGAAATGGCTGGTGACAGTCGGCTCTTTTTCCGTCCCCAGGCAACCCATCAAAATGTTTGATTTGGGATGAAAATTGGCCTGCTCAGAGGTGAGTTCGCCCCGGTCAACCAGGGTCTGTACATAAGAGTGATCGAGCGTGCGGTGGATCAGTTGTTTGCCGTGGAAGTGGTAGATACGTGAGTCGCCCGCATGAGCCCAACAGCAGTCCCCGCCCGGGTTGATTAAAAAAACCGCAATGGTGCTGTGCGGCTCTTGCTCCGATGACACGGCAGTGAGCCTGATCACAGTATGCGCCTCCAGCACCAATTGCTTGAGTGTGGCGACCGGGTCATCTGCTTCGGGTGAGTAGCGGTCAAACAACTGCTTTGCCGTCATCATGACCTGATCGGAAGCTTTGCGCCCCCCGCTGCGCCCCCCCATGCCATCGGCCAATACGGCAAGCAGGCAACCTTTGGCGCGGCTGTGGCTCAATAGCATCACTTGATCCTGCTGGTAGTCCCTGTCGCCTTTGTGGATGCCGGTGGCGGCAGTCAGCCGGTAGCCCGTGGAGCTCATGCCTTCACCAGATTTTCCACCAAGGCTCGTTTTTGGGCTTGAAGCCCTGGGTCAGATAGGGCGTTTGCGGGTAATTTTTGACCAGCACGCGTTGGGTGTCATCGCGCAGGTCGTTCATGCCGAGAGCGTCATACGACTTGACCATGATAAAAAGGGCTTCCTCGAGCGCCGGAACCCCTGAATAGTCACGGATGGCCATTTGTGCGCGGTTAATGGCAGCCAGATAGGCGCCGCGATCAAAGTAATAACGAGCCACATAGACCTCGGACTGCGCCAAGGAGTTCACGATGTAGTTCATGCGTGCAGCTGCATCGGGCGCATACCGCGATTCAGGAAAGCGGGCCACCAGCTCCTTGAAGGACTCAAAAGACTCTTTGGCCGCCTTCTGATCACGCTCAGCCAGATCCTGGCGGGTAAGGGAAGAAAATAAGCCCAGGTCATCGTTGAAGTTGACGATGCCCTTGAGGTACAACGCATAGTCAATGGCCGGGCTCGCCGGGTGCAACTTCATGAAGCGGTCCAGCGTGGCGAGGGCGAGGGCTTGCTCTCCCGCTTTGTAATGAGCGTAAGCTTTGTCGATTTGCGCTTGTTGCGCCAGTGGCGTACCCGCCGCGCGCCCTTCCAGCTTTTCAAACAAGGGAACGGCTTTTTCATAAGACCCAGAGCTGAGCTCGTCTTTGGCCTCAGCGTAAATTTTGTTGGGGCTCCAATCCGCAGTCGGGTCGGTCGTTGTGGAGGAGCAGGCGCTCAACAACAAAGAACAAGCCAGCAGACAGGTGCAGACGACAGATAATTTGGTGCTTGGCATGTAGGAAAAGCTTTCTTGGAAAATACCAAAATGATTATATCGGGGGCACAGGAGTGCAATGACACTGACGCCATGACCGAGGCACAGCCTGAGGTAGAGGTCAGGCAGCTTGACTTTTCTGCGGAGCAGCATGGTATGCGACTTGACCGTGCCTTGGTGGACTTGGTGCCGGAGTTTTCGCGCAGCTATCTGCAACAGTTGATTTCGTTGGGTTCGGTGCGCATCAAGGACCAGACCGTTCAAAAGGCATCGCAAAAAGTCAAGGCTTATGACGTTGGCAGCATCGAGCTTCGACCGACGCCGCAAAGCCAGGCCTTCAAGGCTGAGGCAATGGCAATCGACATGGTGTATCTGGATGAGCATCTGATGGTCATCAACAAGCCCGCTGGTTTGGTTGTGCACCCGGCGCCCGGCAATTGGAGCGGGACCTTGATGAATGGGTTGCTTGGATTTGACGCCCAGGCGTTCAATCTGCCGCGTGCCGGCATTGTTCATCGGCTTGACAAAGATACCAGCGGCTTGATGGTGGTGGCGCGGTCCCGCACGGTCATGGATGCGCTGGTTCGCGCAATTGCCGCACGTGAGGTGAAGCGCCAATACCTCGCGCTAGCGCATGGTGCCTGGCTGGGTGATGCACGGCGTGAAGTGCAGGCACCGATGGGGCGGGATCCTGTCAATCGGCTTCGCATGGCCGTTGTTGACCTAGCGATACACGCGGGCAAGTCCGCCAGGACTGACCTTGAGTTGCTGGCCAGTAGTTCAACGGGTTGTTTTGTGAAATGCACGCTGCACACCGGGCGAACCCACCAGATCAGGGTGCACCTAGCGTCGATCGGGCACCCGCTGGTGTCTGACCTGGTTTACGGCGGCGCCGTGGCTGCGGGCATGCAGCGCCAGGCACTGCATGCCTTTAAGCTGGCATTCATTCATCCCATCACCGGACATCCACTGGCCTTTGGGGCGGATTTGCCACTTGATTTGTCGCAGGCGCTGGCGCAATGGGGTCTCCGTTACAATCCGGCCTGAAAATATTTTTGAACTTCACCTGAGTTCTGCTCACGCTGCCGATATTCCTGTTGGCCCTCAAGCGTCACCCACATCTTTTATTAGCAAGCGCCTGTCGGTGCTTTTTATTGCTGAACCATGAATACGCTGGATGCAAAGTGCGTCCTTGAGGCCGCCCTGATCTGCTCACAAAAACCCATGTCGGTACGCGACATGTGCACGCTGTTGGGTGGTGAAGTGACGCCGGAAGCGGTTCAGCGCTTGCTGGCTAATTTGCAGAAAGAATGGTCATTGCGTGGTGTGGAACTGGTGGCTTTGTCGAGTGGGTGGCGTTTTCAAAGTCGGCCCGAGATGCGTGTTTTTTTGGATCGCCTGCACCCTGAAAAGCCACCGCGCTATGCGCGGGCAACACTCGAGACGCTGGCGATCATTGCGTATCGGCAACCCGTCACGCGTGGCGACATTGAGGACATTCGGGGTGTTACCGTCAATTCGCTGACACTCAAGCAACTTGAAGATCGCGGCTGGATTGAAGCTATTGGACACCGGGACACGGTGGGGCGCCCCGCTTTGTTTGCGACCACGCGGCATTTTCTGGACGATTTGGGCCTGGAGTCGCTGGACCAACTGCCGCTGCTGGAGTCACCCGCCATGGCCTCCGATGTGTTCGAGGCTTTGGCGACCGACGCTGCTTTTATCCAGAGTGCCAGTGAGGCGCAGCGTGGCGATGTTCCCACGGGGCCGACAGAGACGATTGAATTGAATGGGTCCGCAGACACGTCTGCGGAAATTGATAACCAACAAGCGTCCCCCTTGGGGGAGCAAGCATGACTACACCATCTGACGAGACATTGGTACAACCGCCGCCCGCACCCGCATCTGATGCCATCCGCTTCGAGGATGTGGTGTCGGGGCTGTTTGATGCCGAGGAATCAACCGAGGATGCAGCACCCATCAAGCGTGTGTTGCCGCCGCAGCCCGAGTCGCCCAAGCTGCATAAGGTTTTGGCGCAGGCCGGTATGGGTTCTAGGCTGGAGATGGAGCAACTTATCATGGAAGGGCGCATCACAGTCAATAATGAGCCCGCGCACATTGGGCAGCGGGTGCAGTTTGGTGACCACGTCAAAGTCAATGGCAAACCGATTCGTTTCCGGATCGAGCCGCCACCTACCCGCGTGATTGCCTACCACAAGCCTGCTGGCGAGGTGGTCACGCACGACGATCCGCAAAATCGACCTACCGTGTTTCGCAAATTGCCCAAGTTGTTTCAAGGCAAGTGGCAGTCGGTGGGACGGCTTGATCTGAACACCGAAGGTTTGCTGTTGTTCACGAGTTCTGGTGAGTTGGCCAACAATTTGATGCATCCCCGGTTTGGTCTCGAGCGGGAGTACGCCGTGCGTGTGTTGGGTGGACTCAACCCTGAAGAGAAACAAAAGTTGTTGTCGGGCGTGCAATTGGGCGATGGCATGGCGCAATTTGGTTCGATTGAAGAGGGTGGTGGCGAGGGCGCCAACTGCTGGTACCGGGTGACCATCTCTGAAGGGCGCAACCGTGAGGTGAGGCGCATGTTTGAAGCGGTGGGCCACGCGGTGAGCCGTTTGATTCGCATCCGCTACGGTGCCATGGTGTTGCCCCGGGGCTTGAGGCGTGGTGCCTGGATGGAGCTTGATGGCATAGATATTGCGCAGCTCACCCGTGCTGCACGTCTGCGCCCGGATCAAGACACAGCATCTGAAGGCGGTGTGGCAGGTGCTCCCGCCAAGGCTGCGCGCAGACCGCGCGGACCTGGCGCGCCGCTGCGCTCGGGCCGACCTGGCGGCCGTGGTCCGGGCGCCCGATCGGGAGACTCGGCAGGTGTACCCAATCCATTGAGTGCTGGCCAGAAACGGCCTGACCGGGCGGCTCCGCCGTCACAAGCGCAGCCGGACCCCTTGAAAACCGCTTTTGGCTACATTGGTGCCGACAGTTTCTCGCGCCAGCGTGAAGAGGCGGGCAAAAAACGTGGCGGTGGTTCGGGCTCAAGAGGTGGACGGCCGATGACCGGCCGTAGCCGCTGAAATTTGTCTAATGCGCTGGCTTGGTATGGCTTTGCGTTGCCTTGGTGCATTCAAAGTTGACTGGTTCAGGTTAAGATCAAAGGCTTTGGCCACACGGTCAAATTTACATTTATTGCTTAGGAAAACACATGACAATCGAACGCACTCTCTCCATCATCAAGCCTGACGCTGTAGCAAAAAATGTCATCGGCCAAATCTATGCCCGCTTTGAAGCTGCAGGGTTGAAAGTTGTTGCTGCCCGGATGGCACACTTGTCGCGCGGCGAGGCAGAGGCTTTTTATGCCGTGCACAAAGCGCGTCCTTTTTTCAAGGACCTGGTTGACTTCATGATCTCTGGCCCGGTCATGATTCAAGCGCTGGAAGGTGAAAACGCCATCGTCAAGCACCGTGACCTGATGGGCGCAACCGATCCTAAAAAGGCCGCAGCCGGTACCATTCGCGCTGACTTTGCAGACAGCATCGACGCCAACGCTGTGCATGGCTCTGATGCCGCTGAGACTGCTGCCGTGGAAATCGGGTTTTTCTTCGCCGGCATGAACGTTTACTCACGCTAACTCAAAATATGACGGTCAATCTGCTCGATTTCGACCTCGAGGGCTTGGCCGGTTTTTGTGAGCGGCTGGGTGAAAAGCGCTTTCGCGCCGTCCAGTTGTTTCGCTGGATTCATCAAAAGGGCGCCAGCCAATTTGATGACATGAGTGACCTTGCCAAATCTTTCCGCGAGAAGCTCAAAGGTGTGGCTTGCATCAAGCCGATGCCAGTGGTGTCCCAGAACATGTCCACCGACGGCACCATCAAATGGCTGTTTGATGTGGGTGATGGCAATGCGGTGGAATCCGTGTTCATTCCAGAAGATGATCGAGGCACGCTGTGCGTGTCGTCTCAGGCCGGCTGTGCGGTGGGCTGTCGATTTTGTTCAACTGGACATCAGGGCTTCAGCCGGAACCTGATCACTGGGGAAATCATCGGCCAGCACTGGTTTGCCGAGCATATTTTGCGCAAACACCTGCAGCGTGAAGACCGTGTGATCTCCAACGTGGTGATGATGGGCATGGGTGAACCCCTGCAGAATTACACCGAATTGCTGCCCGCCTTACGCGTCATGCTTGATGACCATGCTTATGGCTTGTCGAGGCGACGTGTCACTGTCTCTACCTCTGGCGTGGTTCCCATGATCGACCGCTTGGCGCTTGACTGCCCGGTTGCGCTTGCCGTGTCATTGCATGCCCCCAACGATATGTTGCGCAACCAGCTGGTGCCGCTCAATCTCAAATATCCATTGGCAGAGTTGATGGCAGCCTGCCAGCGTTATTTGTCGTACGCGCCCCGTGACTTCATCACGTTTGAATATTGCATGCTGGACGGTGTCAATGATTCCGATGAGCATGCCCGTGAACTGATTCGCTTGGTGCGGGCGCATGCTGGCGCTTGGTGTAAATTTAATTTGATTCCGTTTAACCCTTTCCCGGCTTCTGGTTTGTTGCGCTCCAAGCCAGACCGCGTGCAGGCGTTCTCCCGGATTTTGACTGAGGCGGGGATCATCACCACGGTTCGCAAAACGCGAGGCGATGACATTGATGCGGCGTGTGGACAACTGGCCGGTGATGTCAAAGACCGTACCCGCGCGGTCGAGCGAATGGCACGTCAAAGAATCATTCAGATTCAGCCAATTCACAAATCAAGTGGTACGACTGCGAAGGCCTGACCGATGAACAAGAACATGGGCATGAGTTTTTTGATGCGCTTAAATTTTTGGTTTCTGACATTGGCTATGGTTGGTCTGCTTTTACTGTCTGGCTGTGCAAGCAAATCAGAGCAGAGTGGTGCGACTGCCAATCGAGGTGAGATAGTGACCGAATCAGACGAGTCAAGTGAGCGTCGGCGCGCCCGCATTCGGGTGGAACTGGCTTTGGGCTACTTTGAACAGGGCAAAACAAACATTGCGCTCGATGAGATCAAGCAGGCGATTGCCGCAGACCCCACTTTTGTGGACGCATACAGTTTGCGTGGCTTGGTCTACATGCGTCTCAATGACTTTGGCTTCGCTGAAGAAAGTTTTAAAAAGGCCTTGTCCATCAAACCGCAGGATGCCAACGTTCTGCACAACCTTGGCTGGTTGAAGTGCCAGCAAGCGCTTTTTCCCCAGTCGATCAGTTATTTCGCTCAGGCGCTTGGGGATCCCACGTACCGCGAGCGTGCCAAAACTCTGATGGCTCAAGGGCTTTGCCAAGCGCGTGCGGGTATGCGAGATGAGGCCGTGGCCAGTCTTCTGAAATCATACGAATACGATGCGGGTAACCCCGTGACAGGTTACAACCTGGCGAACTTGCTCTACCAAAAACAGGACGATGTGCGGGCTCAGTTCTACATTCGCAGATTGAACAACAGTGAACTTGCCAACGCAGAGTCGCTTTGGTTGGGGGTCAGAGTTGAAAAGCGGTTAGGCAATGGCGAGGCCATGACACAGCTTGGCACGCAACTGGAAAAACGGTTTTCGCAGTCTCGTGAAGCAGCCTCCTACCGTCGCGGTGCCTTTGATGAGTGAGCAAGACAAGGTGTCTGTAGAGAACCTCACTGAAGTTTCAAAAAGTGCTGCCCCTGGCGGGGCGGGGGCGATGTTGCGCGCGGCGCGTGAGGCGCAAGGTTTGCACATTGCCATGCTGGCGGTGTCTTTGAAAGTGCCTGTGAATAAGCTTGAAGCGCTGGAAGCGGACCGTCATGACTTGCTGCTTGACACCGTGTTTGTGCGAGCTTTGGCGTCAAGCATGTGTCGCGCCCTGAAGATTGATGCAGCGCCCGTGCTGGCGGCTCTGCCACCATCGCATGCGCCCAAAATCAAGGCAGATACAGAAGGCTTGAATACCACTTTTGAGGACGCCGCAGGTGGATATGGACCTGCCTTGTTATCGTATTTGCGTCAGCCTTTGGGTATCACGATCATATTGTTGGTCGTGGGGATTCTTGCTGTCTCTTTTTTACCTCTGACAACATCAAGTGAAAATGTGACGCCGGTGTTGACTGAAGAAAAGCCATCTGAGGCTCCAGTTGTTTCGGGAGCGGCTGACGACAACCCTCAGTCTGGTGTGAATGCGCTATCTTCGGTGCCCTTGACCCTGTCGGACACTGTCAGCGCGGAAGCACCCACCGGTTCCGCCAGTCAGATGCAGCCTCCTGTACCGAGCTCACAAGCCGCCCCTATCGCGTCTTCTTCGGCAGCGATGCCGGTGACCGAGGGTGGCGGAGTTCTTGCAATGCGCGCACTTGGAAACTCTTGGGTCGAAGTGGTGGACGCCAAAGGTGTCGTGCAATTGCGCAAGACCTTGATGAAGGATGAAGTCATCACGGTGTCCGGTGCGCTTCCGCTGGCTGTGGTGCTTGGTCGGGCTGATCTGGTTTCGGTGACGGTACGTGGTCAAGCGCTGAATGCAGTTTCGCTTGCGAATGACAATGTGGCTCGTTTTGAGGTGAAGTAATGGATATATTCCTACCCGTGGCTGCTGCCAGCGCAATGTCTAGCCAAACCCGTCAAGCGCGAGTTGTCTGGGGCAATCGGTCCGTGACCGTGGGCGGCGGCGCGCCTGTCCGGTTGCAATCCATGACCAACACTGACACCGCAGACGTGATTGGGACCGCGATTCAAGTCAAGGAATTGGCCTTGGCAGGGTCTGAGATGGTGCGGCTCACGGTCAATACGCCGGAAGCGGCCCAGGCGGTTGCGCCAATCCGCGAGCAACTTGATCGAATGGGCATTGATGTGCCTTTAATTGGTGACTTTCACTACAACGGTCACCGTTTGCTGAGTGACTACCCGGAATGCGCGCAGGCGCTGTCCAAGTACCGGATCAATCCGGGCAATGTTGGCAAGGGTGACAAGCATGACCGCCAATTTGCCATCATGATTGAAGCCGCCATGCGTTGGAACAAAGCAGTGCGCATCGGCGTGAATTGGGGCAGTCTTGACCAGGAACTGCTTGCCAGTTTGATGGATCAAAACAGCCGCCGTGCGGTGCCCTGGGGTGCCAAACCGGTGATGTATGAGGCGCTGATCTCGTCAGCGATTGATTCGGCAACGCAGGCGGTCAAATTGGGAATGGATCCGAATCAAATCATTCTTTCCTGTAAAGTAAGCGGCGTGCAGGATTTGATTTCTGTTTACCGGGAGTTGTCCAAGCGCTGTGACTACGCCCTGCATCTTGGGCTGACGGAAGCGGGCATGGGAACCAAAGGCGCAGTCGCCTCTACCGCTGCTTTGTCGATCTTGTTGCAAGAAGGCATAGGGGACACGATTCGAGTGTCTTTGACCCCGCAGCCGGGCGAGTCACGGACCCAGGAAGTCGTGATTGCTTCCGAGATTTTGCAAGCACTTGAGCTGCGGTCGTTTGTCCCGAGTGTCACCGCCTGCCCGGGGTGTGGTCGAACCACCAGCACGACGTTTCAAGAGCTGACGCAGCAAATTGAAGGTTTTTTGCGTACGCAAATGCCGCAGTGGCGTGCCAAGTACCCAGGTGTGGAGAAGATGAAGGTTGCCGTGATGGGCTGCATCGTGAATGGGCCAGGGGAGAGCAAGCAAGCCGATATTGGCATCAGTTTGCCAGGCACCGGTGAAGCGCCTGCTGCGCCAGTGTTCATTGACGGTGAAAAGCGCATGACCTTGCGTGGGGACTCGATTACCCAGGAGTTCCAGTCGATTGTGGAAGACTATGTAGAAAAGCGATTTGGCGCCCCAAAGGGTGCCTCGGCTTAAATTGAATTGTCATGACTGAATCCTTAATTTCTCAAAGAATCGAAAAGCTCACTGCCGTTAAAGGCATGAATGATGTGTTGCCACCAGATTCGGCCACAGTTGAATGGCTTGAAGCCAAAGTACGGTTACTGATGGCTCGCTATGCCTACCGGAACATTCGTACGCCCATCGTGGAGCGCACGCCTTTGTTTATTCGTGGTCTGGGCGAAGTCACAGACATTGTCGAAAAGGAAATGTACTGTTTTGAAGATCGGCTTAACGGAGACTCTCTGACGCTACGCCCCGAGGCGACTGCTGGCGTTGTGCGCGCAGCACTTGAGCACAACATGCTGTACGACGGTGGTAAACGGCTGTATTACATGGGGCCTATGTTCCGCCACGAGCGTCCGCAAAAAGGCCGCTATCGCCAATTTGATCAAATTGGCGCGGAGGCCTTGGGCTTTGGTGGCGCCGAGGTGGACGCAGAATTGATTTTGATGGCCTGCGCCTTGTGGAAAGAAATCGGGCTTGACGATGTACGGCTTGAACTCAACAGCCTGGGCCAGCCCGATGAGCGATTGGCGCACCGTCACGCCCTGATCACGCACCTTGAGTTGCATGCCGATGTGCTCGATGAAGATGCCAAGAGGCGCCTGCACAGCAACCCGCTGCGAATCCTCGACACCAAAAATCCCCAGATGCAAGCGGTGGTGAACACGGCACCTAAATTGCTGGATTTTTTGGGTGCAGCATCGCTGGCGCATTTCAAGGCACTGACCACTATTTTGGAAGCCAATGGGGTGGCCTACACCGTCAATCCACGCTTGGTGCGTGGCATGGATTACTACAACCTCACGGTATTTGAATTCACAACCGACCGCCTGGGGTCGCAGGGCACGGTGTGTGCAGGCGGCCGTTATGACTATTTGTTTGAGCAATTGGGTGGCAAGCCGACCTCGGCGGTGGGATGGGCCTTGGGTGTTGACCGCGTGTTGGAGTTGGCTAAAAGCGTTGGTCTGAAGGATGTGGGTGCCAGCCTGGACGCTTACGCTATCGTGACCGATGCCACTGCTTTACCACTTGTTCTCGCCACGCTGCAAACCTTGCGTACAGCTGGCGTGAGCGTGCAGATGCATGCCAGTACAGGCGATGGCATGGGCAGCATGAAGAGCCAATTCAAGCGGGCTGACAGCAGCGGTGCGCGCTTTGCCCTGATATTTGGTCCCGACGAGGTGGCCGCCCACCAAGTGACAGTCAAGCCGCTGCGTGACATGAATGCCAGCCAGCAACCGCAGTCACTTGACGACATTGCCGCATGGGCCAGCACCCTACAATCAGCCGCTTAACTGGATACCCCTAATGGCCAATCATTTAGACCTTGAAGAACAAGAACAGCTTGACCAACTCAAGCACTTCTGGAAGCAGTACGGCAACATCATCACCTGGGTACTGATTGTTGTGTTGGGTGCCTTTGCAAGTTGGAATTTTTATCAGTATTGGCAGCGCAGCCAGGCCGTGCAAGCTGCTGCGTTGTTTGATGAGGTTGATCGAGCTGCGCAGTCCAAAGATTCGGCACGAATTGACCGGGTTTTTTCTGACATGAAAGACCGATTTTCATCAACTGCATACGCGCAACAGTCGGGCTTGCTGGTTGCCAAGCAATA
>JBBQSS010000018.1:0-25056 GCA_038213665.1 Burkholderiales bacterium | reverse complement strand
TATTGGTGACCATGCCAAGAACATTGCCGAGTTGATCATCTACATCGTCAAGGGTACCGATGTGCGTCACTCTCCGATTTCGGAAATCGAGTCGGTGGTGAAATGAGACATTTGCCCGGTGTGCTGATTGTTGAAGATGAGGCCGCCATTGCTGAACTGATCTCGGTCAACCTGAGGCACAGCGGTTTTCGTCCGGTGTGGGCCATCGACAGCGCTACGGCACAAACAGAGCTTGATGCAGTCCTGCCTGACGTGATTTTGCTGGACTGGATGTTGCCCGGTGAAAGTGGCCTGACTCTGGCTAAGCGCTGGCGTTCTCACCCTCGCACCAAGGCTGTGCCTATCATCATGCTGACCGCACGGGGTGATGAAATAGACCGGGTCGCTGGTCTGGACGCCGGAGCAGACGACTACATCACTAAGCCGTTTTCAACCAAAGAATTGTTGGCACGGATTCGAGCGGTGCTGCGCCGACGTGCGCCGGAGCAAGACCTGAGTGTTGCCACTGCTGGCGACCTGAATCTGGATCCATCAACTTACCGCGTGACGTACCAGGGTCAACTGCTGAAATTGGGCCCTACTGAGTTCAAACTGTTGCACTACCTGATGACCCATGCCGAGCGGGTTCACAGCCGCTCTCAACTTCTCGACAAAGTTTGGGGTGACCACGTGTTCATTGAAGAGCGGACCGTGGATGTGCACATGAAGCGTTTGCGCGAGGCGTTGGGTGCGCAGGCCGGCCAGATGGTAGAAACTGTGCGCGGTGCCGGTTACCGCCTGACAGCCCAAGCCTTCCTGACCAAGTCGGCCTAGACCCCCAGACAGGGCGCTCATGATGGGTCGTTTGCTGTTCTTTGTTGTATGTCTTTTGGCGGGTGGTTCAGTGGGTGCTTGGCTGGATGTGTACTGGCCTCGTAGCCATGCCCTGCCGATCGGGCTTGTGTCTGCCGCTTTGCTTTGGATGCTCATGGATGGCTTGCGTGTGGGGCAGCTATTGCAGTGGTTACGCACAGACTCGTCTGGCGAGGGTGCGCCTCAAACAGGCGTTTGGGGGGAAATTGCCACCCGGGTACGACGGCAGCTGCGGGACAGGGAGCGTCAAATTGTTGAATGCCAGGAAAGTCTGCAGGGTTTTTTGTCGGCTTTGCAGGCTTCCCCAAACGGAGTGATGCTGTTGGATGGCGATGCACACATTGAGTGGTGCAACCAGACGGCGGCCGCACATTTTGGTCTGGACGCCAAGCGCGATCTTTCGCAGGCCATCGGCAACCTGGTGCGAGACCCCGGGTTTGCCAGTTATCTTGCCAGTGATGAGTTGGGCAGCAGTCTGACCATGCCCGGACGCGACAGCACACCTTCACGCCCGGTCACACTGTCGGTGCAGCTCCATCCCTATGGTGAGGGCCGCAAGTTGCTGTTATCGCGCGATGTCACTGCGCTGGATCAGGCCGATGCCATGCGGCGCGATTTTGTGGCCAACGTATCCCATGAAATTCGTACCCCGCTGACGGTTCTGGCGGGATTTGTGGAAACCTTGCAAACCCTCAATCTGGAGGAGTCTGAGCGCCAGCAATACCTGGCTCTCATGGCGCAGCAGGCGGATCGGATGCAAACCTTGGTAAGCGATCTGCTGACGCTGTCAAAGCTTGAAGGCAGCGAGCCACCGGGCTTGGACAAGCATGTGGCAGTACCGGCATTGATGCGCCGCCTTGAGGCAGATGCGTCGGCCTTGTCACAGGTCATGGGGTCGGCCAGCGACACCGATCATCAATTTGTTTTTGAGTGTGCGTTTAACGGCTCGCTGGCCGGGGCGGCCAGTGAGCTGCTTAGCGCCATGAGCAACCTGATCAGCAACGCCGTGCGCTACACGCCAGCAGGTGGTTACATCCATGTGAGCGTTCGGCAGCAGGCGGACGGTTGCCTGGTATTTTCTGTGTCTGACACTGGCCCTGGCATTGCGGCGGAGCACCTTGGTCGCTTGACCGAGCGCTTTTACCGGGTGGACCGCAGCCGTTCCCGTGAAACTGGCGGTACGGGTTTGGGCTTGGCCATTGTCAAACATGTGGCGCAACGCCACGGCGCCAATCTGTTGATCGAGAGTGCCGTGGGAAAGGGTTCGGTGTTTACCCTGACTTTTCCGGCATCGCGGGTGGTGCCGGGAGCCGCTTTGTCTGTCGCTCAAACAAGCCCAAAGACTCTTTTCGTTCAGCCGGATGACCAATAGTTCGGCGCAATTGCCAAGGGGGACTTTGGATGATGTCCGGGCGCGCACGCATGCTTTCAACGTCAGCGAGTAGCCAGCGGCACGGGCTGCTGGCCTGAAGCGCCTGGAGTTCAAGCCCGCCATGAAACTGAAAAGCGGCGATCTGGCCTCGATTCAAGCCCAGCGTGGCCACACAGCCAGGCGCGGGAGGCATGACCCGTGTGGCCTGGCGCACCAGCGGTGCGTAACTTCTGGCAAAGTCCAGTAGGGGCAACCATAAAGTCATCAGCAGCAGCCAGCACAGTGCAGCCCCTCCGGCGGGCAGTACAAGGCTTTTCCAGATCGCGGCCTGATGTCGACCCACACGCCACTTAACCAACCAAGCCCATGCCAAGCTTGCGCATGCAGCAATCAAAAATGACGCAATTGAAAAACTGTGGATGAATCCCGGCGCCAGCCGCGCCACGTTGGCGGCGGGTTGTGCCGGAAAACCGGTCTGCATGGAAATCCATACCACCCAGATGACCAGCGCGCAGCCCGTGAAAAAAATCAGGGTAAACCAGTCAATCAGCGCACCCACGCTGCGTCCAAGTGTGGGCAGGGCAAAAGCAGCTAATGCAGCCAGAGCAGGTAAAGCCAGCAGCAAGGAGCGGTTTGCTGCGCTGGTGGTCAGGGTCGCGACGCTGGCCACGGCCACAAACCAGAGCGGCAGCCATAGGTGCAGCCCGGTGAAGCGGGCGGTCAAGAGTTGCCTACGCCAGCGCCATAGTGTCCAGATGGCCAAGGGCCAGGCAGGCCAGGTAAACCACAAAAAAAGTCGGCCCAGGCTTTGCCATTCCGCCAGGTTGGCCTGGGGCAGGTCAATGCGCCAGCGCCACAAGTTCAACAGGGTGGCCAGTGCAGCAGCTGCGACGGAAAGTGCAACAAGTCCTGCGGCCCTGAGTTTTTTTCTTGTGCCGTCGGTGCTGTCCGGGCTTGGGGCCAACAAGTAGAGGGTAGCGCTACCTAGTCCCAAGACCAATGCCATCGATGGCGCGCCTGATAACGCGAGCCCCAACAGTGCCACGCCAGCACTCAAACCCGGCGTCCAGCGGCGATAGGGCAGCGCTGCTGTGGCATAAAACAGCAGGCATGTGAAGCACAACTGCGTCAATGCAGGCGTGGTTTCATGAGCCAGTTGTGCCAGGCCCAGGCAGGCGATGAAGGCCAGCACCCCACCGTCGGCAATGGCGCGCGCGTAATCAGTCGGACTGGCCTCGCCACCAAAGGCAAAGGTCGCAGGTTGTGCCGATGGACTGCGTGCCAGGTAATAAGTGCCGTACCAGGTGGCTGCCAGTGCCAGCACCAACAAGCCCATGAATGGCAAGCGTGCCGCCAGATCTGCTGGCACCCAATTGGGCGCAAGCTGGATGCTCCAAGCGCCTAACCAGTAGGGCAGCAGGGCGTCCACCTCCGGCGGCATGCCGCCGAGCGTGGGGTGCAACCAGTCAGCGCCACCACGCGCCAGTTCGGCCATGTAGCCAAACGTGGTGATGTCGTCACGCTTCCAAGGCACCCGGCCCAGAAAACCCGGCAACACATAGGCCAGGCAAAACAACAGCAGCGCCAGACGCGGCAGGCGCTTGACGGCACCTTGGGCAACGATGGCAGGTGTGGGTTGGTTCACGCGGTGTATTGGGTAAAAATTTTTGTCAGCACAAAGAAAAAGGCAGCGCGGAATGACCCGGCTGCCTTTGACAAAACGCGCTGACTGTCTTACTTGGCAGCAGTTTTACCGAAGCGATTGCGGAAGCGTTCCACACGTCCACCCATGTTGTCCACAGATTTCTGTGTGCCTGTGTAAAAGGGGTGTGACTCGCTGGAGGTATCAAGCTTGAAGAGTGGCAGTTCGCGGCCATCTTCCATTTTGATCATCTCTTTGGCGTTGGCGCAAGAGCGGGTCACGAATTTGAAACCGTTGGACGAGTCTACGAAACAAACGTCGCGGTAGTTGGGGTGAATGCCTGCTTTCATGATTTCTCCATCAGATGCGTTAGCCGCGCCAGCCCTTGCGCAACCTATTGCGCAATTAAAAGCCGTTCGTACTTTTCGCTAAAAACCGTCAATTATAGATCAGCCGCCTCGACGCATCATGTCGAAGAACTCGCTGTTGTTCTTGGTGGCGCGCATTTGCTTGAGCACCATCTCCATCGACTCGATCTCGTCCATGTTGTACAAAAACTGGCGCAGGATGCGGGTTTTTTGCAAAATTTCGGGTTGCAGCAGCAACTCTTCACGGCGTGTGCCGCTGCGGTTGAGCTGAATCGACGGGAACACGCGCTTTTCATAGAGGCGGCGGTCCAGGTGAATTTCAGAGTTGCCAGTGCCTTTGAATTCCTCAAAGATCACTTCATCCATGCGGCTGCCGGTATCGACCAAGGCTGTGGCGATGATCGTGAGCGAGCCACCCTCTTCCACATTGCGGGCTGCGCCCAAAAAGCGCTTTGGCCGTTGCAGCGCATTTGAGTCCACACCACCGGTAAGCACCTTGCCGGAAGACGGCACCACGTTGTTGTAGGCGCGAGCCAGACGGGTGATGGAGTCGAGCAATATCACCACGTCTTTTTTCAGCTCGACCAGACGTTTGGCGCGCTCAATCACCATTTCAGCCACATGCACGTGGCGCGCGGCGGGCTCATCAAAGGTTGACGCAATCACCTCGCCCTTGACTGTGCGTTGCATCTCGGTCACCTCTTCCGGCCGCTCGTCAATCAACAGCACCATCAGATAACTGTCGGGGTAGTTGGCGGAAATGGCGTGCGCAATGTGCTGCATCATCACCGTTTTGCCGCTTTTTGGCTGTGCCACGATCAGGGCGCGCTGGCCTTTGCCGATCGGCGCGATGATGTCAATGATGCGCCCGGTGATGTTTTCTTCGCCCTTGACGTCGCGCTCCAGACGCATTTGCACGTTGGGGAAAAGCGGCGTCAGGTTTTCAAACATCACCTTGTGTTTGTTCTCTTCGGGACCGCCGCCATTGACTTTCTCAAGCTTGTTCAGCGCAAAGTAACGCTCACCATCTTTAGGTGTACGCACTTCGCCTTCGATCATGTCGCCGGTGTGCAGGTTGAAGCGGCGCACTTGGCTTGGGCTGATGTAGATGTCGTCCGTGCTGGCGGTGTAGCTGGTGTCTGGGCTGCGCAAGAAACCAAATCCGTCGGGCAAAATTTCCAGCACACCATCGGCAAAAATCTGCTCACCGGCGCGGGCACGCTTTTTGATGATGGCAAACATCAACTCCTGTTTGCGCATGCGGCCCGTGTTTTCAATCTCAAGATCTTCAGCTTGCTTGAGGACTTCTGACACGTGCAGTGCCTTGAGTTCATTTAAATGCATGGAGTGACTCAGTCAATGTGTAAATTCTGCAGGGGGATTGGTTTGGCGAGCTGGACTTGTCAAGGTTCAAGTCGCAATGGCGTGGCGCCTAAGACTCGGGCTGACCCTGAATGGGGGTCAGCGAGTGGTACGAATTATGACAGCAAAAAAACCTCACGCAGGTGGGTGAGGCAGGCCGGTGCGCAGCACCCGCGAAAACCAGGCTTATGCCAGTTGTTGATCGATGAAAGCCGTTAACTGCGCCTTGCTCATGGCACCCACTTTGGTGGCGGCCAATTGACCGTTCTTGAAGATCATCAGCGTGGGAATACCGCGAATACCGAACTTGGCCGGGATGTCACGGTTTTCATCGACATTCATTTTGGCAATCTGCAATTTGCCTTCATAAGCCGTAGATACTTCATCCAGTATCGGGGCGATCATTTTGCAGGGACCGCACCATTCAGCCCAGTAGTCCACCAGCACGGGGACGGTTGCTTGCAACACATCACCCTCGAACGATGCATCGGACACATGTTTGATCAGTTCACTTGCCATGATTTTTCCTAGGTATGAATTTGAAAAGAATAAAGTAGAGAAATTGTGACAGAAACCAAATCAGTACATCTCGTGCTGGTTGTTGTTGCCGGTGTTTCTGTTGGCACATAGGCGTTGATGTGTTGCAAATGCGTTGATAGACACCGAAGGCGCAGAGTTCAATTTTTAAGAAATGTGGGTATCTGTGATGAAGAACGTAGTGGTTGTGGGTGCCGGCCCGGCCGGTTTGATGGCCGCCGAGGTGCTGTCGGGCGCAGGCGTGGCGGTAAAGCTGTTTGATGCCATGCCCAGCATTGGACGCAAGTTTTTACTGGCGGGCAAAGGCGGCTTAAATTTGACGCATTCAGAACCAGCCGACCTGTTTGCCTCCCGATATGGCCAGCGCCGACACCAAATCGAGGCGCTGTTCAAGTCGTTTGACCCTGCCAGCGTGCGCGCATGGGCGGCCTCTTTGGGGATTGAGACCTTTGTAGGAAGCTCCGGGCGGGTTTTCCCCAAAGACATGAAAGCGGCGCCGCTGCTGCGGGCCTGGCTGACCCGGCTGCGTCACCCTGAAAAAGGGCCAGCCGTGCAGTTTTTCATGCGTCATCGCTGGACCGGTTGGCACCAGCCTGCGCCAGAAACCGATGCCGATGCCGATGGTCAAGCTACATCCCCGACCTGTCTGGACTTTGACACCCCGCATGGCCCGATTCAAGTGCAGGCCGATGCTGTGATGTTGGCACTGGGCGGTGGCAGTTGGTCGCGCTTGGGGTCCACTGGCGCGTGGGTGCCGTGGTTGCAGGCCAAAGGCGTGGCGGTGGCTTCTTTGTTGCCTGCCAACTGCGGTTTTGACGTGCAAAACGGCTGGAGCGCGCACTTTGTCAGCCGTTTTGCCGGCCAGCCTTTCAAATCGGTGGCCATTGAATTCACCAACGCGCAGGGGATCAAGTTTGCCCGCAAGGGCGAGTTTGTGGCCACCGCCAGCGGCGTCGAAGGCAGCCTGATTTACGCGGCATCGCGCCTGCTGCGAGACCAGATCATGGCCCATGGCACCGCCACGTTTCACCTGGATATGTTGCCTGACATGCCGCCTGAGCGCGTGCTGGCCGAGGTGCAGCACCCGCGTGGTTCGCGCTCACTGTCAAGCCACCTGAAAAGTCGCTTGCACATTGACGGCATCAAAGCGGCCATGCTGCATGAGTTGCTGAGCAAAGCGCAAATGCACGATTCGGTGCAGTTGGCAAACGCCATCAAGTGTTTGCCGATTACCTTGAGCGCCGCCCGCCCGCTGGATGAAGCCATCAGCAGTGCCGGGGGTGTGCTGTTTGAGGGCATGACGGAACAATTGATGCTGGAGCCGCTGCCGGGTGTGTTTTGTGCCGGTGAGATGCTGGACTGGGAAGCCCCTACCGGGGGTTACCTGCTGACAGCCTGTCTGGCCAGCGGTGTAGGTGCGGCGCAGGGTGTTCTCTCGTTTTTAAATGACAAATAGCCTCCTAGCCCTTTATTAATAAGCGTAAGTAGCTACATAAATTATAGCAGTGCGTAAACGTAAGCCGGTAGATAGTCGTGGATTGAGAAGTTCAAGACTGGGACGAAATGGCGAATCACTCAGACCCCGAGTCATGTGTGGCACATTGCGAGGTGTGGGGCGACGCATTGACAGGGGGAAACCGGCAGGCTAGTCATAGGGCCGCAAAATCAATCAATCAGGATGCCCATGACGTTGCTATGTCAGAAGGCAATACGGCGCATGTCGTCAATCGCAAGACATGTTGTGATCCTGCGCGGTCTGAGACCCTGAGCGTGCCGGAAAGCTTTTCTTCTCGGGCGCTGGGAGATCTCATCGGTGCCCGAGCCACGAAGCGTGGGCGGGACAGGCAAGGCCCAAAGCCGCAACCCGAACAAGTAAACGCCTGTTGGCGCAGGAAGCAGGAGTTCCAGCAGTCAATTGGTTTTACTGCCGCTTAATCTGTGTAGCTTTTGTGGCATCTAGACACAATCAATCAAAAACTTAAAATGCCGCCATGCCCGCCACCAATTTCCGTCTTTTCTTTCTCGGCAATGGCACGCAGGCATCCCAACCCATCGTTTGGCTCATTGGTTTTTTTGCATTCCTGAACGTCTACTCCATCCAGGCTGTACTTCCTATGGTGATGGATGACTTTCATGCCTCTGCGTTACAAGCCGGTATGACAGTTGGCGCCACTGTCCTGGCTGTCGGACTTGTTTCCCCCATCATGGGCATGTTGTCTGATGCCTTTGGGCGAAGAGGCATCCTGTGCCTTTCCATGTTTGCGATGACGGTCCCCACCGCTTTGATACCCATTTCTCACAGCCTGAATGCATTGATAGCCTTGCGTTTTATTCAGGGTCTGGCCGTACCCGGCATTGTGGTGGTTCTCATTGCCTACATTGCAGAAGAATTTCGCGATGGCGGCGGTGTCGCCCGCATGACCGCCACCTACGTAGGTGGCACAGTCATGGGCGGTTTTAGCGGTCGCTTCATCACAGGACATTTGGGCGACTTGTTGGGCTGGCGAGGGGCTTTCGTCACCTTGGCCATTCTGAATTTTCTGGGGGCGTTGCTCGTGTTGTGGCTGCTGCCAGTGTCGCGTCACTTTGTCCCGAACCGCAACTTCAGTGGCGCACTCGGCACGCTTTCCCGTCACCTTCAGCACAAGCGCTTGATGGCCTCCTGCGCAGTGGGATTCTGTGTCTTGTTCTCATTGGTGGGAACCTTCACTTATGTGAACCTGTATTTGGCGTCTGAGCCTTTTAATCTTTCTGCTGCCGGATTGGCCAACGTGTTCGGCGTCTACCTTGTTGGCGTCCTGGTGACCCCGCTTGCAGGGCGTCATATCGACCGCCTGGGTTTCATGAGGTCACTTCTTTTGGCCCTGGCAATTTCTGCATCCGGGTTGCTGTTGACGCTTGTGACATCGTTGCCCCTTATCGTCATTGGACTGACGGTGTGCTCAAGCGGCGTATTTCTGTGCCAGTCTGCCACCATCAGCGCCATTTCCAAAAACGTAACCGAGGGGCGCTCGCTGGCCACCGGCATTTATTACATGAGTTATTACGCGGGCGGTGCAGTCGGCACCTGGGGTGCCGGGACGGCCTTTATGCACTGGGGGTGGAGTGGCTCAGTGATGACAATCGCGCTGGTACAGGCAATTGCTGCAGCAATTGTTGTGTCCGTTTGGTACCAGCGAATGGACCCCGCCGCTGCCACATTCCGCTGACGTGCCGTCTGCCTGCAACACGATGAGCTCGAAATTCGGCGCAGTGCCGCCAGGCACACCTTTGGTCTGCCAAGACCTGAACCCAGACCAAGACGACTATCCTGCGCAACAAAGTTCCGGTTGTGACTTTTTCAGTTTGGCCGCCAAGGCTTGCGGAATCAGGCAATGACTGGTCAAAAAGGTTCGTTCCAAGTTGACGGTAAGGGGAACTTCAAGCCGTTTAATTGACATGCGAGTCGGTGAGGGGCACAGAAATGGCGTATTTTCCAAGTCGAAACCCAAGATTGATTTCAGCCTGTTCCTTTAAAGCTCACCAAGAGTGGGCTTCCACAGGCTGTAAATTCGCCCGATTTCGGCGCCAAGTTCAACCAGGCTAAAACTATGACCGCGCGCCAAGTACAGGTGGCCTTCAATATACAACTGCACCACGGGCAGGCTGAAAACACCATGTTGAGCGCAAATGTCGGGACTAACTGCACAGTCCACATAGCGCATCGCTATTTCAGGGAATCGCTGTTCCATCAGGCACTCGAGCTTTGGCTTGATTGCACGGCACACGCCACACTGCGGTCCGCCAAAAAGGAGGAGTACCGCGTGGTTCGATTTCAAGTGTTCAATCGGCTGACAAGAGGAGTCGGTTTGCATGATGGAATCGACTATCGCCTTGACGACCAGGTGCGAAAAGCCGTATTGCTGCGGTAAAGCTGGGTCATTAAAGTGAAGCGTGGCTGATTGAACAGTGTTGCCAGCTCATCGGGACGCTGAGCCATCAATGATGGCAAGGGGCGGGGGCCACAAGTGCCAACGGACCGAAATTGGCCTGACTTTCATGGACGCATGCCCGCCCTCGGGATATGAAAGTTGTTTCACGTTAACCCATTGAGTTCGTTCACTGTTTCAATAAGGTTGACGAGCCTTGACCCCGGCACTGGCTCTACAGTTAGGGCTGCTTGGTTCCCCACCTGACCCGGTTGGCCGCTTTACCATGCGGGAAGGCCCGTCAGCGCAGATTGTAAAGCCTTAATCAAGCCCTCAAAAGTTGTCGGAGTGAATGGATTTAGCGGTCAGGCACTTTGACGTACCCCCGGTCAAACCAGGTCGATGTTTGGGTCGCCCTTTAGAATCCGGGCATGTCTTACCTTGTGCTTGCCCGTAAATATCGCCCCCGCAATTTCACCGAGATGGTGGGGCAGGACCATGTGGTGCAAGCCCTCACCAACGCGCTCACCACCCAGCGCCTGCACCATGCCTACCTGTTCACCGGCACGCGCGGTGTCGGCAAGACCACGGTGTCGCGCATTTTGGCCAAGTCACTCAACTGCCAGGGCGTGGACGGGCAGGGTGGTATCACCGCTACCCCTTGTGGGGTATGCCAGGCGTGCACCGACATTGACAGTGGCCGCTTTGTCGATTACACCGAACTCGATGCCGCGTCCAACCGTGGCGTGGACGAAGTTCAGGCCCTGCTGGAGCAGGCGGTGTACAAGCCGGTGCAGGGTCGCTTCAAGGTTTTCATGATCGACGAGGTGCACATGTTGACCAACACGGCGTTCAACGCCATGTTGAAAACCCTGGAAGAGCCGCCCCAATACCTGAAGTTTGTGCTGGCCACCACCGACCCGCAAAAAGTGCCCGTGACAGTGCTGTCGCGCTGTTTGCAATTTAACTTGCGCCCGATGGCCCCTGACACCATCCGCGAGCATTTGCAGAACGTGTTGGCCACCGAGCAGGTCACGGCCGATGTACCGTCGCTGCGTTTGCTGGCACGGGCGGCCCGTGGCTCCATGCGCGACGCGCTTAGCCTGACTGACCAGGCCATTGCCTTTGGCTCGGGTGCGCTGCAAGAGGCAAGCGTGCGCCAGATGCTGGGCAGTGTGGACCGCTCTTATGTGTTCAGGTTGCTGCAGGCGCTGGCGCAAGGCGACGGTAAAACCGTGGTGGAAACTTCGGAGGCCTTGCGCACCCATGGCCTAAGCGCGGCCTCTACCCTGGAAGAAATGAGCGGCGTGTTGCAGCGCATGGCGGTGTTACAGGCCGTGCCGGATGCCACCCAGGACGACAACGACCCGGAAGCCGCCGACATCGCCCAGCTGGCGGCCCTGATGCCCGCTGATGAGACGCAACTGCTGTACAGCATTTGTCTGCATGGGCGCGGTGAACTGGGCCTGGCCCCGGATGAATATGCGGCGCTGACCATGGTGCTGCTGCGTTTGCTGGCCTTCAAGCCCACAGCTAGCCAAGTTGGCGGGCAGGAAAAAAAAACTCTGAAAGTCGCGCCGCGGCCTCTGCCTGAGGCGCCGGTACAAAAGGTGGGTGCGCCCGCCGAGGTGTCCGGGTCAGCGCTTGCACCAACCCAAATAATTCAGTTAAATCATGCGCAAGCCCCCGTCAATCATGCGCTAAGCGCTATTCAATCGATAGTAGATATAGCGCCAGGACCGGCTGCAATTGTGGCAACGGCTGACATGGCTGGCACCCTGTCCACAGCGCCACAGGACGCCACTGCGGCACTGGCCTCGCCGACGCCTACGGTCTTACCTGCATTCCCTGTGCCCATGGCGGTTCAATCCGCTGACGCGTTGCTGCCAGCGGGGCAACATTTGGCTGTGCGTGACATGCCCGGCGCAGCAGGTGGCGGTCAGGGTCACGCGGACTTTTGTAAGGAAAATAGGCCTCTAGCCCCCGTAGATAAAGCGCAAGTAGCTACAAAAATAGAAGCATATCAGGTGCATGAGGTGTCTGAATCCAAGCGCGATGTGCCGCTTGAGCACGCCGCGCCCGCCGTACAGGCCAGCCCGGAGGGCGATTTTTGGTACGCCACGGTGCAGGCCTTGATTGCCGCAGATGCCATCACCGCCATGGTGCGGGAACTCGCCTTGCAGGCGCAGCTGCTGGCGCGCGACACCGACCAATGGTTGCTGCGTGTGGAGCGCGAATCGCTCAACCAGCCCGGCAGCCGCGACCGCCTGGCTGCGGCGTTGGCGCTGGCAGGTTATCCGGTCAAACTGGTGGCGGAAGTGGGGCGGGTGTCCGACAGCCCGGCCAGGCGCAACGCGGCGGCAGCGGCACAAGCGCAGCTGGCGGCCGAAAAAATCGTTTTCGATGACCCCCTGGTGCAATCCCTGATGCGTGATTTTGGGGCGAAAATCGTGCCCGGCAGCATCAAACCCGGTTGACGCAAGACCGTGGCTGATCGATTTGGCGCCTGAACCCACGCGGGTTCATTGCCGCAGTTTTTTAATTTCAAACACACAAGGAAATTTATGTTCAACAAAGGACAACTCGCCGGCCTCATGAAACAGGCGCAGGCGATGCAGGACAACATGAAAAAAGCCCAGGACGAATTGGGCAATGTGGAGGTCACCGGCGAGTCCGGGGCGGGCTTGGTGAAGGTGCTCATGACCTGCAAGCATGACGTGAAACGCATCACCATCGACCCCAGCCTGCTGGCTGACGACAAAGACATGCTGGAAGACCTGGTGGCTGCAGCCTTCAACGCCGCAGTGCGCAAGGCGGAAGAGACTTCGGCAGAGAAAATGGGCAAGATCACCGCCGGCATGCCCGGTTTGCCAGGCGGGATGAAATTTCCTTTCTAACTCGCAGGGCTGCACAGCCACCCAGACACATGAAATTAGAAAGGCACCCGAGCTTATTGTGTAGGAGTCCAGCCCTCTGGGCGATAGGCTCCGGGCATACATAGAACTTTTCGCCCAGGGGGCTGGGCCTTTGCGGGGATATGCACCATTTCTTGTTGTTTCACGTCAATCGGCTGGCGCGCGAACATGCGCCGTCGTTGGGCGGTACTCGCAATCTTCACGTACGTGAAGTACGTTCCGGTTGCTGCGTTGCGTCCGCCTAGGCTGACGCTTGTTCGCTTCGCCCGATGCTTTTTGAGGATTCCAAGTTGATCACTTTTTATGTCCGACACCAACGCGCTTGAGGTCTTGGTCCAGGCGCTGCGGCGCCTGCCGGGCGTGGGCGTAAAGTCGGCGCAGCGCATGGCCTTTCATTTGTTGCAACATGACCGCCCGGGGGCGCAGGCGCTCTCAACGGCGCTGGCCCATGCAGTCCAGAACGTCAACCACTGTGAGCGCTGTCATACCTTCACCGAGGCGCAAGTGTGTGCCACCTGCCTGGATGGTCGGCGCGATACCAGCCAGCTGTGCGTGGTCGAGACCCCGGCCGACCAGTCGGCGCTGGAGCGCACCGGCGCGTACAAAGGCCTTTATTTTGTGTTGATGGGCAAACTCAGCCCGCTTGACGGCATTGGCCCATATGACATTGGCCTGAAAAAGCTGTTTGACCGGGCGCTTGACGGCACGGTGCAAGAGGTAATTTTGGCCACCAATTTCACCGCTGAGGGCGAGGCCACCGCCCACGTCATCAGCCAAGGCCTGAAAGCCCACGGTTTGCACCTGACCCGCTTGGCGCGCGGCGTGCCCGTGGGCAGCGAGCTGGAGTATGTCGACTTGGGCACCATTGCCCATGCGCTGGTTGACCGGCGCTGATTTTTTGGAGACACGTCATGACCGTTGCCCGCTTTACCCTGGCCTACTGGTGTGTGCTGGTGGCCGCTTTGCTGCCCATCGTGTGTGCCGGCATCGCCAAATGGGGGACATTCCGTAAGCCCCCGCGTGAGGGCGGTTTCGATAACGCCAACCCGCGTGCCTGGCTGTCGCGCCAGACCGATTGGCGCGCCCGCGCCAATGCGGCGCAGGCCAACAGCTTTGAGGCCTTGCCGTTTTTCATCGGGGCGGTCATCATTGCCCACCAACTGGGCGCCTACCAAACCCGGCTCGACCTGCTGGCCTTTGTCTATGTGGTGTTGCGCATGGTCTACATCATGCTGTATGTGGCTGACCTGGCCAGTGTCAGAAGCCTGGTCTGGGCACTGGCGCTGGTCGTCAACGTGGCCATTTTGTTTGCCGGTTACAGGTGATCAGCGGCTGATCACGCGATCAGCCAACGCACAAGGCAGGTCATCATCACCCGCCGTGAGCGCCTGTTTATTTGCGGGCCAACCGGGTCGGTTTCTTTTTCGGGTCGATTTTGCGGCTAGCCACTGCCCGGGTCGATTTTGCAGTCAATTTTTCCATTAACGCAATTTTTTGCGGCAACAGCAGCACCACTTTTTGGCCCAATTTGAACGATGCGCGGACAGTCACCTGGTTCCACTCGGCGACGGATTGCGGGCTGACGCGAAAGCGTCGGGCCAGGCTGGCCACGCTGTCTCTTTTGCCAGCTTTGATCACGGTTTGATGCAGCACCACTTCCGGCGACAAGGACAGTTGCCCGTTGTCGGCCACACGCTCAGACACATCCACATTGATGCCGGCAGAGCGACGCACCAGCAGGGTTGAGCCCACCCGGATCAGCATGCGTGGTGGAATCTTGTTGATGCTGCGCAACTCATCTTCTTCCATGCCGACCTGTTTGGCAGCCTCGGCGGCATTGAGTGTTGCGGGTGCAACCCAGGCAGTCCAATTGGCCAGTTGGCCGCCGCCATAGGCTTCCAGGTTGGCCTGAAACCGCTCAGCGTTGTCCCACGGCAGCAAAATCTGCGGCGTGCCTGAGGCCAGTAGCACAGGTTTGCTCAGCGAGGGGTTGAGCGCTTTGAAGTCTTCCAGCGGCACTTCTGCCAGCTTGGCGGCCAGCGCCACATCAATGTCGCGGCGGATGTCCACGGTTTGGAAATAGGGGTGGTTGCCAACCTCTGGCAAGTTGACCCTGAACGAGTCCGGATTGGCGATGATGTTTTTCACGGCCTGCAACTTGGGCACGTACATGCGGGTTTCCATCGGCATGACCAAGTCGATGTAAGTCGTGCCGGTGCCTGCCAGCTTGGCTTTTTTGATGGCCCGCTGCACGCTGCCTTCACCCCAGTTGTAGGCCGCCAGCGCTAGGTGCCAGTCGCCAAACATGTTGTGGAGCTTTTGCATGTAGTCCAGCGCCGCGCGGGTGGATTCGATCACATCGCGGCGGTCATCGCGAAACATGTTTTGCTTCAGGTCAAAGTACTTGCCGGTAGCCGGCATGAACTGCCACATGCCAGCCGCCTTGGCGCTCGACACCGCCTGCGGGTTGAAGGCACTCTCAATGAAAGGCAGCAGCGCCAGCTCGCTGGGCATGTTGCGTCGCTCCAGCTCTTCAACAATGAAGAACAGGTATTTGTTGCCACGCTCGGTCATGCGTGCCACATAGTCCGGGCGGCTGCTGTACCAGAGCTCGCGCTCGCCCACCAGGTCGGTGTTCAGGTCGGGCATGGCAAAACCTTGCCGGATGCGGTCCCACAAATCAGCCGGTGGCAGCAGGGAATGCACGCTCTGCGAACCCAGGCGCGCAGCTGCCAAGGGTTTCAGGCCACCTGCCGGATAGAGCGCCGTGTTTGGATTGAACAGGTCGTTTGAGCCGAAGGCTGATCCTGTTGGGGTGCCGTCAGAGGCTGTCCCGGAGCGAATGGCACCGGTGCCAGCGCAACCCGCCAGCCAGACGGTGACGCCGAGCGTCAGATAGTGAAGAAGTTTTTTCAAAATTGGTCTTTCCAGGTTCGCAGAGCGGCAAACACACTGACGGCGTCATGTGCGGTGGCACTCCTGTGCTGCACGACACCTGCCACGCTGGGCAAATGGGTGCGTAAAAAAGGGTTCACACATCGCTCAAGCCGGATGCTTGAGGGCAGGGTTGGCAAGTGATTGCGCCGCAGTTCAAGCGCGCGCTGTTGGTAGGCCTGCAGCTCTGTATTGTCGGGCTCAACGGCAAGGGCAAAGCGCAGGCTGCTCAAGGTGTATTCATGGGCGCAGCAGACACGGGTGGCCTCCGGCAAGGCCGCCAGCCGGGTCAAAGAGGCCAGCATTTGCGCTGGCGTGCCTTCAAACAAGCGCCCGCAACCGGCGCTGAACAGCGTGTCGCCGCAAAAAAGCACCGGGTCTTGTGAGGGGATGTGGCCAAAATAGGCAATGTGGCCCGCCGTGTGGCCTGGCACCAGCATCACCTCAAAGCGCAGGCCCAGCAGTTCCAGCACATCGCCATCGTTCAAGCGTTGCAAGGGCTCCGGCATGCGCTCCAGGGCAGGGCCATACACTTGCGCCCCGGTGGCCTGGCGCAGCGCATCGACCCCACCAGTGTGATCACCATGGTGGTGCGTGACTAGAATTGCCGCCAGTGTCAAACCGCTTTGCTGCAGTGCGGCCAAAACGGGTTGTGCATCACCGGGGTCTACCACCAGCGCCCGACGGCCGTCGTGCAGCATCCAGATGTAGTTGTCGTCAAAAGCAGGGATGGGAATTAACTTCATGGGCGATCAAATTATAGGTTTGCGTGATTGGCTGGCAACTCCGCCGGGAGCTTACATGCTGGATTGGGAGCGTGAACGCATTGCAGCTGCCGTGGCCGATGTGTTCGGTTTTCATGCCCTGCAGCTCGGTTTGCCAGAGCTCGACGCCCTGGCCGCCAACCGCATGCCGCACCGCTGGCTGGCCACCGAAAGTCCGCATGATAAAGCCGCTTTTATGACCGATTTTTCAGCCTTGCCGTTCCCCGTCAACAGCCTTGACCTGGTGGTGCTGCCGCATTCACTGGAACTCACCGCCGACCCCCATGCCGCGCTGCGCGAAGTGGCAAGGGTGCTGGTGCCCGAGGGGCGGGTGGTGATTTGTGGCCTGAACCCGATGAGCCTGTGGGGCTTTCGCCAGTACCGTGCGCACCTGTACCGCCGCTTTGGTTGCAACCGCATGTTTTTGCCGGAGGCAGGCGCGTTCATTGGTTATTTGCGCATGCGTGACTGGCTGCGCCTGCTGGGCCTGGACATTGTGTCGGGCGAGTTTGGGTGTTATCGCCCGGCCCTGGCCAACCCCAAATGGCTGGCGCGTTTTGGCTGGATGGACCGGGCCGGGGCCCGCTGGTGGCCGATACTTGGCGCGGTTTACTGTTTGGTGGCGGTCAAGCGGGTGCACGGCATGACCCTGCTCAACCCCGCCTGGAAGCCCGCGCTGCGCTTGGCGGGTGCTCCTGTTTCAGTAGCTAGTAGCGCTGGTTCTACAAGGGCTAGAGGCCAAAAAAGCTTATAAATTCTTAAAATGAGGTCATCGTTTGAATCCAATTGACATTTACACCGACGGTGCTTGCAAGGGCAACCCTGGCCCGGGTGGCTGGGGGGCGCTGCTGAAATCTGCCGATGCACAAAGAGAGCTGTGTGGCGGCGAGCTGGGCACCACCAACAACCGCATGGAAATGATGGCGGTGATTGAAGCCCTGGCGGCCCTCAAGCGCCCGTGCAAGGTGACGCTGCATGTCGACAGTCAGTATGTGCTCAAGGGCATGACCGAATGGCTGCCAGGCTGGAAAGCGCGCGGCTGGAAGACCGCCGCCAAAGCCCCGGTGAAAAATGTTGACCTCTGGCAGCGGCTGGATGCACTGGTCAACAGCGGCACGCACCAGATCGCGTGGCGCTGGGTGCGCGGGCACAACGGTGACCCCGGCAATGAGCGCGCTGACGAGCTGGCCAACCAAGGCGTGGCGATTGCGTTGAGCCAGCGTTGATGCCCAAGCCTGCGGGGCGTGCCCAGTCTCGCTACAGTAGTGCGGTGCCTGTTTGGGCCGCGTTGACTGAAAAAAATTCCTCTGATGGCTTCTAAGGTGATTTCCTGCGAAAAATATACTCATCTGACTTGTCTTTTTGTCCATCTGCTGCGTTGTAAAAACGGTTGTATAGCTCGCTATACGCCCATTTTTACGCCTTGCAGCTGAACAAAAATCCTGCGTCATCTGGGCATATTTATTCTTGGAAATCACCTAAATTCTCTTATGCCGCAGCGGCTGTGCTCGGTATTGCCCTTGCAGGTGGTGGCGTCTGGTGGCTGCAATCGCGCGCCCAGACGCAGACGCAAATTACCGGCTCAAGCGGCAGTGCTTTTGCCAACGGCAGCGCGGGCAAGGCGGCGGCTGGCGCCCCGACTGCACCCCGTGTGGCGGGTGTGGAAGTCGCCAAAGTGCAGGCCGTGAGCCTGCGCGACGATGCCCAGGCGGTGGGCAGTTTGCGTGCCCGCCAAAGTGTGATGCTGCGCCCCGAACTGGTGGGGCGCATCACCGCGCTTAATTTCCTAAGACGGTGGGCCGGTGCGCAAAGGCCAAGTTCTGGTGCAGTTTGACGACCAGCTGCAGCAAGCCGAGCTGCAGCAAATGCAGGCGCAGTTGGCCATTGCGCAAGCCAGTTTCAAACGCACCCAAGAGCTCGTGGCCCAGAATTTCATGGCGCAACAAACCCTTGACACCAGTGCGGCCAACCTGAAAGTGGCGCAGGCACAGTTGGAACCAACTTGAGACGTTCATCATTTTTGGCAAGCAGTCAGGGGTCCGTCATAAGGCGCAGTCTGCGCGCTTGGTATGCCAGCGCACAGACTGCGCCAAATTAGTCGGTTACAACCTGTTTTATCGAGCGCGATTGGGCGCTTGACCAACAGTAACTGGAATAAACGATGATGAAAAATACAAAATACTGGGCCGCCACCTTCTTTGCTGTGGCCGTGGCCGCCTCGGTGGGTTGCACCAGCCTGAAGACCCCCGCCACTGCCGACGTGGCTGTGAGCAATGCTGCCGTGGCCAATGCGGCGAGTGCCGGTGGTGCCGAGTTCGCCCCGGTTGAAATGTTGGCCGCCCGCGAAAAGATGGCATTGGCCAACAAGGCCATGGCCGCCAAAGACTACAAGCTGGCGATTGACCTGGCCGCCCAGGCGCAAGTCGATGCCAAGCTGGCCCGCAGCAAGGCCAACTCAGCCAAAGCCCAAACCGCCGCCGATGCGTTGCAAGACGACATTCGCGTGCTGCGCGAAGAGCTTGAGCGCAACAACAAGTAAGTAAGTCTGCCATTCACCCTATTGATATAAAGAAGCCCTTATGAAAAAATTTCTCCTGACGCCTGTTTTGGTCGCTGTTGTCGCACTTGTGACCGCTTGTGGTTCTGTCTCCACCACCAGCTTGCTGGACCAGACGCGCAGCGATTACCGCCAGGCGCAAAGCAACCCCAATGTGGTCAATTACGCCCCGCTGGAACTCAAGCAAGCCGGTGATGCCCTGGCGCAGGCCAACGCAGCTGCCAATGACAATGACAGCGCCGAAAAAATTGACAAACTGGCCTACCTCGCCAAGCAAAAAATTGCGGTCAGCCAGGAAGTAGCCAAGCAAAAATCGGCCGAGGCCGAGGTGGCAAATTCTGGTAAGCAGCGTGACCAGATGCGTCTGGAACAGCGCACCAACGAGGCCGATGCTGCCAAACTGGGCGCCGAAAAAGCAAAGCAAGATGCCTTGCTGGCCCAAAGCCAGACCGCTCAGGCCCAGCGCGACGCACAAGCCGCCCAAGTGGATGCCGCCAACGCGCAGCGTCAAGCCCAGGATGCCCAAGCGCGCAATGCCCAGCTGGAAGCACAGTTGAACGATCTGGCCGCCAAAAAGACCGCACGTGGTTTGGTGATTACGCTGGGTGATGTGTTGTTTGGCACCGACCTGTCCGGTTTGACGCCGAATGGCATGAACACCGTGCAAAAGTTGGCCAATGTGCTGCAGCAAAATCCACAACGCACAGTGTTGATTGAAGGGTTTGCCGACAGCACCGGGGCTGCGGATTACAACCAGGCTTTGTCTGAGCGCCGCGCGGCTGCGGTACAAACCGCCCTGCAAGGGTTCGGTATTGCACGCGAGCGTGTGGCCATGCGCGGTTATGGTGAGGCCTATCCGGTGGCCGCCAATGATTCCGCTGGCAATCGCCAGTTGAACCGTCGGGTGGAGATCGTGTTGTCTGACGACAGCGGCAAGGTGATGCCGCGCTAAACCTCTGGTTTTGCTGCGGTGATGCAGGAGCCTCTTTGGCAAAGTGCCAAGGAGGCTTTTTGTTATTTACCCCACCCTTAAACGGGCGTGTTGTTCAACGGTTTTGGTTCTGCTTGCGCTCTACGTGACCCCAACATGTTGGCGTAGATCCAGGTGAATTCGGCACCCATCAGGAACACCTGGGCCGAGTAATAAACCCATACCAACACCACCACCAGCGAGCCTGCGGCGCCAAAGCCCGACACAATGCCGCTGCTGCCAATATAGATTCCAATCAAGGCCTTGCCCAGGCTGAACAGCAGGGCCGTAAAGATGGCACCGGTCCACACATCGCGCCACTGCACTTGGGCGCGAGGCATCACCTTGTAGATCAGTGCAAACATGGCGGTGACCAGGGCAAACCCAGCCACGGCGTTGCTGAGGCTGGCAATGGTGATCCAGCCGCCAAACATCGGGCTCCACAGGCGTTCCATGGTGGCCAAAGCGGCGCTCAATACCAGCGACACCATCAGCAGGAAGCCAATGGCCAGAATCATGCCAAAAGACAGCATACGTGTACGCAGCAAGTTGAGCCAGCCACTGGTGGTGCCAATGGCCGGCACGCGCCAAATGCGGTCCAGCGCGCTTTGCAGTTCGCCAAATACCGTGGTGGCACCAATCAGCAGCAGCAGCACGCCCAGCAAGGTGGCGACTGTGCCTTCGGTGGGTTTGCCCACGCTGGCCAGTAAGGCCTGCACGGCGGCAGCACCGGCGTCACCCATCAGGGCGCGCAGTTGCGATTCAATCTCGCCGCGTGCCGCTTCCTGGCCAAACACCAAGCCGGCCACCGAAATCACGATCAGCAGCAAGGGCGCCAGCGAAAACAGCGTGTAGTAAGCCAGCGCTGCGCCCATGCTGGGCACGTCGTCATCAATCCAGTTGGCAAGAACTTTTTTGATCAGTGTCCAATACAAGGGCAGGTCAAGTGGCATGGTCAAAAACAAGTGGAGAGTCAAGGCGCCGATTGTTGCCGAATCACCTCGGCGCGCTTCATCTCAAGGTAGGCCGGTCGCTCTACCTCGCGCAATTGACGCGGATACTGCTCTGTGGCGGTGAACCAGGTCTGCAGGCGTTTCTCAAGTTGCAGGGTGGGTGACTCACTTTGGGCAGCCAAAAAGCTGTCGATGGCCAGGTAATAGCGCATGGTGTTGCGCTCCACGACGCCGCGCACGCCACCCACCAAGTCGGGTTCAACGCTGTCGTCCTGGTCGATCAGGGTAAAGCCGACCTTGTCGGCGCCCACGGTGGCCAGGTAGGCCTGCATGGCCATGCGACCGGTAAATCCGACGCGGTAGGCGTAGGTCAAATGCAAAAACGACTTGTTTTTTGAAAGTTCAACGGCTTCCAGCCCGATCACATAGTCGCTGGTGCCAATCGGCCCGTCTTTGGCCTTGAGGGCGGTTGAAAAATAGGTGGGGGTTGACGCCGTTTCCAGGTACTGGAAATCCATGCGCGCGGCTTCAGCCAAGGGCTGGGGGGTTTTTTTGCCAATGTACACACGCAGAGCGGTACCGCCTGAATTGGGGTTGGCGTGGCAATATTTGGTGTTGATGTGCAAAATCATCACCTTGCACCAGTTGTCTGGATTTTTTAACCCGGTGCTGACAGTGCCAAAAGGGTAGGCCACCACTGCATAAATGTCGCCTTGCAGGCCCCGGGCTGTTTCTAGCGAATAAAGGACCAAAGGCCGCTCAAAGGGGTTCTTTTGCAGTTGGGTGCTCAGACGTGTGTATTGGGCGCGCAAGGCGCTGGCAGATTCTGCGTCCGAGATCGCCCACGCCTGGCTGCCCGCTGCAAGCAGCCCCGCCAGCAACAGGCGCTGGGCAGTAAAAAAAATAGACGTGATCGCCATGCGTTTGCTCCCTCACCTTGCTGAACTTGTAGGCCCAGCAAGACTGCGCCGCCTTGTGTGCCATTGCCCGTGCCGGCTGGACCCACGCCGTGGCGCAGTCGCTGACCGCCAATTATTTAGTCACTTCGTGGCCAATTACGCCACCCACCGCAGCGCCTGCGGCCGTGCCAAGCAAGCCGCCACCCGCCGCGTTGCCGACGACGCCGCCAAGTACCGCACCGGTTGCCGTACCTTTTTCCTGTTGAGTCATGCCCGCGCAACCGCCCAAGCCTAAAGCGGCCACCAAAAGTACGGCGGGCATCAAAGTGATGTGTTGAGTAAAGTTCATGAGATTTCTCCAGGTAAGAATCAGAACGCGCAGCACAACATGTGTTGCGGCGGGTGATGGCTGATTGTGGGCGAGTTGTTTTAAAAACTCTGTTCGCCAGCGCACGCAGCCAGAAGTGCCGGCCGCTTACAGTGAGTGCGCGCATGGGCCTAAGCAAAGCGCAGGCAGTGGCAGTCTGGGTCTCTGCGGCCACTCTAAAATTTTATAAGAAATGAGGCTGTAGCCCTCGTAATTATTGCGCAAGCAGCTATTTTTTATATAGCAATAAGGGCAAGGCTTGCGGGCAAGCGCTAAACTGTGAATGAATGATCAACTGGGCTATTTGGCCTGACACCCGAGGATTTCATGAGCACACGCCAAAAAGTGAAAGCTGCAGCGGCCAGCGCCGCATCAGACACGTCCAAGCCTGGCACACCTGCAGCCCTGACCAAAGCCGGGCCGCTTGATTTCCCGATCATCGGCATTGGTGCCTCGGCCGGTGGTCTGGCAGCGTTTGAAGCGTTTTTTTCAGGCATGCCGGCTGATGTGGCGCCCGGCATGGCGTTTGTACTGGTACAGCACCTGGACCCCAACCACAAAAGCCTGCTCGCCGAGCTGATCCAGCGCTGCACCCGCATGCAGGTGTTTGAGGTCACCGATGGCATGGTGGTACAGGCCAACTGCGCCTACATCATTCCGCCCAACCGCGACATGGCGTTTTTGAATGGCGCGCTGCAGTTGCTGGAGCCCGCTGAAGCGCGCGGCCACCGCCTGCCAATTGATTTTTTGTTTCAATCGCTGGCGCTTGACCAGCATCAGCGCGCCATCGGCGTTGTGCTCTCGGGCACCGGCAGTGACGGCACGCTGGGGGTGCGCGCCATCAAGGCCGAGGGCGGCATGGTGATCGCGCAGACCCCCGCTTCATGCGAGTTTGACGGCATGCCGCAAAGTGCGCTGGCCACCGGCCTGGTCGACTACGAACTGCCGCCGGCCAAGATGGTGGCACAGCTCGTGGCCTACTCGGCACATGCCTTTGGCCGCATCCCCCACCACATCAGCGTGACCGAGCCGCTCAGCGAAAGTGCCCTGAAAAAAATATTTGTCTTGCTGCGCACCCACACCGGGCACGATTTTTCGCAGTACAAGCCCAGCACCATTTACCGCCGCATTGAGCGGCGCATGGCGGTGCACCAAATTGAGGGCATTGACAGTTATGTCAAGTATTTACAGCAAACGCCGGAGGAAGTGCAGGCACTGTTCAACGATTTGCTGATAGGTGTGACCAATTTTTTCCGTGACCCCGAGGCCTTTGCGGCGCTGGAGGCCAAGGTCATTCCCAAGCTGTTTGAAGGCAAGCCGGTGGGTGCTGCCGTGCGCGTGTGGTGCACCGGTTGCTCCACCGGAGAAGAAGCGTATTCAATGGCTATTTTGCTGCAAGAGCGGCTGGCAACGCTCAGGGTCAGCTACAAAGTGCTGGTCTTTGCCACTGATATCGACAGCCGCGCCATCGCCGCAGCCCGCAGCGGCGTTTACCCGGCCAGCATTGCAGATGACATCACGCCGGAGCGGCTGGCGCGTTTTTTTACGCTGGAGCCCGATGGCAGTGCCTACCGGGTACACAAAGGCATTCGCGACCTGCTGGTGTTCTCCGAGCACAACATCATCAAAGACCCGCCGTTTTCGAAGCTCGACCTCATCAGTTGCCGCAATTTGATGATTTATTTGGGTGGCGAGCTACAAAAAAAACTGATCTCGCTGTTTCACTACGCCCTGCAGCCCGGTGGTGTGCTGTTTTTGGGCACCTCCGAGACGGCGGGCGAGCAGGGCGATTTGTTCGCCGTGCTGGACCGCAAGGCCAAGATTTATCAGCGCAGGGAAGATTTTCAGGGCGCCCAACGTGCCGCCCTGGGCCGGTTTTTGCCGCCGCTGGTGGGCAAAGACCAGGCGCAGGCCCAGACCTTTGACAAGGCCGCGTTGCCGTCGAGCGCTTCCCTGCGTGAGCTGACCGAGCAAACGCTGTTGCAGCATGTGGCCCCGGTGGCAGCGCTGGTCAATGGCAACGGCGACATTCTTTACCTGCATGGGCGCACCGGCATGTACCTGGAGCCTGCGCCTGGCGTAGCGGGCATTTACAACATTTTGAAAATGGCGCGCGAAGGCCTGCGCCGTGACTTGTCAGTGGCCTTGCACAACGTGGTCACCGGTCACGCCAAGGTGCATGTTCCGGGCGTGCGTGTCAAGACCAATGGCCACTTCACGTTGGTGAACCTGAGTGTGTGCCCGGTGGTGGTCGGGCCCGCCAATGCGCTGGAGTCGCCGCTTTTTTTGGTGATGTTGGAGAGCCCACCCGAGCCCAGGCGTGCGGCACCCGCTGCCCAGCCGACGCCCGTGGCAGCCGCTTTTGCCAGTCACACGGTGCAGGTGCAGATTGCCGAGCTCACCGAAGAGCTGAAAGCCAAAGAAGAGTATCTGCGCGCAGCCAACCAAGGGCTGGAAACCACCAGCGAAGAGCTCAAGTCCAGCAACGAGGAAATGCAGTCGGTCAATGAAGAATTGCAAAGCACCAACGAGGAGCTGGAAACCTCCAAGGAAGAAATGCAGTCGATCAACGAGGAGCTCAGCACCGTCAACACCGAGCTGCAAACCAAGGTGGCAGATTTGTCACGCGCCAACAACGACATGAACAACCTGCTGG